>NC_020059.1:2944750-3252500 GCF_000330885.1 Rhizobium tropici CIAT 899
CGGCGACTATGGCACGGTGCTCAACCGCTTCCTCATCCAGGCGGCGATCGGCTATCCCTTGACCGTGCACGGCACCGGTGGCCAGACCCGCGCCTTCATCCATATCCAGGATTCGGTGCGCTGCATCGAGTTGGCGCTGAAGAACCCGCCCGCTCGCGGCGCCCGCGTCGAAATCTTCAACCAGATGACGGAAACGCATCGCGTGCGCGATCTTGCCGATATGATCGCCAAGATGAGCGGTGCGGAAGTCGTGCGCCTGCCCAATCCGCGCAAGGAAGCGCCCGAAAACGACCTGATCGTCAAGAACGAGAAATTCCTCGATCTCGGCCTGGCGCCGATCACGCTCGAAGCCGGCCTGCTTAGCGAAATCGTCGATGTCGCCAGGAAATATGCCTATCGCGTCGATCGGTCGCGCATCCCCGCCGTCTCAGCCTGGACCAAGGACCTCGCCGCGACGGTCAACCATGATCCCGAGGGTAAGAGGCTGAAGTCCGTGTCATGATGCCGGGAAGCGAACTGCTGCAGGGTCTGCGTGCACAGAGCCGGCCGCGTGCCGGGCAGGCATTCGTGACGCTCGTCACGAATGCCGATTACGCCATGGGCGCACTGGCGCTGGCGCGTTCGATCGTCCACAGCGGCACCAAAGCCGATATCGTCGTGCTGCATACGGAAGGGGTTGGTGAAAACGACCTTGCCCCATTGGCAGCGCTCGACTGCCGGCTGGTGGAAGTTGAGCATCTTCCGCTTTCGGATGCCTTCAATGAGCGGCATGCCCGCGGCAATCTTCACACAGCGGCTCCCTTCACCAAGGGCCGCAAGCCCTCCTTCCACACGCCGCTCGACAATTTCTGCAAGCTCAGGCTCTGGCAGCTGATCGAATACGACACCTGCGTCTTCATCGATGCGGATGCGCTGGTGCTGCGCAACGTCGATAGGCTCTTCGATTACCCTGAATTTTCGGCAGCACCGAACGTCTACGAGAGCCTTGCCGATTTCCACCGGCTGAATTCCGGCGTCTTCGTCGCCAAGCCGTCGCTTGCGACTTTTCGGCACATGCTGGAACGGCTCGATTGCCCCGACGTCTTCTGGCGGCGCACCGACCAGACCTTTCTCGAGGCCTTTTTCCCGGATTGGCACGGGCTGCCCGTCTTTATGAACATGCTGCAATATGTATGGTTCAGCATGCCCGAGCTCTGGAACTGGAACAGCGTCTCGATCCTGCATTACCAGTATGAGAAGCCCTGGGAGCAAAATCACCCAAAGGCCGAACAGCTGAAGCCATTGATCGAGCTATGGCATAGCTTCCATTCCGGTCAGAACATGCCCGATATTGCCACGCTCGCAAATCCGAAAGCGGCGGCATGAAAGTACTGATTTCAGGCGGAGCGGGTCTCGTCGGCCGATATATCGCCGAGGAGTTGCTATCGGCCGGATACAAGGTTGTGATCGGCGGTCGCAGCCCGCCTCCATTAGGCTTTTTTTCGCATCCGGTCTCCTTCGTTCCTTTGAGCCTCGATCCGGCAGAAAATCAAAGCCGCGCTTTCGACGACGCCTATCTCTTCGTGCACGCGGCCTTCAACCATGTCGCCGCCAAGTATCGCGGTGGCGAGGGCGAAGATCCGGAAAGCTTTCGCCGTCTCAATCTCAACGGGACGGTCAAGCTGTTCGAGACGGCGAAAAAGGCCGGCATCCGTCGCTGCATCTTTCTGTCCTCGCGCGCCGTCTACGGCGATGGCATCGTCGGACAGGAACTGACCGAGGCGAGTACGAAGCCGAACACACTCTATGGTGAAATCAAACGTGATGCCGAGCACGCGCTGTTCTCTCTGTCCACGCCTGGCTTTGCCACCGCGAGCCTCAGGGCAACCGGCGTTTATGGCGACCTTCGCCCCAATAAATGGGATGACCTGTTCGACGACTATCTAAGCGGCAAGCCAGTTCCGTCGCGCGCCGGAACCGAAGTTCACGGCCGGGACGTCGGCCGTGCGGTTCGTCTTCTGCTGGAAACGGAAGCCGGCCGTATAGACGGTGAAGCCTTCAACCTGTCGGATATTCTCACCGACACGCACGAGATTCTTAGCCATCTACAGAGCGCGACAGGCTGTCCGCACGCGCTGCCGCAGCCTGCGGAGCTCGGCGCGGTCTCTGTCATGGATACGGCGAAAATCCGTGCGCTTGGATGGCAAGCTGGCGGAACCTCCCTGCTCAAGCAAACGATAGAGACACTGGCTAAATCGGCGCCTCGACAAGCCGGTTTCAGCGCATCAGCTTCGTCTCGTCCCAATCGAGCACTGCCAATTCCTCGCCTCTGAAACGCGCATCGTCGGAAACGATGAACTCGTCGAGCTGCGGCGGCGCGACGCTGGTTCCGGCCAGTATGGCATGCACCTGCCCGCGATGATGCGTCTGATGCTGGAACAGATGGTTTAGCACATCGTCCGCCCTCTCCCGCTGGATGCGGCCGTAGCGTTGGATATCGATGATCCGCATCGCGGTTTCCGGCGTCAGCCCCTCACAAAAAGCGACCAGCCTGCGATCGACGTCGGCCTGCTCCCGGCTCAACCCGTCCAGCCGGTCATAAGGCTCGTCGATGTCAAAGGCTTTGAGGCCCAGAGTGCCGCCTTCCAGCGCATCGACGTAGAACCAATCGACCGTCAGGATATGATTGAGCGTTGCCTTGATCGACGGAAAGAAGCTGACACGCTTGGCCTCGAATTCGCCCGGCAGCAGAGCCGCACAAGCCCGATGAAGCCGGACATTCGCCAAGGCATTGTTATAGGCGAGCTTGCGAAAGCTGCGAACCGGATCGAAAGCGGACATAAGCCTCCCCTAAGCCTTGTCGAGATCCCCATCCCGCCAGACGAGATGACGAAACGTCAGCGGCAGGTTTTCGATTTCCTCGGCGATGAAATAGGGCGGGATGTCGAGCGCAACCAGCGCCTCGCGCGTCGCTCGCACCCATTTGAATTCCAGATCGTTGTCGCCATCCTGGATTCGATGCACGATCTTCGCGGGGTCGAAGGGAAAGTCGGCAGGGATATTCATCAGATAGTAGAGGCCGAGCTCGTGCCAGTCGAGCTGCTCGTAATGGAAAAAATTCTCGACCGACCACAGCAGGCGCCCGACCGTAACGTTAACGCCGAGCTCCTCCATCATCTCCCGCTGCAATGTCTCGTCCGAGGTCTCGCCGATCTCCGCGCGACCGCCGGGAAAAGTCCAGAAAGGCTCATGTACGGCTCGATGCACCAGGACATGGCCGTCGCGAAAGCCGAGGCCTGCGACGCGCATCTGGAAGCGTGTTCGGTAGGCATTCAATCTGATGAGTTTGCGCTTCGGCATGATCCTCTATCCCAGGTCGATTACCAGAATCTCCGGCGGAACGCCGAAGCGTACTGGCGCGATAGAGCAGCCGAGGCCGCCCGACACAATGATATGGCGTTCCTCCTCGACGATATGACCGTAGACATACCGGTCGCCGTAGCGCGAAGGTGAATAGGGCGACCAGCCGAAAATCCTCACCTGCCCGCCATGCGTATGCCCCGACAAAGTGAGCGACACGCGCTGGGGAACGGCAGGAAAGATATCGGGCTCATGGGCCATGAGGATGACTGGTGCGTCGTCACCGATCTGCGCCAGCGTGCCGCCGAGATCGTCAAGCCCCTTGGTAAGCGGCCTCTTCCAGCGCATGCTGCGACGCAGGGCCAGCTGATCCTCGACGCCGGCAAGCCAGAAGCCTTGTCCATTCTTCTCCAGACGCGCCACTCGGTTGGAATAGACTTCGATGCCGACAGCTTCCAATGCCCGATGGCTGAACGTCGGGCCACGGCCAGTCCTTTGGGCGGTCGCGTCGTGCCACCAGTCGTGATTGCCGATGATGGCGTGGACGCCGAGCGGCGCCTTCAGCTTCGCCAATTCAGCCGCCCAGATGCGATGATCGACACGGTTGGTAATGAGATCGGTTCCCGATGTGTAATCGCCGAGCAGCACGATGATGTCGCCACCAAGCTCATTGGCATGGGCACAGATCGATGCGATGCGCTCGGCATTCATCCACGGCTCACAGGCATGGAAATCGGCAAGCGCGACGATCCTGAGCTTCAGCCCAGGCGCCCATCCTGGCGGTGTCAGCGCGTAGCGGGTAACATTCAGCCGAACGACCGGCTCGTATCCGAGGGCATATCCCCCGAGTGCCATCAAACCGAATATGCTGCCGCCGAAAAGCTTCAGGAAGGCACGACGGCCAAGCATTCAATCGCCCTCCCGGAACAACCCGAACTGCGCGGCCTCCAGGTCTTTGGGCGGCTGCAGGCCGAGATGTTTCCAGGCGATCGCGGTCAAAACACGGCCGCGCGGCGTACGCTGAATGAAGCCCTGCTGGATCATATAGGGCTCGATAATATCCTCGATCGCGTCGCGCGGCTCGGAAAGGCCAGCGGCGATGGTCTCGATACCGACAGGGCCGCCGCCGAAATTGACTGCGATCATGTTGAGATAGCGCTTGTCGAGCTGATCGAAGCCGACATTGTCGACGAGAAGCCGTGTCAGTGCCTCGTCGGCAATCTCGCGCGTCACCGCTTCGACCTTGGCGACCTCAGCGAAATCGCGCACGCGCCGCAGCAGTCGGCCAGCGATGCGTGGCGTGCCGCGGGCGCGTCTTGCAATCTCGCGCGCGCCTTCATCGGTCATACCAAGACCCATCAGCCTCGCACCACGCCGGACGATCAGCTCCAGCTCTTCGACTGTATAAAAACTTAGACGTACCGGAATACCGAAACGGTCGCGCAGCGGTGTCGTCAGCAGGCCGAGACGGGTCGTGGCCGCGACCAGAGTGAACTTGGCGAGATCGATCTTCACCGAACGCGCCGCCGGGCCTTCGCCGATGATCAGATCGAGCTGGAAATCCTCCATGGCCGGATAGAGGATTTCCTCGACAGCCGGATTCAAACGGTGGATTTCGTCGATGAAGAGCACGTCGCGCTCTTCGAGATTGGTGAGCAGCGCCGCAAGATCGCCCGCCTTGGCGATGACCGGGCCGGACGTCGAGCGAAAATTGACGCCGAGTTCCTTCGCCATGATCTGCGCCAATGTCGTCTTGCCGAGGCCGGGCGGACCGACGAACAGCACATGATCCAGCGCCTCGCCGCGCCCCTTGGCCGCCTCGATGAAGACCTTCAGATTGGCGCGCGCTTCCGCCTGGCCGGTAAATTCGTCCAGCGATTGCGGCCTGAGCGTCGCATCGATGTCTTCGCCCCGCTTTTCCGGCGATATCAGACGTGCGGCTTCACTCATGTCAGAGGTTCCATTCCCGGTATGCGTTTTGCGGCTCCTGCGCCGACGGCGTTATCACATCCACCGCCTCAAGAATACTTTGTGACGAAGGAGTGCCGAGGCCCGATTTCTCAGCTTTGCGACAATAGTCAGGATTGCGAAAGGTGCAAAGCCTCACCGCGCGAGTTCCTTGAGGCCGAGCCGGATCAGCTTGGCGCTATCGGCGCCCTCGCCGGCCGCCTTCATCGCCGCGGCGATGGCATTGGCCGCCTGATCGCGGGAATAGCCGAGATTGGTCAGCGCCGAAACGGCATCGGCCACGGGTGCTGCAGCAACGCCTTCGCCCAGTTCCTGCTTGAGCGCGATATTGGCCGCGTCGCCGGCAAAAGCCGGCGCCTTGTTCTTCAGTTCCGTCACGATGCGCATGGCGACCTTGGGGCCGACACCCGGCGCCCGCGAGACGGCGGCGCGATCCTGCAGGGCGATCGCATTGGCAAGCTCGGCGGGCGTCAGCGTCGACAGCAGCGCCAGCGCCACCTTCGCACCGACACCCTGAACCGTCTGCACGATGTTGAACCATTCGCGCTCCAGCGCCGTCATGAAGCCGAAGAGCCGGATCTGGTCTTCACGAACATAGGTCTCGATGAAAAGAATACAGGCCTCGCCAACCGAACCGAGCTTCGACAGCGTCCGAGCCGAACAATAGGCGACGTAGCAGACGCCGTGCACATCCACGAGCACATAGTCCTCGCCGATCTCTTCGATTGTGCCTTTCAGCTTGCCGATCATGGATGATGTCCGTCAGGGATGGGTTTCTGGGGTGATGAGGTCGAGCGAGGGAAAGTAGGAGCGATAGCGCGAGGCATCGCGCGTCAGCAGCCTATGCCTTCGCCATTCGGCATGGGCACCGATTAGGAAATCCGGAAGTGTTCTTTCCCGTTGTCCTCCGGCAAGCCGATAGAGGCGATGCGCTTTTCCGGCTCGAAACGCCGCCTCGAAAGGTATGGCCTCGCGCTTCATATCGAGCCAGGACAAAGCGATCGTCAATTCCTCTTCACTCAAAGAAGAGGCAGCGAGTTCTGACCACACCACCGGACTGATGACGAGATCGCCTTCACTGACACATTGTTTCAAGAGTTTGGCCGACCATTGCCTTTGAACTGAAGCCGGGCCGAGGATATCGATGAAAATGTTGGTATCAATGAGGGTCGATGTCGTCACGCGGCCCTCTCAGAAACTCCATAAATTCGTCCGTTGTCATGCCACCAAGGTCAATGGTGCCCCTGACGCGCTCGAGCCAATCGTCGAAATCGCGAATGGCTGGATCCGACGCTTCCCCGATTTTGACGAGCATAGCGCCGCCGCCGGAAGCGATGAAATCAACCTCCGAACCTGGGACAATGCCCAGCCTGTCTCGAATTTCCTTCGGGATGGTCACCTGACCTTTTTCCGTCACGCGCATAGTAATACCTCTTCAGTAATACTTAGCGATCCACCGGGAACAAGTCAAGAACAAACTATCCTGCCAATGCTGCCTGCCGCAGCCGGCTGGCACCGCGGTTATGGGCATGACAGACGGCAATGGCGAGCGCATCGGCTGCATCATTGCCCTTGAATTCCACCTTCGGCATCAGGATTTTCAGCATCATATGGATCTGCTGTTTCTCGCCATGACCGACGCCGATCACGGCCTTCTTGACCGCATTCGGTGCATATTCCGACACTGGCAGGCCGGCGCGTGCCGGCACCAGCATGACGACGCCGCGCGCCTGGCCGAGCTTCAAAGTCGCAACAGCATCCTTGTTGACGAAGGTCTGTTCGACGGCGGCCTCATCCGGCTTGTAGCTGTGGACGACGTCAGCGAGCCCGTCATGCAGTTGGCAAAGGCGGGATGCGAGATCCATATCGCCATCCGAAGTCACCGTTCCCGACGCCACGAAGCGCAGGGAATTGCCAAGCGTATCGATGATACCCCAGCCGGTGCGGCGCAGGCCTGGATCGATGCCGATGATGCGAATCGTATTCTGCATAAGCCAACCTATCTTTCAGGCCCGACATGTGCCAGAAAAATGTGAACAAAACAAAAACAAGGCACGGATTGCGGTTGCCAAAGCCGCGCTGAAAACATCGTGACGAAATTACGGCGATGGGTTTGGAATAGGCGGACAGCGCTCCTACATGTGCAAGCAACCCTCCCTTCCACCACGCAGGTTTCTTGCCATGGTCCCCTTTTCCATCCTCGATCTTTCGCCCGTTGCCGAAGGCAGCACCATCAGCCAATCCTTCGAGAGTTCGAAGTGCATGGCGCAGAAGGCGGAAGAACTGGGCTACAACCGATTCTGGCTTGCCGAGCATCACGGCATGCCGGGTGTCGCCAGCGCCGCGACATCGGTCGTCATCGGCCATGTCGGCGCGGCAACCTCACGCATCCGCATCGGTTCGGGCGGCGTCATGCTGCCGAACCACTCGCCGCTGGTCATTGCCGAGCAATTCGGCACGCTGGAGGCGCTGTTTCCCGGCCGCGTCGATCTCGGCCTCGGCCGCGCCCCGGGCACCGACATGCGTACGGCGCAGGCCCTGCGGCGCAATATAGATGCCGGCGCGCAGAGCTTTCCGCAGGATATCGTCGAACTGCAGCACCTCTTCAGCCCCGCGGACGACAATCAGATCATCCTCGCCGTTCCCGGCCATGGCGCCAATATCCCTATCTGGCTGCTCGGCTCCAGCCTCTACAGCGCCCACCTCGCCGCTATGCTGGGCTTGCCCTATGCTTTCGCTTCGCATTTCGCCCCGGAAGCCTTGATGGATGCCATCGCCATCTATCGCGAGCGTTTCACGCCTTCGGCCACGCTCGACAAGCCCTATGTCATGGTCGGCGTGATGGGAGCGGTGGCGGAGACGGATGAAGAAGCGCAGTATCACTTCACCTCCGCACAGCAGCAATTCGTCAATCTCCGCCGTAACGTGCGCGGCCCCTTCCCGCGCCCGCGCCGCGACATGGACGATTTCTGGACGCCGATGGAAAAGCTGAATGTGGAAAATACGCTGCGCTATGCCGTAGTCGGTTCGCCGGCAACAGCGGAGGCGAAGCTTTCGCAATTCATCAAGGATACGGAAGCCGATGAAGTCATCATATCGATGCCGATTCATGACATCGAGGCACGCCTGAAGTCGGTGGAACTCTTCGCGACGCTTCCAAGCTTCAAGAAAGTCTCCTGACTTTCGAAAGCGAACGGTCTAATCCGGTGAGCCGATCCAGCCCGTACGGCTCACCGGGCGACCGGCGGGCTCAAGCCACGAGCCTCGTATTCCAGTGACGCCGGATGAGCATGTCGAGCGACAGCTTGCCGGCGCCTGCGACGATCAGCGCGAACATGCCGCCTGCGATCGCCAGGTCCTTTTCGAAATGCAGCAATTCGTTGTGGCTGGCGAAGTTGGTGTGAAAGAGCAGCGCCGTCAGCACGCAGAACAGGCCAAGGCCAAATGCCGCCAGCCGAGTCATCAGCCCGAACGCGATGGCGAAGCCGGCGCCAAGCTGTAGCACGATGGTGGCAATGGCGATGGGAGCCGAAACGCCAAGCCTCGCCATGGCCGCCAATGTGGTGTCGAGATTGCCGGCAAGTTCGATGCCTTCTTCCAGAAAGAGCAGCGATAGCAGCAGGCGGCCGAACAGCAATGCCATATCGGCCATATTCACAAGAACGGCATTCTCCTCTTCGAATTCCATGACCTTTCTCCTTCCCATCGATATTCGTGCGGCTTCCGATCCTGTCCGGCGGCATCCCTCGACATGAACGAGCGAAATGCCGCCGGATCGATTGCGGCCGGACTTTAGTCGGTTCCCCTAGCGGCGATTGCCTTGGTCAGGTCCTCAAGCTCCTCGCATCCCGCCGGGCAGAGCTTGGTGAGTACTGCCAGCTGTTCGCGGGCCTTGGGCATATCGTCGGTCTCGACATAGAGTTCGCCGAGATATTCGTGCGCGCCCTTGTGATCCGGCTGCAGTTCCAGCGCCTTGGTGTAGTAGGTGAGCGACGTCTTGAAGTCGCCGGTCTTGCGCAGGGTGAACCCCATCAGATTGTAGACATCGGCCTGCTGGTGCTCCTCGGCAATATCGCGAAGCTCGGCGAGTGCGCCGGCATAGTCCTTCGCATCGATCTTGGTACGCACGGAGGTCAGGTCCGGCGCATCGGTCGATTCCATATTGTCGACGGCGAAGGCGAGGCCTGCTGTGGCAATGGGCAGGATGGCGGCAGCGCAGAGGCCGGCGATCCCGAAAATGGCATGTCTGAACATGGTATTTGCTCCTGTTTTTGGCCGCTCAGGCCTGGGTGGTGGGGGTGAAACCGTAGGCGTTGCCGTCCTTGACGAAGGTGCCGGAGCCCGGGAATGGGAAATGCGAGCCGCAGATCCTGATCTTGTCGGCAATGATGCGATCGATCAGCCTGCGGCGGGTGGCGACAGCCATCGGGCCATCCTGGTCATAGGCGCCTTGCCATTCCGGATGGGGTGCGAGCAGCGCCGGCACATACATGATGTCGGCCGAGACCATCAGCTGCTCGCTGCCGCCATCGATGAGGAAGACCGAATGACCCGGCGTATGGCCATAGGCAGCCAGCATGTGCACGCCGGGGACCACTTCCGCGTTATCCTCGACCAGCTTCCAGTTCTTCCATGTCGGGAAGACCGAGGCGATGCGCCGGCCGGCTTCCTTGCGACCCTCCGCCAGCTTGTCGACACGGCCGGGGTCGGTCCACCACTTGTATTCCGCCGCATTGACGACCAACTCGGCATTCGGAAAGACGGCCGCATTGGTTCCCTTTTCCATCAGGCCCCAGACATGGTCCGGGTGGAAATGCGAGATCATGACCGTGTCGATCTTCTTGTAGTCGATACCGGCCGCCGCCATGTTGGCCGGCAGATGCGTGGCGTTGGTCTGCCATTGCCCGACACCCGAGCCGGCATCCATCATGATCTTGCGCCCGCCGATATCGAGAACGACGACCGTCAGCGGAATGGGCATGAAATCCGTCGTCAGACCAGCCTTGGAAAGCGCTTCCTTGGTGTCTTCGACGGAAGCATTCTTGATGAAGGCCGGATCGTGCGGTTTGCGCCAGATGCCGTCATAGATCGCCGTGACCTCGACCGACCCGACCTTGTATTTGTAAAAGCCGACCGTCGGCTCCAGCGGGGTGGCGGCAAAGGCTTGCGGGATGAATTCGAGCTTCGACGACAGCCCGAAGGCTGCCGCAGCTGCGGCCGTGCCGAGCACGGCGCGGCGGGTCATATCAAACATCGCAATATCTCCTCAGGGGTTATGGCTTTTCGGGCCAGGTGGAGGTCGCAAGCGATTCCGGCCATCCACTGAGGAAGAAGATCGACGGTGATGAGCGCTTATTCCCCAACGCGCGAAGATTTCTCACAAGTCATTGAGATATATGGCATTATTTTAACCGACATGGATTGAAGCGGTGGAGCCGCCGACGGCCGCATCCGGGATCTGCAATTTTTTGCATCCGATCGGGAATAAAATCCGCGCAGGCGCGATCTAGTATCGCAGGCAACATTGCAAGCACCGTATCCGAGGCTTACAGTCGGCATCGGCGTTTTGCGGGGATCATGATGACAGACGCCCGATTTATGACTTCGATGACGCTTGGCGACGAGTTCCGGACATGGAGCTGGCGCCCGCCGCAAGACACCGCGATTGGCAAGCTGGGGTGGCTTCTAAGCCGCCTACGCGCCTTCCTTGCTGGACCGAAAACGATCAAACACGCCGTCCTCGCAGCGACGGCAGAGCCATCGTCGCATGCCGCGTCTTCAAAGCGCGCGATCGCCTTGCCCGACGAGACTATGCGCCGCTTCCAGCAAACGATCATCCCGCATCTGGACGCCGCCTATAATTTCGCGCGCTTCCTGAGCCGCGATGCCGATGCCGCTGAAGATATCGTGCAGGAGGCATATCTGCGTGCCTATCGCGGTTTTGGCGGCTTTCGCGATGGCGATGCCCGCGCCTGGACCTTCACCATCGTCCGCAACTGCTATCATGCCTGGCTGCAGGAGGGCCGGCGCAAGACGCGCTACGAGCAGCCTATGACCAACGAAAGGGATTCGGATGAAGGCTCGCCCTCCCCCGATCCCGCCTCCGAGGAGGATACGCCGGAGGCGGCCTTCATGCGCAAGTCGGAAACGCAGCGCGTGCGCGAGGTCATCAACAGGCTGCCCGATGCCATGCGCGAGGTCCTGGTCCTGCGCGAACTCGAGGATCTCTCCTACAAGGAAATCGCCGAGATCATCGATGCGCCGATCGGCACCGTCATGTCGCGCCTCGCCCGCGCCCGCCGTGATTTTGGCGAAGTCTGGCGCAGCCTCGAAGGAAAAGGGGCGGTACGATGAGCGGCGCTGAAGAGAATGATCACGGTGAATGGAACGATCTGCTGCACGGCTTCATTGACGGCGAGCTGGACGCAGCCAACGCGGCTCGTTTCGAGGCGCATCTGGCGACCTGCCGGGACTGCGCCGGCGAGATGGAGAATGCCCTGATGGTCAAGCGTCTTTCCGCACGCGAAGGCGTCAAATGGCAGGCGCCTGATACCGTCCATGCCCGCGTGCAGGCGGCACTGACGCTGGAGCAATCCATGATGAGGCGCGCAACCACGGCTGCGAGCCAAACGGAGAGCCCGTGGCAGCACGTGTGGCGATTGGTTCGCGAATGGAGTTTCGTGCCCTCGCTTGCCGTCCTTGCGGCAAGCCTCATGCTGGTACTGAACGTGCCGCAGCAGAGCCAGACGATCGAGGATCAGCTTCTCGCAAGCCATGTGCGCTCGATGCTCGCCGATCACCTCACCGACGTGCTGACCGCAGACCAGCACACGGTCAAACCATGGTTCAACGGCAAGATCGATTTCTCCCCGCCCGTAGTCGATCTGGCAGCCCAGGGCTTCCCTCTCGTCGGCGGCAGGGTGGATTATCTCGATGGCCGGGTGGTGGTGGCGCTGATCTATCGCCGGCACGGCCATGTCATCAATCTCTTCGTCTGGCCGGGCGCTGCGGGAGCCAAAACCAATGCCGAGAAGGAGGGCTATAATTTCGTCGAATGGCATGCCGACGGGCTGGTCTTTTGGGCTGTCTCCGATGTCGCCGCACCGGATCTCGCCACCTTCCGCGACGATTTTATCCGTGCGACAGCCCCATAACGCAAAAAGCCGGCCGCATCGCTGCAGCCGGCTTTTCTGAATGATCGAAAGGGATCAGGCCGAGAGCTTGGCCATGACTTCGTCCGAAACTTCGAAGTTCGAATAGACGTTCTGAACGTCGTCATCGTCTTCAAGGTTTTCGATGAGCTTCATCAGCGACTGGGCCTTTTCTTCGTCGACCGGCACGTTGTTCTGCGCGCGCCAGATCGCCTTCACGGTTTCGGCTTCGCCGAGCGTCGCTTCGAGCGCCTTGGCGACTTCGCCGAGAGATTCGAAGGCGCAGATGATCACATGGCCTTCTTCATCGCTTTCGACGTCATCGGCACCGGCTTCGATCGCCGCTTCCATGACCTTGTCGGCATCGCCGGCGGAAGGCTTGTAGGTGATTTCGCCGACGTGATCGAAGGAGAAGGACACCGAACCGGTTTCGCCAAGCGCACCGCCGGCCTTCGTGAAGATCGAGCGAACGTTGGATGCCGTGCGGTTGCGGTTATCGGTCAGCGCTTCGACGATGATCGCCGTGCCGCCCGGACCGTAGCCCTCGTAACGGATCGCATCGTAATTCTCGGTATCGGCACCGGAAGCCTTCTTGATGGCACGGTCGATATTGTCCTTCGGCATCGACTGCGCCTTGGCGTTCTGGATCGCCAGACGCAGGCTCGCGTTCATGGTCGGGTCGGGCAGGCCCGATTTGGCAGCGACCGTGATTTCGCGCGCCAGCTTCGAGAACATTTTCGAACGCACCGAGTCCTGACGACCCTTGCGGTGCATGATGTTTTTAAACTGTGAATGGCCAGCCATGGCACCCCTGTTCACGTCTTTTGTTGGGAATGGCCGCCTTATAAGAGCGAAGCGGCCCTCATTCAAGTAAAAAGCCGGATAATGGGGATGGAGAACGGTCGCGATCGAGATGGTCACAGTCCCTTGAGCACATAGATCAGCGGCTTGCGCGGCAAGGTCTTCACCGACACCGTGACGCTCGGTGTCGGCGCATAGGCGACGTCGAAGTCGGGACCGAACAAGGCGAGAAACTGATCGACTGGCGGCCCCCAGCGGTGCATGGGCAGGATGAGTGACGAGCGCAGCCTTTTCACCACACGGCTCATGCTGTCCGCCCCCATGGTCAGGCCGCCGTCGACCGGCACCATCACGACATCGAGGCGACCGATCTCGGCATATTGCTGGTCGGTGAGCTCGAAATGCAAATGACCCAGATGTCCGATGCAAAGACCCGCTACCTCGAAGATGAAGATCGAATTGCCGTTGGCTTCGATGCCGCCACCCCAGGAGCGAATATCGGTGACGACATTGCGGATCAGCGTATCTCCCACAGTCATGCGGATCTTTGCCGGCTCCCCGGGCACGTCGCTCCATCCATGCAGCACATATTTGATCGCCGGGTCCGGCGTCAGCGTGTAGTGGCTCGGATGCGCCTTGTTCATCGTGACGACCTCGGGCGTATAGGGCGGCGAGTAGGCGCCGCTGTAATCCGTGGCGATGGAAACGCCGCCGGGCGTTTCAATGAAGAGCGTTGCGTGACCGAGGAACGTGATCTTCACGTCGCCGTTGATGGGGCCATCGACGGGATCATTGGCAAGCGTCGGACCAGGAGGAGAAAAGCTGGCGAATGTTGCCTTGGGCAGGGATTGCGCGATCGCCTGGCATTGGCTTGGTTGCGGACGAGAAGGCTTTTGCTGGGCGTCAGCCGCGCCCAAGCCAAGGAACATTATCAGGAAGAACACGGCAAGGACAGGAAATCGCGGCATCATGCCACCCCTCAAGCCTGATAGTGACGAGAGGATGCGGCACGATCCGAAACAGGTCCAGCGACATTCAGGCACGATTGCTCACAATCGCGTCATCATATGCCGATGATGAATTATCGTGCAGCGCTCAGCGCCAGAAGTCCGGAATGGTCTCTGCAAGCCGCGGTCCAAGCCGGAGCGGCGCGATCTTCTCAGCCAATCCCGTCGCGTCGGAAATCTCGACGCCGACACCGCAGATGGTGGCTGGCCCCGACGCCGCCTCGAAACGTCCCTTCGGCATCTTCGAGATGAAACGGTTGAGCGGTTCTTCCTTTTCCATGCCGAGCGAGGAATCGTAATCGCCGCACATGCCAGCGTCCGACATATAGGCGGTGCCACCATTCAGGATCTGTGCGTCCGCAGTCGGCACATGCGTATGCGTGCCAATGACGAAGCTCGCGCGGCCATCGACGAAGTGACCGAAACACTGCTTTTCGCTCGTCGCCTCCGCATGGAAGTCGAAGACGATGGCATCCGCCTGCTCTTTCAGCGGGCAGGCATCGAGGATGGCTTCTGCCGACTTGAAGGGATCGTCGAGCTCCGGATGCATGAAGACGCGGCCCATGATGTTGGCAACGAGCACGCGCGCGCCGTTACGCGCGTAATAGAGGCCGGAACCGCGGCCGGGCGTGCCGGCCGGATAGTTGGCGGGGCGCAGAAACTGGTCGTGGCGCTCGCAAAAGACGACGGCTTCCTTCTGGTCCCAGACATGGTTGCCCGTCGTCACGACGTCTGCGCCGGCATTGATTGTCTCGAGGAAGATGTCCTCGGTGATGCCGAAGCCGCCGGCAGCATTCTCGCCATTGACGATGACGAAATCGAGCTTCAGGTCGGATACGAGGCCCGGCAGGCGGTCCCACACAGCAACCCGTCCCGTCTTGCCGACCATATCTCCCAGAAAAAGCAGCCGCATTCGCTATCCAATCACTTCCGAAACGAAATTGAGTCCGCTCTCGGTCAAAATCGCGTCAAGACTGATATCATGCGGCTCAGCGGGTACTGATGGCACTTCTTGGCAATCGAATGCAATGCCGATCAGCCGCGGATTCAACCCTTTTTGATGCAGGCGTTCGATCGCACGGTCGTAATGACCGGCACCATAGCCGATGCGATGGCCGCTCTTGTCGAAGGCCGAAAGCGGCACGAGCATGATATCCGGGTCCAGCACTGCCGCTTCAGGTCCCGGACCGGAAGTCCCGAATCCGACCGGAACCAATGGCACCCCGGCGACAAGCTCCCGAAAGACGATCGTGCTGCGATCAAGAATAACAGGCACACAGAGCCGCGCCCCTCGCTCCCGCAGACGCGCCATCAATGGCCTTATATCCACTTCCGAACGGATCGGCAGGAAGCCGGAGACGATATCTCCCGGCCTGATATCGATGGCGTCGCCGCCATGCACGACCATGGCCAGGCCCTTTTCAATACGATCTTCTGCCGGAATGGCGTCTCGCTCGGCAAGGCGCTCGTTGCGGTATTGGGCTTTCAGCTCTTTGCTCATCTGATCTTCGCAAATATCTATGATATCAGGAAAACATAATGAGCCGGCGGCCCGTTGCAAAGCACGAAAGCGACATGCCGTGGTCGCGGAAAGGAGCGGGCTGCATCAGCCTTTACGGATGATCGACAATTTTCCGTCGCCATCCACATGTGCGCGAACATTTTCATAATTCGGCAGTGTGGTGTGATCGGTCTCGATCGGATGCGAATGCGTCACTGTGATGACCACCACATCCGCACCAGCCGCCTCGCCTGCCTTGACGCCGGCCAGGACGTCTTCAAACACCAGGCATTCCGATGGACTGAGGCCGAGGCGCTGCGCGCCGAGGATATAGCACTGCGGATCAGGCTTGCCGACCTTCACGTCCTCGGCGGTCACCATGAAGCGCGGAACGGGGATCCCGGCAGCGTCAAGCCGCGCCAGCGCCAACCGATAGGGCGACGAGGTGACGATCGCCCAGCGCTCCGGCGGCAAAGACGCAAGGAAATCGACGGCGCCCGGCAGCGCGATCACACCCTCGACATCGGCAATCTCGGCTTCGGTGATCTTCAGCGCCTCCGCGACCGGATCGACGCCAGGCAGATTCAACTGACCGATCGTATCGACGCCGCGCTTGCCATGCATGGTTGGCATGAACTTCTCGACATCAAGACTCTGGGCGCGTGCCCAATTACCCCAGACGCGTTCGGCAGCGGCAATCGAATTGATGATCGTGCCGTCCATATCGAACAGGAAGCCGGAATAGGTCTTGGCGAAGGCGGAATTCGATGCAGCGGACAAGGGCGAACCTTTCTGGATAAGACAATAAGCGGCTGCGGCAAACGCGGCGCTCATGATGTGCCCTTTCCGACTAACGGCAGCCGTCGAAAGAAGCAAATAAATGCTGCGCCGAACGCGCAGGAAAAGTCGGCAGAAGACCGTGGGGGAAGGTGAGAAAGGGCGCGCGGCAGCAAGACACGCCGCGCGCCATGAGCACATTATTCGCCGAGGCGGCTCTTCAGTCCATTGATGATGTGGTTCGCCAGGGCTTCGTAATCGTCATCGAAATGGTGGCCGCCATCCATGGCGATGACTTCCGCACCCGTGCCCTTCAGCAGCGGGCAGGCGACATCCTCGTCGTCATCCTTGCCGTAGACGCATTGCACCATCTTCGGATTGATCGACTTGAGGTCGTTGACGGGATCGCCGCCCTTGCCCTGGCTCGAGGCCCCGAGCCAGCCCATGACCGAAATCACATAGTCGACCTTCTGCGACAAAGACAGCAGCGACATCTGGACGATCTTGTCCTTTTCGGCCTGAGGCAGGCGATTGTAGCTCGCCGGCAGCACATCGGCGCCAAAGGAATAACCAACCAGCACCACATGCTTGACCTTGAAGCGCTTGGTATAGAAGTCGATGATCCGGCCGAGGTCGTTGGCCGTCTGCTGCGGATCCTTCTCCGTCCAGAAATAATGCAGGGTATCGACGCCCACGACCGGGATGCCTTGGTCCTGCAGGTAGCTGCCGACTTCCTTGTCGATGTCGCGCCAGCCGCCATCACCCGAATAGACGATTGCGAGCGTGTCTTCGGTCGGCGTCGTCTCCATGATGTCAAGGGGCAATCCAAGCGGCGATTTCGAGCTGTCGATCGTCTTCATCAGATCGGCGAGCGAAGCCTCCAGCGTCGCATAGGTGTCGGCATTGTCGGAATCGGTGGTCTGGACTTCGGGATGGTCCTTCTGGATGTCTGCAACGTGGTCGCGGCCATCCTTCGGCGCATTCGCTGTGAAGGTCACGAGAATAGGATTGGGCAGCGCGCCTTCCTGCAGACCGAAGGACACCATATCGCCGTCGGTCTTCTTCTCGGCCGGCGTGCAGAGTTCCTGCTTCAGGCCGACGCCCGCAGTCGGGTCGACGGCCAGCGTACCGGCAACGGTCGCATCTGGCGTCTGGGCCGCGATCGTCAGCGCCATGGCGCCACCGGCGCCAACACCGGCGATAACAGGCAATTGATAGGTGCTGTCGGCAAAGGAGCGCTGCACCTGCTGGCTGAGCGATTCCAGATCCGAGACGATATAGATGCAGCCGTCGTTCTTGCTGACGTCGTAATTATTGAGCGCGGCCAGAAAGGACGGATAGTCGATGCCGATGACGAGCGAGCCATTGGCGACGAGCTTGTCGGCAACAGCCTTCTCCTTGTCGCCCCAGCCGGCGAGATCGGAAATCAGGACAACTTCGTTCGAAACCTTGCCGTGCGGTCGCATGATGTGCGGCGCCGGGATCATGCCCAGATCATATTTTGTATCGTCGGCTTCAGCCCGTGCTTGGCCCGACATCAGCAGGCCCGTCGACAGCACGCATGCGAAAGCCAATGACATTGCGTATTTCAAGATCATTTCCTCACGACCCCCTTAAGTCCGCCCCCGATGAGGAATGTGGCATCCATCAACGCGATCATTGGACTAACCCCTCCCGAAACAGCCAGGTAGCGCGGCTGCCATTCGGGATGGAATTTTGATTTGAAGGCACGAAGCCCTTTGAAATTATAGAAGCGCTCGCCGTGCTCGAAGACAGTTCCCCCGACCCTGTCCCAAACCGGCGCCGATTCCCGTCTCGACATGCCCGACAGCGGCGCCATGCCAAGGTTGAAACGCTGAAATCCCTCACCCTTGAGGTATTCGAGGATCTGCACGAACAGAAAATCCATCGAACCCTTCGGGGCATCAGGGGAAAAACGCATCAGGTCGACGGATCCCTCCTCCTTGGTCTCCGTCATCAGAATATTCGCAAAAGCGACGATCTTACCATCCTTTTTCAACACGCCGACCGGCTGCGAGCACACATAATCCGGATCGAACGCACCGAGCGAGAAACTCTTTTCCTTGGCATTGTGATCGGCAAGCCATGTATCGGAGACATGGGCGAGCTGATCCAGCACATCGGGTATATCTTGAGGTTCGATAACGGCAAATTCTAGTCCATCGCGCACCGCGCGGCTCGCCGTCTGCCTGAGATTGGCCCATTTGCCGCCCTTGAGCTCGAAATTGGCAAGATTGACCACGGCAAGTTCGCCGAGCTTGAACGCCCGCAGGCCTGCATCGGCGCAATAGGAGAGAAGTGCCGGTGAGATCTGGTAGAAGACAGAGCGACAGCCGGCAGCACGCGCCGTCTCGACGAAGCGCCAAATCAGATCAGGCAGCGCCTGGCGCGGGCCGACCGGATCGAACAGGGCGATCCATGAGCGACCCTGCTTGCCGTACATGATGAAGGCATCGCCTTTTTCCGAGAACATGATGCTCTTGTCGCCCATGCGCACCAGATTGGCGTCGGCAACGCCCTGCTTGCGCACGATTTCCACGGCGCGCGCCACCGCATCGTCGCTGACAGGCTCCGGCCGCTTCGTTGCCGGACGCAACAGGCTGAAGATCGCGATCGCCGAGGACACGATGGAAATGCCGAGCGCCGCACGAAGCCCGCGCGGCGCCTCATCGGCAAATTCGAACTGCCACCAAAGCTCGTTGCTGTATCCGACATCGCGATAGACGAAGAACAGCACGACGATGGCGCCGATGCAGACGACCGCGATGGCCGTGAGCCAACCGGCCGTCAACGTCTGGTTAAGCAGCGAAGCCGGCCGCTTGAACAGGCGACGGCTGACCACGAGGCTGAAGACGAAGAAGGCAAGCAAACCGGCTTCGACGATGGCGATGGCCTTCAGCAGCGAGAAGAACAGGGCGAACAACGCCGAGAAGGTCGAAACCCACCACGCCCCGTCGAGACGCTGGCTGAGGCCACGGGCGGCCACGATGATTGCCAGCCCCAGAAGGCTCGACAGAAAGTGAGCGCTTTCGACCAAGGACAGCGGCAGATAGTCCGATAGCACGATCAGATTATGGTCCGGCGTCGGCGTCACGCTCGAAAAGACCAGCATCATGCCGAGCAACAGCGCAAAGGCCGACAATAGCTGCGGCATCAGGCGTGCGCCGATGCGGCGCATGCTCGAAGCCACCGGGTGATCGACGAAACGGCGCAGCTCCGCGACCGAGATCGCGGCAATGGCGATGACGAGCGGAATGACGTTGTAGATGACGCGATAGAGGACCAGAGAACTCAGAACGGCATCTTCATTCACGGAACTGCCGAGCCAGGCGATGATGATCGTCTCGAACACGCCGAAGCCGGCCGGAACGTGGCTGAGCACGCCAAGCCCGACGGCGATCGCGTAAATCGCGAAGAAGCCCGGCCATCCGATGGAGGTTTCCGGCAGCAGCACATAGAGCACGGAGGCCGAGGCCGCGATATCGAATGCGGTGACCAGAAACTGCCGCGACCAGGTGCGCGAATCCGGCAGACGCACGGCAACCGGACCGATACGCACTTCGCGGCCATTGCGGCCGGCATAGACCACGAAAGCAAGCGCCGCGAGAATGGCGATAGCGATCAGCCGCAGCCACAAGCCATCGACGCTGATCAGTGGGCCGATCTCGTCGGCAATGACCAGAAGCGCCATGGCGCCGACAGACGCCAGACCCAGACCGAAGGCGAGCGTAACGAAAGCGATGACGCGGGTGATGTCGTCAGGCGACAGCCCGAGCCGGGTATATGCGCGGTAGCGGATCGCGCCGGCGCTGAGTGCGCCGAAGCCGGCGGTATTGCCGACCGCATAGGCGCTGAAGGAGGTCAGCGCGACATGCGGAAACGGCAGCCGCTTGCCGATATATTCGAGCGCATTCTGGTCATAGAAGATCAGGGAGGCGAAACTCAGGCCAGTAAACAGCAGCGCCAGCAGCACCGAGGAGATCTTCGTCGTCGTCAGGGCATGGACGACGTCATCATAGCGCACCTCGGTCGTCAGGTCGTAGATCGCATAGGCGGCGATGCAGAAGACGGCGACTGTAAGAACGGCGACAATCAGTGCGCGATAGCGGTTCAACAGACCGACGATACCGCCACGCTCTTCCAATTCCTCATCGGCACTTTCCAGATCGATTGGGCTCGACATGCTCTACCTGTTTATAGTGATCTTCGCCGGTTCCGACTGTCCGGATATTCAGTAACATCGACGACGCGTCTTCGAGTTGCCCTATACACTTCTTTCGACAAGCCCGTTGTGACGCGCGCTCCATCGTTCTGAATTTAGGCAATTTTGGCGCAGGCCCCGTCCCGCCAGCAATGAATCTCTTATTATTTAAAGGATTTTGTCATTCACCCGGCTTTTGGGCTTATCCACACACAAAAGTGATATTCCCATCCCATCCTGAGCGCCCCCACCGCCAATACCGCCCTTCTTCCGATTGTCCGAAGCCTACTACAACGTGAGATGGATATCCATCGCACGGTATCAACCGCCCTCCCCAGTAGCAGAATCCGGAAACAGATAGGCCCGGCACCGAAATCGGCACCGGGCCACTGACCGATAGCCAGGAAAGGGATCGAGACGATAGTGACCGGCGATACGGGTTTGCCGGAACTCAGCGATCCGGCGCCTCCGCCGGCTCGCCGCGCATCTCGCTGAGGAAGAACCCTTCGCGCAGATTGATCCCGTATTCGACGAAGGCTTTCATGCAGCAGAGCATCTGCGTCCAGCCCTCGCAGTTCAGATAGGTGCCGCGACGGCCGGCCTCGTCCTCGCGCCAGCCGCTTTCTTCGATGATGACAAGCGTGCCGCCATCCTCCAGCGCATCGAAGGTCATCTCCACTTTGGTTCTATAACGGACGCCGTCCTCGCCGGTGCCGCCGTCCCAGTGAAAGACGATGCGCTTGTTGGCCTCCACCTCATTGACCTCGACGGGGGCGTTCTTCCACCAGATGACGGTCGTTCCCGCCACCAGGGGCGCGCTCGCCCCGCCGACGGTGGTGAAGTAGCTCGAAAGCTTCTTCGGGTTGACGACAGCATCGAAGACTTCATCCACCTTGCGGCCGATCCGTCCTGAAATCCGAACATTCAATGTCATGGCATCTCCTCCATTATTTTGTCTGTCGTTATCGCTCCATTGCGAATGGCCCCATTATGTTATAAAAATATAACGTGTCAAACGAATCGGATAGCGACCTCATTTTCAAGGCCCTTGCGCATCGGCGGCGGCGCGAAATCCTGGACATGCTCAAGGATGCACCGCGCACGACGGGCTCGCTCTGCGAAGCTTTCGCGGATATGGACCGCTGCACCGTGATGCAGCATCTGAGAGTGCTGGAAGAAGCTGATCTCGTGATTGCCAAGAAGGATGGTCGCGAGCGCTGGAACCATCTGAATAGCCTGCCGATCAAGCAGATCCATGATCGCTGGATCAGCGCCTATGCCGGCCATGCCCTCTCCATCCTCGATCAGCTGAAGAACGATCTGGAGAGCTAAAAAAGACGGTTGGGTTCGCAGAAAGCCGGATTACGCTGCGCTGGCACCGCCCAACAGACGTTTCAGCCCGTCGCTCGTCCCGTCTTCTTCGAGCGGCGTATAAACGACCAGCTTCATGTCGGCACGGTCCATGACGGCAAGCGCGGTATATTCGAATGTCATCAAGCCGCCCTCGGGATGGCGCAGACGCTTGTGACCCGTCAGCGGCCGCAGCACATCCTGCCTCGGCCACCAGGCGCGAAATTCGGGGCTCGCCTGCATCAAGGTAGCGATCAGCCGCTGGAAATCAGGATCACCGGCGTAACGGGCACTGTCGACGCGAAACATCGCCAGCGAATTCGCCGCCACGATCTCCCAATCGACAAGAAGCTGCCGGTGGGCAGGGTCGGTAAATACCCGATGGACGCTGTTGCGGGCATCCCCTTGCAGCAGGGCATAATCACCGAAAACTGCAACAGCTGCGGCATTCCAGGCCAGCACATCCCAGCGGCGGCCGAGAACATAGGCCGGCTGGCCAGCAAGGCTTGCAAGCATGCGCACTAGCGCATCCGGCACTTCCTCAGGCCCGCGCGACGGGGTGTCAACAGATGGCCGATCACTTAGCGTAAAGAGATGCCGCCGCTCGACCGGATCGAGCCGCAGTGCGTCGGCCAGCGCCGATAGAACCTCTGCGGAGGGACGAACGTCCCGCCCCTGCTCCAGCCAAGTGTACCAGGTGGTACCGACACCGGCCAGCAGCGCCACTTCCTCGCGCCTGAGCCCTGGCGTGCGTCGCCGGAACCCTTCCGGAAGCCCGACCTTGGCGGGCGTCAGCTTTTCCCGGCGGGAGCGCAGAAAGGCGCCGAACTCGCGACGCCTGGCTTCGAGAATGATCTGGCTCTGATTGATGGGCATGCTCTATCATAGCAGGATCAATACTAGGATAAAGTCAGAACTGTTTGCCGCGTCCGCAAGCTGCCAAATATCATCATGCAGACGACGAGAAGGCGGTTGCTATGGATATGAGCAGCAAAACGATCATGATTACAGGCTCGACGGATGGTGTCGGGCGCAGGGTTGCGGAACGACTGGCAGCGGCAGGCGCTGGGCTGATCGTTCACGGCCGTGACAAGATCCGCGCGGAAGAACTGGTCTCCCGCATTCAAGATGAGGGCGGCAAAGCGACCTATTACCTCGCCGACCTTTCCTCACTGGAAGAGGTCCGCACTCTGGCCGACGCCATCGAGCGCGATTACGATCGCCTCGATGTTTTGATCAACAATGCCGGCATCGGCACCAGTGGCGACGGCACCGGACGCCAGTTAAGCCTAGACGGATACGAGCTGCGTTTCGCGGCGAATTATCTCGCCGGCTTCCTGCTGACGCGCCGGCTCCTGCCTCTGTTGAAGGCAAGCACTCCCGCCCGCATCGTCAATGTATCTTCCGTCGGCCAGCAACCCATCGACTTCGCCGACGTCATGCTGACGCGTGGTTATAGCGGCGTACGTGCCTATTGCCAGAGCAAGCTGGCGCAGATCATGTTCACCTTCGATCTCGCCGAAGAGCTTGCCAGCTCCGGGGTCACCGCCAACTGCCTGCACCCGGCGACCTATATGGACACGACCATGGTGCGCCAGGCAGGCGTTGCACCGCTAAGCACGGTCGAGCAAGGGGCCGATGCCATCCTCAATCTGGCCGCCGGCACCGCTGTGGAAGGACACACCGGCCTCTACTACGACGGACTGCGCCCATCGCGCGCCTCTGCCCAAGCCTATGACGCAACTGCACGCAGCAACCTGCGAACACTCAGCCAAAGCCTTACCGGCCTGGTCTGATGCCTTATTCCTTGCCCCCTCCCCAGCCTCTAGAAAGGAGACAACCATGTCGTCTCAACACGTCGTTATTGTCGGCGGCTCCTCCGGTATCGGTCTTGCGACTGCCGCCCATCTTTTCGAAAAAGGCTATCGCGTCACGATCACTGGCCGCGATAACTCGAAACTCCAGGCCGCCGCACAAAGCCTGAACGGCGATTTCACTGCCGTCGCCATGGACGCCGCCGACCTTGCGGGCCTTGCGCAAGCCTTTGAGGCAATCGGCCCTCTCGATCATCTCGTCCTCGCATTGGGCGGCGGCAATGGCGCCGGACCTTTCGCTACGGTCGATCTTGCCGACGTCAGGAAAGGTTTCGAGCAGAAGGCGATGGCGCATTTCGCCTGTGCCCAGGCCTGCTTGCCCTATCTGTCGAAGCAAGGCAGCCTCACCTTCGTCTCCGCCGTATCGGCACAGGCCGCGATGCCCGGCACGGCGGGGCTTGGAGCCATCAATGCCGCCATTGCCGCCTTGGCACCGATTCTCGCCGTCGAGCTCAAGCCGATCCGGGTGAACTGCGTTTCACCGGGAGTTGTCGACACGCCCTGGTGGGACTTCCTGAGCGCAGATCAGAAAGAGCCGACATTTGCCGGCTTCGCAGCGCGCACACCCGTCGGTCGTGTCGGCCAGCCCAAGGAAATAGCCGAAGCCATCGCCTTCCTGATCGGCAACGGCTTTACCAGCGGCCACACGCTGATTTGTGACGGCGGCATCCGCCTCGGTCAATAATCTCCGCGCGATTGCCGGTATCATCCGGCAATCGCGCTCTCATTCATGGCGGACGCCCGCCTGCAAATGCGTGAGAATATCGATCAGCTTAGGCGCCATATCGCGAATTTCGACCAGATGGATCGAGCTGAGCCGCTGAAGAACCTCTTCGGACTTTTCGGTCAATTGCAGTGTCTGCCGGCGCTTGTCCGAGGGATCGGGATGGCGGGTCACATAGTCACCATCGATCAGCCGTCCCACCAGCTCCGTTGCCGTATGCGGCGCAATCAGCAGCTTTTCCGCCAGCATGCCGATCGTCATGGCTTCGCTCCGATCGTTCCCCTTAATGGCCAGCAGCGCCTGATGCTGTTGCGGCGGCAGGCCTGCCTCATGCGCGGCCGAGGTGCTGAAATCCATGAACTTGCGCAGAGTGTAGCGCAATGTCGCCAGTGCTTCGTAGTCCGCCTGAGAAAGGGTTTTGTCCAAGCGTCGCACCATCAGAAAATCCTCATTGCCGCTGTTCGCGGTCCTAAAACATGTCGCGGAAACTATTCAGCGGTTTTGCGGCAATGATAGGCCCTAGATCAAGGACCTAAGCTGCCGGAAACGAATCTTGGAGATCACGATGCGCTTCAGTTGATTTATATCGCATTACGATATATCTGCCATCTGGAAGCGGGGAGCGGCTGAAAGACGGTCGCGCGCTTGGAGCATTCCAGGAAAAGTGCGCAGCAGTTTTCCGTCCGGAATGCGTAAAACAGGAAGATAGAGCGCTTTCGCTATTCGAAGAACGGCGGAAGCGCTCTGGCAAAGAAGGCCCCCAATGCAGGACACTCCGATCCAGTCAAGTCACAGCCACGATTTCTCCGGCGGGGCTTCCCGCAAGGACAATGGCGATTTTACCACGGACAAGCGCGTTTTGGTGCTGATTGCCATGGCCCTGGTCGTCGGCACCGGCGGCGCTTTCGCCGCCTGGGTGCTCATCAATCTCATCGCGCTCGTCAGCAATGCCGTCTGGCTGTTCAAGATCAGCACTGAGCCACTGTCCTTCGCCATGGTGACGCGCTCGCCCTGGATGGTCGCCGCTCCCATTCTCGGCGGCCTCGTCATCGGCCTGATGGCACGTTACGGCTCGGAGAAAATTCGCGGCCACGGCATTCCGGAAGCCATCGAGGCGATCCTGATCGGCGGCAGCCGCATGTCGCCGAAAGTGGCGGTGCTGAAGCCGCTGTCATCGGCGATCTCGATCGGTTCCGGCGGTCCATTCGGCGCGGAAGGTCCGATCATCATGACGGGCGGCGCAATCGGTTCGCTCTTTGCGCAGTTCTTTCATATGAGTGCCGCCGAGAGAAAGACCCTGCTGGTTGCCGGCGCTGCGGCTGGCATGACGGCGGTCTTCGGCACGCCGATCGCGGCCGTCATGCTTGCCGTCGAATTGCTGTTGTTCGAATGGAAGCCGCGCAGCTTCATTCCGGTCGCGGTCGCAGCCTGCGTTTCCGTCGTCTGGCGTCCGGTGCTGCTCGGCAGCGGCGCGCTCTTTCCCGCCCATTTCGACATGTCACTCTCCTGGTGGAGTATCGTGCTCGCCGCCGGCCTCGGCATCGTCTCCGGCCTGCAATCCGGCCTGCTGACGACGCTGCTCTACAAGATCGAGGATGCCTTCGAGAAACTGCCGATCCACTGGATGTGGTGGCCGGCACTCGGCGGCCTCGTCGTCGGGCTTGGCGGCCTGATCGAGCCGCGTGCCCTTGGCGTCGGCTACGATATAGTCGCCGATCTGCTGCATAGCCACATCACCATCGCCGCGGTGCTGGCTATCCTGCTGGTCAAGGCCGGCATCTGGCTTGTGGCGCTGTCCTCGGGCACGTCGGGCGGCGTCCTCGCGCCGCTGCTCATCCTCGGCGGTACGCTTGGCTGGCTCGTCGGTCTCATTTTGCCCGGCGATCCCGGTTTCTGGGCGATGCTCGGCATGGCGGCCATGATGGGCGGCACGATGCGTGCGCCCCTGACGGGCACCTTCTTCGCCGTCGAACTGACGGGGGATATGAGCGCGCTTGTGCCGCTGCTTGCGGCAACGGTCGCGGCTTATGCCGTTACTGTGCTGTTGCTGAAGCGATCAATTCTGACCGAAAAGATCGCGCGGCGCGGCCAGCATATCACTCGCGAATACGGCATCGATCCGTTCGAGCTGACCCGTGCCCGCGATATCATGATCTCCAAGGTAGACACCCTGCCCGCATCCATGCGCCTGTCGGAAGCGCTGACGCAAATGACGGAGCAGCCGGATGCGCACCGCTTCTATCCCGTCGTCGGCGACAACGATCGCCTTGTGGGCATGATCTCGCGCGCCGACGCGCTGCGCTGGCAGGGCAAGCCGGAGCTCATGGATCAGTCGCTGTATGACGCGATTTCGGATACATCCCTTCCGGTCGCGCATGCGGAGGATACCGTCGGCCGCGTTGCCGACATCATGATCCAGGCCGATACCGGGCGCGTTCCCGTCGTTGAGCCGCAAACCGGCCGTCTTGTGGGCTTGATTGCCCGAAAAGATCTGCTGCGTCTGCGCAGCGCGACCAATCGCGCCGAACTCGAACGCGGCGCCTATCTGCGGTCGAAAGGTTAAGGGGAGGAGGAGTGGCGTCAGCGCGGCGATAGAACTGCGCGGCGCTTTCCTTGACAATCGTCCGGAAAATTGAAGAGCGATCCACGACGACCGATGGATGTTTACGATCCTGGGTGCCTACAAACGTAGGTGGGCACCGTGTGTCCAGGCCCACGGGCCTGGTCAGGGACAGCTCCCTTTGGATCGAGTATGGCCCCAGGGATTGTGGTTCCTGTCGGGAAGCGCAGACCGCCCGAACTATATAGAGCGGATTGTGCCGCTGCACCAGAGGGCCGCATCGGGCATCCGCAGAAATAACTCAAAGCATGTCGCGCAAAAGGGAGCAGCGGTTTTGCGATAACGACATGCGTAATATCGAATCTAAAGCGAGAGAAGCGAGGCTGAAAGCTCGCGATGCGCTTAGACCTGCTCGATGCCCGGCCGCTCCAGGAGCTTCTCAGTGATGCCATGGATGCGTGTCGTCACCTCGTCGATCACACTGGCGAGCGTTTCCTCGGCGCGGGCATTGGCAGCGAGCGTCGTATCACGATTGCTGGTGAGGGACTCCAGTTCGGCTTCAAGCGCGGAGACCCGTCGCGTCAATTCCGATACCTCGTCCATGATCATGATCCCGGCCATGACGGTCAGCCTGAGATCGCCGATTTCACCGAACTGGCTCTTCAAATGCAGGACATAGCGGTCGAAACGATTGGCAAGATCCGTCAGATGGTCTTCCTGCCCCTCTTCGCAGGCCATCCGGTAGGCTTTACCATCGATCGTTACCGTTACTTGCGCCATTCGACTTTCCGATCACTGCCGCTCCGGCACGGCTGCCTCCCGAGGGATCAGCGGTCCAGCACGGCTCTTATGGTTTCCATCGCCGTAACCAGCCGGCGCGACACTTCCCGATTGACTTCTTCGAGCCGGTTCGCCCGGAACTCGGCCTGATCCAATTCCTGGGCAAGGCGCGACCGGTCGGCGTGAACCCTGCGGACCTCGCCTTCTATATCGCTCTGCGCCCGTTCCCGCTCGAACCGTCCGTCGACGGCACTCTCCAAAGTCGAAAGCGCCTGGCGCAACTGGGCGAGCGCCGCGTCCACCGTTTTGCCTGAAGGTGTCATACCCTTCGCTTCTCCGCGCAAGGCCCGAATCGAAACATCCGGCCACTTGTCTGATTTCGCAACAATATTCAACTCGGCAACAGCACGTCAATAAAGGCTGTCATGTGGCAGGGCCCCTATTCTGTGGATGAATGCCGCCTTTGCCGTCTGCACAGGGCTTGTCGCATGATTGTCGTCTTTTGTAAAAGTGAACGGGCAAATGTTAAAAAATTGCCGCGAGGGAGCCGGATTGAGCCCTCGATTTGTTGACTTGCTCGCCCTAACTGCTATGTCTCGACCGCCTGAGGCGACGTTGGAAATGGCGTTCGGAAGAGCGCCTCACTTCACCCGCCTTTAACCGATGGCCTCCCTCCCAAGCGTGCGGCCATCCCCCGAACCCGGAACACTGCGGAAAAACCCATGAACTCTCGCGAACAACACGACCGGATGGCAAATGCGATCCGTTTCCTTGCCATGGATGCTGTCGAGAAGGCCAATTCCGGTCACCCCGGTTTGCCGATGGGGATGGCTGATGTCGCCACCGTTCTCTTTAGCAAATATCTGCGCTTCGACCCGAAGAACCCGCTTTGGCCGGATCGTGACCGTTTCGTTCTGTCGGCTGGCCACGGCTCGATGCTGCTTTATTCGGTCCTCTACCTCACCGGCTATCCGGACATGACGGTCGATGAGCTCACACGCTTCCGCCAGCTCGGCTCCAAGACCGCCGGCCATCCGGAATATGGTCACGCCACCGGCATCGAAACCACCACCGGCCCGCTCGGCCAGGGCATTGCCAATGCCGTCGGCATGGCGATCGCCGAGCGCAAGCTGCGCGAAGAGTTCGGCGCCGAGCTTCAGGATCACTACACCTACGCCATGTGCGGCGACGGCTGCCTGATGGAAGGCATCAGCCATGAAGCAATCGCACTGGCCGGCCACCTCAAGCTCAACAAGCTGATCCTGTTCTGGGACAACAACTCCATCACCATCGACGGCGCCGTCTCGCTTTCGGACTCGACCGACCAGATCATGCGCTTCAAGGCCGTTCACTGGAATACGATCGAAGTCGACGGCCATGATCAGGCCGCCATCAGCGCCGCCATCGAAGCCGCCCATAAGTCCGACCGCCCGACGCTGATCGCCTGCAAGACGATCATCGGCTTCGGCGCTCCGAACAAGCAGGGCACCCACAAGGTCCACGGCTCGCCGCTCGGCGCCGAGGAAATCGCCGCGACCCGCGTTGCGCTGAACTGGCCTTACGAGCCCTTCGTCATTCCGAACGACATCCTCGGCGAATGGCGCGCTGCCGGCGAACGCTCCGTCGGCACCCGCGAAGCCTGGGAAGGCCGCCTCGCTGCCGCCGACCCCGCCAAGAAGGCAGAGTTCACCCGCCGCTTCGATCATAAGCTGCCTGCCGGCTTCGACGCCGCCATCAGCGACTACAAGAAGAAGCTCGCGGAAACCAAGCCGACACTCGCAACCCGCAAAGCATCGGAAGATGCGCTGGAAATCATCAACGGCTTCATTCCGGAAACGCTCGGCGGCTCGGCCGACCTGACGCCGTCGAACAACACCAAGACCAGCCAGATGAAGTCGATCACTCCGACCGATTTCTCCGGCCGTTACATGCACTGGGGCATCCGCGAACACGGCATGGCCGCTGCCATGAACGGCATCGCGCTCCACGGCGGCCTCATCCCCTATAGCGGCGGCTTCCTGATCTTCTCGGATTATTGCCGTCCGCCGCTGCGCCTCGCCGCTCTGATGGGCATCCGCGCCATCCACGTCCTGACGCATGATTCGATCGGCGTCGGCGAAGACGGCCCGACCCACCAGCCGGTCGAGCAGGTCGCCAGCCTGCGCGCTATCCCGAACTTCCAGCTCTTCCGCCCGGCGGACGCAACGGAAACGGCCGAATGCTGGCAAATCGCCATCAAGACGACCAACCGTCCGTCCGGCCTCGCGCTGACCCGTCAGAACCTGCTGGCCGCCCGGACCGAGTACAGCGAAAAGAACCTCTGCGAACTCGGCGCCTACACGCTGGCCGGCAATGCCGATGCCAAGGTGACGATCTTCGCTTCGGGCTCCGAAGTCGAACTCGCCGTTGCCGCCCGCACCGTTCTTGAAGGCAAGGGCGTTTCTACGCGCGTCGTTTCGGTTCCCTGCACCGAGCTCTTCTTCGAGCAGCCGGACGCCTACCGCAAGGAAGTCATCGGCAACTCGCCGGTCAAGGTTGCCGTCGAAGCCGGCGTTCGCGAAGGCTGGGATGCCTTTATCGGACCGGAAGGCGCCTTTATCGGCATGAAGGGCTTCGGCGCTTCGGCTCCTTACAAGGACGTCTACAAGCACTTCGGCATCACCACCGAGGCCGTTGTCGCCGCCGCTGAGGCAAAGCTTTCCTGAGGGCGCTGACAAGCGCTCTCAAATCCAATAGATAAACACCCTGAATGAAAGGGAGTGACATTCATGACTGTAAAAGTAGCCATCAACGGCTTTGGCCGCATCGGCCGTAACGTCCTGCGTGCAATCGTCGAATCCGGCCGTACCGACATCGAAGTCGTTGCCATCAACGACCTCGGCCCGGTCGAGACCAATGCTCACCTGCTGCGTTACGATTCCATCCACGGCAGGTTCCCCGCCGAAGTGAAGGTCGAAGGCGACTCGATCATCGTGGGCGGCGGCAAGCCGATCAAGGTCACGGCGATCAAGGACCCGGCAACCCTGCCGCACCGCGATCTCGGCGTCGACATCGCCATGGAATGCACGGGCATCTTCACCGCCCGTGACAAGGCTGCCGCTCACCTGACGGCCGGCGCCAAGCGCGTCATCGTTTCGGCTCCTGCCGACGGTGCCGACCTGACCGTGGTTTTCGGCGTCAACCATGACCAGCTCACCAAGGAACACCTGGTCATCTCCAACGCATCCTGCACCACGAACTGCCTGGTGCCGGTAGTCAAGGTTCTCGACGACGCCGTCGGCATCGATCACGGCTTCATGACCACAATCCACTCCTACACCGGTGACCAGCCGACGCTCGACACCATGCACAAGGATCTGTACCGCGCCCGCGCCGCAGCCCTGTCCATGATCCCGACGTCGACGGGCGCCGCAAAGGCTGTCGGTCTCGTTCTGCCGCACCTCAAGGGCAAGCTCGACGGCACGTCGATCCGCGTTCCCACGCCGAACGTCTCGGTCGTCGACTTCAAGTTCGTGTCCAAGAAGGCAACGACGGTCGGCGAAATCAACGAAGCCATCAAGGCTGCATCGAACGGCAAGCTGAAGGGCATCCTGGGCTACACCGACGAGCCGCTGGTCTCCCGCGACTTCAACCATGACAGCCACTCGTCGATCTTCGCGACCGACCAGACCAAGGTCATGGAAGGCAACTTTGTGCGTGTTCTGTCCTGGTACGACAACGAGTGGGGCTTCTCCAGCCGCATGTCGGACACGGCAGTCGCCTTCGCAAAGCTGATCTGATTACGGCTCAGACCTGAGTGACATGAATGCCGGCGGTGCGATTTTCCGCGCCGCCGGCATTACTATTTTGATGAATAGTGCCCCGCCGCCGGTAAGCACGCAAAGGGACCGCAGCATCCCGCATCTTCTTAAAACATTTCAATTTTTTCATCCCTCTGCCCTGCTATCGTCCAGATTTACCAGTAAATTTTGAAGCAGGAAGTCTCCCAGACATTCCAAGCCGCTTCGCCGTTCTGGCAAAAGCGCATCACACCATGACGATGCAGTCGTCGGAAAGAGTTTCGATCCATGAACTCTCCTCCGAACGATTTCCGTGTTTGCCAATTTGCCAGGCACGGCAACATGATGGAAACTGGGGAGACCTCCGGCATTCCGGGCTTTTGGCTCGGTGGCGGCGCACGGAAAGGGGAAAAAGGTGGAGGCATTTTACATTATCGTGCTGATCAGCACGGTTCTCATACTCATTGCAGCCTTCTCCAGCCTCCTCGCCTTCCGTTTCGGCGCGCCTTTGCTGCTGCTCTTCCTGATGATCGGCCTTGCCGCCGGGACGGATGGGCTCGGCATCGAATTCTCCAACAATTATCTCGCCTACATCCTCGGCTCTCTGGCGCTTGCGATCATTCTCTTCGATTCCGGCTATGGGACGCCGATCCAGGCCTTCAAGCTTGCTGCGACACCCGCGCTGACGATCGCTTCCGTTGGCGTCATCGTCACGGCCGCGTTGTTCGGCCTCGCGGCCACCTGGCTGCTCGGCTTCACCTGGCTGCAGGGTCTCCTGCTAGGCTCGATCGTCGCTTCGACGGATGCGGCGGCCGTCTTCTTCCTTCTGCGCATCGGCGGCATCAATATCCGCGACAAGGTGCGCTCGACGCTGGAAGTCGAATCCGGCACCAACGATCCGATGGCGATCTTCCTAACACTCGCCCTGGTTGAGCTCCTGGCAAGCGGTGAAGGCTATGCCGGCATCAACCTCGCCATGCTTGCCACCTTTGTCCAGCAGATGGGGCTGGGCGTCATACTCGGCCTGCTCGGCGGCATGATGATCGTCCTCATCGTCGGCCGCCTGGAGACGGATCGCGGCCTGACTCCGATTTTCGTGCTGGCGCTGGCGCTCCTCGTCTTCTCATTTACCGGCGCCGTCGGCGGCAGCGGCTTCCTGGCCGTCTATGTCGCAGGCATCTATGCCGGCAATCGCAAGCTGCCAGCCTCCGCCTCGATCAAGCGTTTCCAGGATGGCATGACCTGGCTGGCGCAGATCATCATGTTCCTCGTGCTCGGCCTGCTTGCGACACCATCGGAATTTCCGGCGATCGCCATTCCCGCCGTGGCGCTGGCACTGTTCCTGATCTTCATTGCCCGGCCGATCGCCGTCTGGCTCTGCGTGCTGCCGTTCGACTATACCCAGCGCGAGACCGGCTTCGTCGCCTGGGTCGGCCTGCGCGGCGCCGTTTCCATCCTTCTGGCGATCATGCCGATCCTCGGCGGCCTGCAGGCCGGCCAGACCTATTTCAACGTCGCCTTCATCGTCGTGCTGGTCTCGCTGCTCGTCCAGGGCTGGACCATCAAGCCGATGGCGCGCCGGCTTGGCCTCATCGTTCCCCCGCGCATGGGGGCGATCGACAAGGTCGAAGTCGACCTGCCGGGCACGGTCAACCACGAACTCCTCTCCTATCGCGTCGTGAAGGACAGCCCGGTCCTGCGCGGCGAACGCATCCCACGCTGGGCGACACCGTCGCTGATCGTGCGCGACGGCAAGTCCATGCGCTATCAATATGCCGGCCGCCTGCGCGAAAACGATATCGTCTATCTCTTCGTCTCCCCCAATTATTCGCGCCTTCTCGACCGCATCTTCGCCAGCCGCGCGCCGGTCGATCCCGAGGATGCCGAATTCTTCGGTGCCTTCTCGATATCGCCGCTGCGCCCCGCCGCCGATCTCGACGCTGCCTATGGACCGGGATTGCTGAGCGAACAGGAGAAGGGGCTCACCATAGCGGAGCTCATGCGCCATCGCCTCGGTGGCAAGGCCGACTATGCCGATCGCGTTCGTCTGGGCGAGATCATCCTCATCGTCAGGGATCTCGACGAGAACGATCACATCCAATCCGTCGGAATGTCGCTCGAGGCGGTGGAACCGCCCGTCATCATGCCGATCTTCATCAATCTCCATGATATTTTGAAGAGCATCCGGGCTTATCTGCAGAAGCGCCGCGAGCGCGTGAATGAAGCTATTTCCGACGAATCAACACCGGGTAAAAACGACGCCTGAGTGCCTTGAGCAATTCCCGGAAAAATGCATGACGGCTTTCCGTCCGGAATTGCCGAAAACCAGGAAAATAGAACCGTTCGGCGATCCTATGAAACGCCGAACGGTTCTTGCGTCTCCGATCATCCGTAGTATGGTCGGCGCGCTTTTCGCCACCAACAATATCGGATCCTTCCCATGGCAGCCTTCAAAACTCTCGACGATCTCACCGACATCTCCGGCAAGCGCGTGCTCGTACGCGTTGACCTCAACGTGCCGGTCAAGGATGGCAAGGTCACCGATGCGACCCGCATCGAGCGTGTCGCCCCGACGATTCTCGAACTGTCCGAAAAGGGCGCCAAGGTCATTCTGCTTGCCCATTTCGGCCGCCCGAAGGAAGGCCCCTCCCCGGATCTTTCGCTCGGTCTTATCGTTCCGACGGTCGAAGAAGTTCTGGATCACGCCGTTCTCTTTGCCTCCGACTGCATCGGCACCCCGGCTGCCGACGCCGTTGCCAAGATGAACAATGGCGACATCCTGCTGCTGGAAAACACCCGCTTCCACAAGGAAGAGGAAAAGAACGACGCAGCCTTCACCAAGGCGCTCGCCGCCAATGGCGATATCTACGTCAACGACGCTTTCTCGGCGGCGCACCGCGCCCACTCTTCCACGGAAGGCCTCGCTCACCTGCTGCCGGCCTATGCAGGCCGCACGATGCAGGCAGAGCTTGAAGCCCTGGAAAAGGGCCTCGGCAATCCGGTCCGCCCGGTCGTTGCCATCGTCGGCGGCGCCAAGGTTTCCACCAAGATCGACCTTCTGATGAACCTGGTGAAGAAGGTCGATGCGCTTGTCATCGGCGGCGGCATGGCCAACACCTTCCTCGCTGCGCGCGGCACCAATGTCGGCAAATCGCTCTGCGAACACGATCTCGCCGATACCGCGAAGCAGATCATGATCGAAGCCGCCACGGCCGGCTGCGCGATCGTGCTGCCGGAAGACGGCGTCATCGCTCGCGAATTCAAGGCCGGCGCAGAAAACGAAGTCGTCGCGATCGAAGCGATCCCCGCCGATGCCATGGTACTCGATGTCGGCCCGAAATCGGTCGAAGCGATCAACAACTGGATCGGCCGCGCCACCACGCTCGTCTGGAACGGCCCGCTCGGCGCCTTCGAAATCACGCCTTTCGATGCAGCAACGGTCGCGGCGGCCAAATATGCCGCCGAATGCACCAAGGCCGGCAAGCTGACCTCGGTCGCCGGCGGCGGCGACACGGTTTCGGCGCTGAACCACGCCGGCGTTGCCGATGACTTCACCTATGTCTCGACGGCGGGCGGCGCGTTCCTCGAATGGATGGAAGGCAAGGTCCTTCCCGGCGTCGCCGTTTTGCAGGCCGGCAAGTAAATCAGCCGGCACCTCGAATGAATGAAGAGTCCCGGTCGTGATGCGGCCGGGGCTTTTTGCTTTATGGCAATAACGTCCGACGTTCAGAACAGAGCAAGTTATATATGCCACAATGACAAGATCAGCTTCGCTGTGATATCGGAAAGCAAACCGTGTCAAACGGATGTTACAAAAGCGCGGCACTAGGTCCGATTATAATGAAGGGCCGAATAGAGGGGTTGCCATATGCTGGCCTGGCGCAGTTTTATCGCCGTTCTTGCTGTCGTCCTGGTCGCTCAAACAGATATTGCTCAAGCTCAACAGGTGCGTGCAGCTGTTCCTGTGTTTTCTCCGACCGGACCGGATGCGGAAGCTTACGGTGAGAAACTCGGCTATCCCGTCGGTCCGCCGCTCAGCGAACAACGCAACATGATCGGCAACTTCACCCATGCCGATCAGCTTGCGCCAACACACACGATCGCCGCCGCCGAGCATCCATTACAGCTGTTACGCGCCCCGTCCGAGATTTCGGTGAAGTTCACATTCGGCACTGAGACCGCCTCCCTGTCGAAATATCTCGACACCAATCCCACCACGGGATTGCTGATTGCCCGCAACGACACGATCCTGTTCGAACATTATCAATACGGCCGCACCGATCACGACCACTTCGTCTCGCAATCCCTGGCAAAGACGTTGACCGGCATGATGATCGGAATTGCGATTTCCGAAGGTGCCATCCGTTCGATCGACGATACGGTTGAGACCTATGTGCCGGAGCTGAAAGGCACGGAGATGGGCGTCACGCCGATCCGCGCATTGCTGCACATGGCCTCCGGCATTGCCTTCACCGAAAACTTCGGCAACCCCGACGACAACGTTCACCTCAGCAATTCACTGCTTGGCCCCGAAAAGCTTGATCCCATCACAGCCATATCCCGCTTCAACAAGCGGGTGGCGCCTCCCGATACGGTCTGGCACTACAGCAATCTCGATACCGAAGGACTAAGCCTCGTTCTGACGCACGCCACCCATATGAGCATGGCGGACTATCTACAGACCCGGATATGGCAGCCGATGGGCGCCGAAGCGAGCGCGAACTGGCAGGTCGACAAAACAGGTCAGGAAGTCGGCTACTGCTGCTTCAGCGCGACGCTTCGCGACTATGCCCGCTTCGGCATGCTGCTCGCCCATGATGGGGCCTTGAACGGGCGGCAGATCATCCCGCGCCAATGGCTGCTGGATGCGACGGAGCCGGTCAAGCAAGGCTCGTTCCTCGCTGTCAATCACGAGACGAACCCCTGGGGCTACGGCTATCAGACCTGGCTGATGCCCGGTCCGCGCCGAACGTTCTTTCTGGACGGACGAGCCGGCCAGCGCATTCTCGTCGATCCGGCAACACATCTGGTCCTGGTGCACACTGCGGTCCGTGCCAAGCCCGGCGATGCAGGCAGTGCGGAACTTGTCGAACTCTGGTCCAGCGTGCTCAAGCAGTTTCAGAACAATTGACGTGAGATCGTCATCGCGTGACCCGGCTTTCAAGTTGATACGCGAAGCCCGGCCTCCAAAGGAGACCGCTGGTGAAGTTGTCACCGGCACAAGTTCCCGCTTCCAGCATCCGCCGAGCAACGGCTAAATCCTCGCAGATCTGCAAAAGCTCTGGGGGCCGCCATGAACACCATCGCCTATGTCACCGTCGATGTCTTCACGTCCGAACGCTTTGTCGGCAATCCGCTGGCGGTCATCCCCGATGCGCGTGGCCTCGGCAGCGACGCCATGCAGAAGGTCGCGGCCGAGTTCGGTTATTCGGAAACGACCTTCGTGCTGCCGCCGGAAAATCCAGGGCATACAGCCCGCGTCCGCATCTTCACGCCCACGGCCGAAATCCCCTTTGCCGGCCACCCCAACGTCGGCACCGCCTTCGTCCTCGGCCAGGAGCAGACGATCTTCGGAAAACCCGCAGGCGACCGGCTGATCTTTGAAGAGGACGCCGGTCTTGTGGAAGTCGCCTTGCTGCGCAACGATAATGGAGTGTCGGGCGCAAGCATTCGCGCGCCGGGCCAACTTTCGGTCGGTGAGACGATTGCCGACGAACTGATTGCACGCTGCGTGCAGATTGACCCGCAATCGATCCGCCATACGACCCATGCTCCCACCTTCGCATCTGTCGGCCTGCCTTTCGCCTTTGCGGAGCTGGACTGCCTCGAAACGCTTGGCAAGGCATGGCCGAATGCCGCCGTTTTTGCCGAGGCAGCTACGCTGCACAAAGAGGACAAGACCGGTTTCTCGCTCTTTCTCTACGTGCGCTCCGCGGAAAATCCGTGGGCCATCCGCGCCCGCATGTTTGCGCCGCTCGATAATGTAACGGAAGACCCGGCGACCGGCAGCGCCTCCGCCGCGATCGGCGCCTATCTGACTTCCCTGCTGCCGGCACAGGATGCAGAGGTAAAAATCACCATCGAACAGGGCGTGGAAATGGGAAGACGCAGCGTCATCGGCGTCGACGTCAAAAAATCTGCCGGTACGGTAAATGAAGTCTTGCTGTCCGGCAGCAGCGTCTTCGTCATGCGCGGAGAGATCCGGGTCTAGGAAGCCGACGCGTGCCGGTACTGAAGCTCGAATCCGGTCTGGAATGCCCTAAAACACCTCGTTGATGACGAGCGCCACCGTCCAGATGGCAAAGGCGAAGAGGGCGATCTTCCAGAAATCAGCCCTGCGCCTCAGGCCCGGCAGCCCCAAAGGCTTGATGATATGCACCGCCATGGCGAGCAGGAGCAGCACCGCTATGGCTTTTGTCACGCTATTTTTCCCCATTTATGCAAGAGTGAGAGCAGCCGCGACCAAAAACCGCTGCACGCCTTTCGCGATCATGCTCTAATCGTCATACGACGGACATTTTTCCGCGCCAACAGACTGTTTCTACACGCCGATAGCGGCAATCCGGGACACAATCAATAGCGAATACAGGCAGGGTGCAATCCTGCCTTTCGGCTCCCAAACGGAGCCGCGTGAAGGTGGGGAGCATGAAAAGAAACATATTGCCGGTACTCGCTCTGCTGTTCGGCACGCTGTTCCTGTTTACCGGCAACGGCCTGCACAGCCTGCTGCTGCCTGTGCGCGGCACGGCCGAAGGCTATGCGACGACGACGCTCGGCCTGCTCGGCACGACGTGGGCGACGGGCTTCGTGCTCGGTTGCCTGACGGCGCCGAAACTGGTCCGACGTATCGGCCATGTGCGCGCCTTTTCGGGCTTCATCTCCGTCATCGCCATTATCGCGCTTCTGACCGGCATCATCGTCGACCCCATCTGGTGGGTGGCGCTGCGTGCCGTGACCGGCTTCTGCACGGCCGGCACCTCGATGATCATCGAGAGCTGGCTCAACGAACGCGCCACCAATGAAAGCCGTGGCGCGATCTTCTCGCTCTATATCGGCATCACCCTCATCGGCGCCGTCGCCGGCCAGATGATGGTGCCCTTTGCCGATGTCCATACGCCCATCCTCTTCATGGTGTGCGGTATCTGCTATTGTATCGCCATGCTGCCGACCACGCTGTCGACCGCCGCCTCGCCGCAGCCGCTGAAGGCCGTCAGCCTCGATCTGAAGGCGCTCTACCGCAATTCGCCGGTCGCCTCGATCGGTATCCTGCTTGTCGGCATCGCCAATGGCGCATACGGCACGCTCGGCGCCGTCTTCGGCGCCAAGGCCGGCCTTTCCCAAAGCGATATCGCGCTGATGATGAGTTCGACCATCTTTGCCGGCGCCGTCATGCAGCTGCCGGCCGGCCGCCTGTCCGATCGTATCGACCGCCGCTATGTGCTGGCGGGCATGGCGGCGATCGCAGCCCTCGACGGCCTGCTCCTCTTCCTGCTGAAACCCGGCAGCCCGGCTTTCCTCATCAGCATGGTCGTCATCTATGGCGCCGTCGCCAACACGCTCTATCCGATCGCCGTCGCCCATGCCAACGACTTCGCCGCGCCGGAGGATTTCGTCAAGGTTTCCGGCGGCCTGCTGCTGCTCTACGGCATCGGCACGATCATCGGCCCGACCTTGAGCGGCCCGGTCATGTCCTCCATCGGCCCCTACTCGTTGTTCTTCGTCACCGCCATCGCCCATGTGCTGATTACCTCCTACTCGATCTTCCGCAGCCGCATGCGCGCCGCCAAGCCGGCGGGCGATCGCGACGCCTACACGACCATGCCATCGGCCAACGCGCAGATGATCACGCCGGAGAGCATGGCGCTGGCGCGCAGCGAGACTTCAAAAAAGGACGATATAACTGTAGATTACGGCACCTGATCCCTCTTGAAGGGAAGGAGGAGCCTAAATGAGCCTATTCGATGATGATCGCCCCACGCAGCCGTCCGCCCACGAGATCGGCAGCGACCTGTCGTTACTATCGGTCGACGAGCTGAAAAGCCGCGTTGCATTGCTTCAGGGCGAGATCGCCCGGCTGGAAGAAGAAATCGCCACCAAGACCTCCGGCCGCAAGGCGGCGGATAGCCTTTTCCGCTTCTGAGCCATCGTTCCAGGGTGCATCGCCGCAGCCCAAAATTTGGGCGGCGCAGTTCTGGATCAAGACATGGTCAACCGAATATTAAGCTTTACGACATATTACTAGGACCATCCAGATTCGCTCTGGACTCAGACAGTTCCTCCACTTGGCGAATTGGTCTGATTTTTCTCCCTGTTTTACCTTGAGAGCCGCTTTTGCGGCTCTTCTTTTTTGTCCTGTATCACGGACCTTGCCGAAACTGTGGAGATTAACCCTTTCTTAAGAATCGCCTTGCGAATTTCAGTTAAAACAACCATCTTAAAGTCATAAAAGCGGATGCCGAAAGCTCTTAGGGACTTGACCGGCCTTTCCTGAACAAAAGTGTTGCGTGAAGCAGGGATTTATTCGATGTCGGAACTTGGATTGAACACGATCAGCTTTGCTGGCCACGCCGCATCGTCGGCACAGTTCAGGGCGCTCTATTCTGAAGGCATGTCGCTGGTCGAAGAAACTGCCGGCTATCTCGACGGCCAGGGCCGCGTCGCTTCCAAGGTTCTGCCGCGCATGGCCTCCGTGCTCTACGCCGCCGAATCTATGCGGCTGACGACCCGTCTCATGCAGATGGCCTCCTGGCTGCTGCTCCAGCGCGCCGTCAACAATGGCGAAATGTCGCGCGATCAGGTGCTGGCCGAAAAGAACAAGGTTCGCCTCGACGGCTTCAACGTCGACCGCACGGCACCCGGCTGGAATGACCTGCCGGAATCCTTCCGCGATCTCGTCGAGCGTTCGCTGCGCCTGCAGAACCGCGTCGCCATCCTCGATCGCGAGATCTATCGTCCTACGGAACCTGCAATCGTTCCGGACAACCAGAACAGCGTCAAGGCACAGCTGACCCTGCTGCAGACCGCCTTCGGCGGCAACTGAGCTTCAGACAATCCGCAATGAATTTGAACCGGTCGCGCCTGACGTGGCCGGTTTTGTTTTGGGCAATCATCCAATCCGCAGCAAACCACATGCGGTGTTAAGCCTTAAGTAGAAACTAGGCAAAGCTTGACGGATTCCGCGAAATATCTTTAAAAGAGAGCGCCTGCCTCTCTACTGGAAGGCGGGCAAGCCGAAAACGAACCCGCATGGAGGACCCCAATGCGCCGACTCACTTCTCACGAAAATCAAATCCGAAATTCTGAGAAGATGATGAACCATGCGCACATTGAATCTGGGCATCCTCGCCCATGTAGACGCGGGCAAGACTAGCCTCACAGAGCGACTCCTTTTTGATACCGGCATAATCGACAAGCTCGGCAGCGTTGACGCCGGCAGCACGCAGACAGATAGCCTCGAACTCGAAAGACAGCGCGGTATTACCATTGCCGCCGCGGTGGTCTCGTTCACCGTCGGTGACGTGACGGTGAACCTCATCGATACGCCGGGACATCCGGACTTCATTGCCGAGATCGAACGGGTGCTGCAGCTGCTCGATGCGGCAGTGGTCGTCGTTTCGGCAGTCGAGGGCGTGCAATCGCAGACCCGCGTGCTCGTCAGGGCATTGCGCCGCCTCAGAATCCCCTTCATCTTCTTCATCAACAAGGTCGACCGCCTCGGCGCGCGCTATGATGAGGTGCTTGAGGATATTGCGACGCAGCTGGCGGTTCGCTCCATTCCGATGTCGATCGTCCATGATGCCGGCAGCAGGCTCGCCACGGTGGAAACCGCCGATCTCGGAAGCGATCCGCATTTCTCGCGCATCTGCGAAGCCCTTTCAGTCAACGACGAGCTCTTCCTGAAAGATTATGTTCTGGCTCCCGAGCGCCTGACACGGCAGAGGCTGGAGCAAGCCCTTGTCGATCAGGTGGGGAAGTCTCTGATTCATCCGGCATTCGCCGGCGCGGCGACGCGGGGCCTCGGCATCCCTACCCTGATTTCGGCGATCCAGACTTTGCTGCCCGGCCGTCAGCCGAACCATGACGGTCCGGTTTCCGGGACGATCTTCAAGATCGAACGCGGATGGGGTGGCGAGAAGCTCGCCTATCTCTATCTGGCGTCTGGCACGGTCGGCCTTCGCGACGATATCGAAACCGCAAACGGCCCGGCAAAGATCAGCAGCCTCCAGCTCTTCCGGGATGGCAAGGCGGACAAGGTCGCGCAGATCAGCGCCGGACAGATCGCCAAGGTCGGCGGTCTTCCGAACGCCCGTATCGGCGATTGGATCGGCACCGAAAGCCGGCCAGGCACGCTTCGCCACTTCGCGCCGCCCACTTTGGAAACCCGCATCCGCCCGATGCGCCCTTCGGAAAATGCAGCGCTCTGGCTAGCTCTGGGGCAACTTGCAGAACAGGATCCGCTGATCAACCTGCGTACCAACGAGGAAACCGGCGAGATATACGTCTCACTCTATGGCGAAGTGCAGAAGGAGGTCATCCAGGCAACCCTCTCCACGGAATTCGGCCTGGATATAGCTTTTGAGGAAAGCACCGTCATCTATGTCGAAAGGCTGGCTGGAACGGGAGGCGCGGTTGAGCACATATTCAAGGAGCCCAATCCGTTTCTCGCAACAGTCGGCTTGCGCGTCGAGCCGCGGCCGGAAGGCAGCGGAAACAGCTTTGCTCTGGAGGTGGATGTCGGCCAGATGCCTGCAAGCTTCTACCGGGCAGCCGAGGAAGCCACGTTCGAAACGCTGAGGGAAGGTCTTGTCGGCTGGCAGATCATCGACTGCCACGTCGTCATGACGGCGGCGCGGCAGAGTTCACCGGCGAGCACGGCGGTGGATTTCCGCAAGCTGACGCCATTGGTGCTTGCATCAGCGCTCTCATCGGCACAAACGATCCTCTGCGAACCAATCGAGCATTTTCACGTCGAGATACCGGCAACGGCTTTGGCTGGTGTGCACAGCCTGCTCGCAAAATCCGGCGCATCGATGAGAAAATCGCTGATCGACGAGGGACTGGCCCGGCTGGAAGGCACGGTGGCATCATCGATGATCCAGACGCTCCAAAGACAATTGCCGGGATTGTCGGGCGGAGCCGGAGTCCTCGAGCACGCCTTCGATCACTATGCGCCACTATCAGGCCCGCACCGTGTGCGGGAGCGCGCAGCCGTAAATCCGTTCGACCGCGCCGATTACCTGCGGCGTGTGCGATGAGGGACGCGGTCCGTATCAACGCAAAAAAGCCCGGCAAAACCGGGCTCTTTTCAAGCGGCAAATCGCAATGCGATTAGATGCCGAGACCGCCGAAGCGCTTGTTGAACTTCGAAACACGGCCGGCACGGTCCATCAGCTGCTGGTTGCCGCCGGTCCAAGCCGGATGGGACTTGGAGTCGATTTCGAGGTTCATGACAGCGCCTTCAGAACCCCAGGTCGAGCGGGTTTCATATTCGGTACCGTCGGTCATGACTACCTTGATGGTGTGATAGTCGGGATGAATGTTGGCCTTCATAACAATCTTCCTGTCATGCCAGGGTCCATTTGTCGCAAGGCATTGCGGCAACCGAACCGATTGAATAAATGAAGCCGCAGTCCGTTAAAGGCCACGGCTTCCAATTAAGATGGCGTGCCTATACATGAAGGCAGCGGCGATAACAAGGGGCGAAACGCCGAGTCCCTTGCTGATATGGGGATTGGAGACGACTTGTCAGAAACTGGCCAGGCTGAGGAAAAGAAAAACCGTTCAATCCGTCCTCTCGGACGACTGACGCCATACCTCAGGCGATATCGAGGCATGGTGGCCGGGGCAATCATATCGCTCGTCATAGCTGCCGTTACCTCGCTTGCTTTGCCAGTCGCCGTCCGCCGCATGATCGATCACGGCTTCGATCAAGTCGACCGCGGTCTGATCGACAGTTATTTCGTCGCGATCATGATCATGGCCCTGCTGCTCGCGGCTGCGAGTGCGCTGCGCTATTATTTCGTCATCTCCATCGGCGAGCGCATCGTCTCCGACATGCGCCGCGAGGTCTTCGACCACGTCACGCGGCTGTCGCCCTCCTTCTTCGATGTCAATCAGTCCGGCGAGATCGTCTCGCGGCTGACGGCCGATACCACGCAGATCAAGTCCGCCGTCGGCGCCACGGCCTCGGTCGCGCTGCGCAACCTGATCCTCTGTCTTGGCGCCGTGATCATGATGATCGTTACCAGCCCGAAGCTCTCCAGCATCGTCCTGATCGCGATCCCGATCATCGTCCTGCCGCTGGTCAGTTTCGGTCGCTCCGTGCGCAAGCGCTCGCGGGCCGCACAGGAGACGTTGGCGCAGGCATCGGCCTATGCCAACGAGACCATCGCGGCCAACCGCACCATTCAGGCCTATAATGGCGAAGACGCCGCCGCGCAGCGCTATGGCAGCGCCGTCGAGGATGCCTATCAGGCGGCACGCGCCGCGATCAAATCCCGCTCGCTGCTGACGGGCTTCGCCATTGCCATGGTCTTCGGCAGCATCGTCGCCGTCCTTTGGGTCGGTGCGCAGAATGTTCTCGCCGGCACGATGTCGGCCGGCACGCTCGGTCAGTTCCTCCTCTATTCCGTCATCGCCGGCTCCTCGCTGGGCTCGCTGTCGGAGGTCTGGGGCGAGCTCTCCCAGGCCGCGGGTGCTGCCGATCGCCTGGGCGAGCTCCTTGCAGAAGTCTCACCCATCGCCGCCCCGGCCAATCCCCTGCCCTTGCCACAGCCGCCGCAGGGTCGCGTGGAATTTTCCGACGTCCATTTCTCTTATCCGGCACGACCGAACAGATCGGCACTGCATGGGCTCTCCTTCTCCGTGAAGCCGGGGGAGACGGTCGCAATCGTCGGCGCATCGGGTGCAGGCAAGAGCACCATCTTTTCGCTGCTGCTGCGCTTCTACGATCCGCAGAAGGGCCGCGTTGCCCTGGATGGTGTCGATGCGCGCGACGTGCTGCCGGATGCCTTGCGTGAGCGCGTCGCCATCGTTCCTCAGGACACGACGATCTTTGCCGCCTCCATTCATGACAATATCGCCTTCGGCCGCCCGGGCGCCTCGCGCGACGAAGTGCGCGCCGCCGCGATTGCCGCGCAGGCGGACGAGTTCATTTCCCGCCTCGAAATGGGCTATGATACGCAGGTCGGCGAACGCGGCGTCACCCTTTCGGGCGGCCAGCGCCAGCGCGTCGCCATTGCCCGTGCCATCCTGAAGAACGCGCCTATCCTGCTGCTCGATGAAGCGACCTCCGCGCTCGATGCCGAAAGCGAGACGCTCGTTCAAAAGGCGCTGGAGGGCTTGATGGAAGCACGCACGACCCTCGTCATCGCCCACCGCCTGGCGACGGTGCTCAAGGCCGACCGCATTCTGGTGCTGGATCAGGGCCGCATCGTCGAGGAAGGTACGCACCAGAGCCTGATCCGCCACGGCGGCATCTACGCCAAGCTCGCGCGCCTGCAATTCGATGCCGGCATCGAGGACCACATGCTCGTCGCGAAATAGCGGGCAAGTCGTCTCGAATACAACCTTGTGGAAATAGTTTCAAAGTTGAGCTAGATTTTCGGCGTTATCCCGCGCTGACGCGATTCTAGGAGACGTGCACCATGTATAAATTTGAAGTCTACAAGGACAAGGCCGGCGAGTTTCGCTTCCGCTTCAAGGCCTCGAACGGCGAAACCATGTTCGGTTCGGAAGGCTATAAGGCGAAGGCCTCGGCCCTGCATGCCATCGAATCGATCAAGGCTCACGTTGGCGGCGCCGTCATCGACGACCAGACCACCGCCACCGCATAATTCTCGCGTCACGCACTCGCTGCAAAGCCATTAACGGCCGGCTGCCCTTTGGGCATGCCGGTCGTTTTGATTTTTCTGAGGCGAATTTCAAGAAATCTTTTCGCGAGTGTCGAATTCACTCAGGCCCGCGGCTCATTATGTCGAAGCGGCAGGAAGCCGTTTTGCCAGCGGTGTTGTATATTCCGGCATTCAGCTTTCCGGGGAGCACCGTCCGGCCGTCATCAAAACTGCAAATGGGAGACCCATCTCATGCAATATGCTTTGATCATTCGAGAAGCACCTGAGGATTTCAAACGCCGCGAAGATCCGACCTACAAGAACGGCTGGATCGCCTACACACAGGCGCTTATCCAGGCCGGCATCATGACGGGCGGCGCGGGATTGACGGCGCCGGAGACGGCAACGGTTGTCCGTCGCCAGGGCGAGGACCATGAAGTAAAGGACGGTCCATTCCCTGACGGTAAGGAGCAGCTTGGCGGCTTCTACCTGATCGATGTGCCGGATCTCGATGCCGCGCTGGAATGGGCGCTGCGCGTACCGATCTCCCAGCAAGGTTCGGTCGAGATACGGCCGCGATTGCAGATGTAGCCATCATGGCGTTGGATGCCGGACGCGCCGCCGAGCAAACGGCGCGTCAATCCTACGGCAAGCTGATCGCCTTCCTCGCCGCACGCTTCCGCGACGTGCCGGCGGCCGAGGATGCTTTGTCGGATGCGATCGCGGCAGCGTTGAGTACGTGGCCGGAACGCGGCATCCCCGACAATCCGGAAGCCTGGCTGCTGGTTGCCGCCAAGCGTAACCTCCTTCGCCGTGTCAGGCACGAGAACGTCAGGGCCGGAGCGCGGGACAGGATCATGATGGCCTTCGAAGAAGCGGAGGAACGCATGAATGCCGACAATTCCACCTTTCCGGATGAGCGCCTGAAGCTCCTCTTCGTCTGCGCCCATCCGGCTCTGGATCGCTCGGCTCACACCCCGCTGATGCTGCAATCCGTGCTGGCCGTCGATGCCGCGACCATAGCCAAGGCCTTCCTCGTTTCGCCGCAAGCCATGAGCCAGCGGCTGGTACGGGCAAAAATCAAGATCCGCGACGCACATATTCCCTTCATCGTTCCGGAGCGGCCCGCACTGCCGGACCGATTGGAAAGCGTGCTCTCGGCGATATATGCCGCCTATGGCCTTGGCTGGGACGGTGTCGACGGAGAGATCGGCAAGCAAAGATCTTTAGCGGATGAAGCCATCTGGCTCGGCCGCACGCTGCTTGCGACCCTGCCCGAGGAACCGGAAGCCGCCGGCTTGTTGTCGCTGATGCTCTACAGCCAATCCCGTCACAAAGCGCGGCGCGACGCGAATGGGCGATATGTCCCTCTCGGCCAGCAGGACATGGCCCTTTGGAACGTCGAAATGATCGCGGAAGCCGACAATCTATTACGAAAGGCGGGTGCATTCGGGCGCTTCGGCCCGTTCCAGTGTCAGGCTGCGATCCAGTCCGTGCATGCCGACCGGCGACGCTCGGGCGTCACTGACTGGGCAGCTCTGGCCAAGCTTTATCAGGCGCTCGTTATGATGAAACCGACCGTCGGCGCCCGCGTCAGCTATGCCGCGGTGACGGGCAAAGTGGAAGGTCCTGCTGCGGGGTTGGCTCTCCTTGACCGGATAGCCGAGCGCGAAATCGTCAACTATCAGCCTTATTGGGCCGTGCGCGCCCACCTGCTGACCGAAGCCGGAGATGAGGAAGGCGCTTCCCACGCATACCGCACCGCGATCGGCCTCAGTGACAGCGAAGCCGTGCGGCAATTCCTGCAGGCACGCCTCGATAGCATCGCATCGCCGGAGCGATGAGCGATTACTTCTCCGTCAGCTTCAGCTCGATGCGGCGGTTGGTGGCGCGAGCATCCGGCGTATCGCCCGGTGCGATCGGCTGGAATTCGCCGAAGCCGGCAGCGACAAGCCTGTCGGCGGGCACACCCTGCGAGATCAGGAACTTGACGACCGCGATGGCGCGCGCCGACGACAGCGCCCAGTTGTCCGGGTAACGCCCATTGCCCGAAAGCGGCACATTGTCCGTGTGCCCGTCGACGCGTAGCACCCAGTTGATCTCGGGCGGGATTTCCTTGGCGAGGTCGACGAGAGCTGTGGCAAGCTTCGTCATCTCCGCCTGGCCCGCCGGATTGAGATCGGCAGCGCCGGACGGGAAAAGCACTTCGGACTGGAACACGAAGCGGTCGCCGACGATGCGGATATTATCCCGATCCGAAAGGATTTCGCGCAGGCGGCCGAAGAAGTCGGAACGATAGCGGTTCAGCTCCTGTACGCGCTGTGCCAGCGCCACGTTCAGCCGCCGGCCGAGATCGGCAATCTTCACCTGCGATGACTGATCCTTGGCTTCCGATGCCTGAAGGGCAGCTTCGATAGCGGCGATCTGGCTGCGCAGGGCGGCAATCTGCTGATTGAGGAGATCGACCTGGCTCATCGCCCGTGCGCTCACCTGCTTCTGATCGTCAAGCTCCTGCGAAAGCGATCCGGCCCGCTTTTCCGCAGCCTGGCTGCTGCCGGAGCCTGCTGCGAGAAGGTCTTGCAGCCGCGAACGCTCAGTCTCGGCCGAGGACAGCGATGCCTGAAGATTGGCGACAGCATCCTCCAGATCCTGTTTGCCGCTTTTTTCCAGCGCCAGCTGCTGCACCAGATCGTTGATGCGGCTGTTGAGGCGATTGAGCACTTCGTCGCGCCCGGAAATTTCGCGGCTGAGAATGAATTGGCCAACGACGAATACAGTCAGCAGGAACATGATCGCCATGAGCAGCGTGGACAGCGCGTCGACGAAGCCGGGCCAATAGTCGACGCTTCTCTGGTGGCGTCGGTTGCGGGCGAGCGCCATGGCTTACTTGCTCCCGGTCTTCTCGGTATGGCTGATCCGGTCGGCGAGGCGGTCGAGCGTGCGGCGCATCGATTTCGCCTCTTCCTGCTGGGCCTCGATCCAGTCGCGCAGCATCTGCTGTTCGTTACGCATGTTCTTGACCAGGCCCTGAATGCCTTCGGCGAGGTTCGCCATCGCAGTCACCGAGCGTTGACCACCGCCCTCCTCGGCGATCTTGCGCAGATAGTCGGAAAGCGCACGTACATCCTCCGAGGAGGCGCCGGCGGCATTTTCGATGACGGGCGTGATATCGGAACCGACATCCGTGACCGAGGAAAGCCAGTTCTCGAGTTCGGTGTAGAAACGGTTCTGAGCACGGCCGGCCTGGAGATCGAGGAAGCCGAGGATCAGTGAGCCGGAAAGGCCGAGCAGCGAGGAGGAGAAGGCCGTGCCCATACCCACAAGCGGGCCGGAAAGACCTGATTTCAAAGCGCTCAGAATGTCACCTGAGTCGCCGGTGCCCGCGTCGAGGCCCTGGATGACGTCATTGATCGAGCCGATCGTGCCGATCAGACCCCAGAATGTGCCGAGCAGGCCGAGAAAGACGAGGAGGCCGATAAGATAGCGCGAAGTGTCCCGCGATTCGTCGAGGCGCGTGGCGATCGAGTCGAGGATCGAGCGCAGCGTCGCCGTGGAAAGCTGCATCGCACGGCGATTGCCGAGCAGCGCCCGCATCGGCGCCAGCAGCCGCGGGTTGCGGCCGACCTTGTCCGCATTGCCGACTGCGCGGAAGTGATTGAACCAGCGAACCTCGGGTCTCAGCATCAGCACATGGTTGAATACCAGCAGGATGCCGACGACCAGTACACCGACGATCAGGCCGTTGAGGCCGGGATTGTGCAGGAACGCGACCTGGGCCTGACGGAAAAGGATAGCCACGATAAAGCCGACGATGACGAGGAAAAGCACCATCGTCCAGAAGAAGGCCATCGGGCTCGAGAGCTTATAGGCGTAGCTGCCCGACACATTGTCGGTCGATCCCAGATCCGCCAATTTCACATTTTCCATTGCACGCTCCGCCACCGCATTTTCCGCAGGCGGAGACTAGAGCAACATTGTGCCGAATTGAAGAGACGGAAAGCACAAAACAGCCCGTTGGGAACAGACTGTTTTGTCCCTCTAAAAGGCGAATGGAGAAATGGCTTACTTCGTCGGGACCGGCCGCTTGACGACTTCGGCAAGCGCCTTCTGGATATGCTCGTTGCCGCAAATGATCGATTTCGTTGCGAACATCTCGGTACCGCCATGGAAATCCGATACGAAGCCGCCGGCTTCGCGGATCAGCAGAATGCCGGCTGCGATGTCCCAGGAAGACAGGCCGGTTTCCCAGAAGCCGTCGAAGCGGCCCGCTGCCACATAGGCAAGATCGAGCGATGCGGAACCGAGACGGCGGACACCGGCGACCTCGCCCATGACATGGCGCAGCTCGACGAGGAACTTGCCGTGATTGCCGCGGCCGAGATGCGGAACGCCGCAGCCGATGACGCTGTCCGACAGTACGCGGCGCGAAGCAACGCGCAGGCGGCGGTCATTGAGGAATGCGCCACCACCGCGCTCGGTCGTATAGAGTTCGTCGGTGGCCGGATTGAAGATGACGCCGGCAACGATCTCGTCGTTGCGCTCAAGCGCGATCGAGACCGCAAACAGCGGAATGCCGTGCAGGAAATTGGTGGTGCCGTCGAGCGGATCGACGATCCAGCGATGGGCGCCATCCGTGCCCTTGACCTCTTCGCCTTCCTCGCCGAGGAAACCGTAGGTCGGGCGTGCCTTCAACAGCTCGTCGCGGATGATCTTCTGCGCCTTCAGGTCCGCCTGGCTGACGAAATCGCCCGGTCCCTTCACCGAAACCTGCAGGTTCTGCACTTCGCCGAAATCGCGGCTGAGCGACTTTCCTGCCTTGAGGGCAGCCTGAACCATGACATTGAGAAGAGCAGAACGGGCCATCGGGGTTCCTTGGATAATGCAGAAAGCGCTGACCGGGCCCGAAAGCAGGCACCGACGGAGCAGGAGCGTCAGCGGAAATAAAGATTGGCGGCCTCAAGACCATAAAATCGCGGGAATTTCAAGTGGTGAGGCTATGGCAGACGCAAACTGACCTCAGATCAGCTCCGCCGAGGCTCAATCCGACACCTTTATTATCGCGTATTATCGCGCGCGCCGATACTTGTTGGCTGCGTCGATGGCCGCCTTCTGCTGGTAGTCCTCGATCCCTTGATAGAAATCCTCAAGCTCGGGGTCTTTCAGGCCGGCACGACGCGAAATGACATACCAAGTGGCGGCGGCCACCGGATCCTGCTTCGTGCCGATGGCGTTGATATAAAGATGCGCCAGCTTGTTTTGCGCAACGACGTTGCCGCGATAGGCTGCGACCCGCATCCAGTTGAAGCCGTTTTCGAGATCCTGCGCGCCGCCGGTGCCGTTGATCAGCCAGATGCCCATGTCGAGCTGTGCAGTGTCGAAGCCGGCATTGGCGGCACGCGACAGCCACTCGCGTGCGCGCGCCTTCTTTTCCGGTGGCAGATCGGGAAGGTTCAGATACAGCTGCGAAACGGCATACTGCGCGTCGGCAATGCCCTGCTGCGCAGACTTTTCATAATAGGGAAGCGCCATCTGCAGACCCTTCGGGCCTGGATTTTCGGCCGTCAGCATCTGGGCGACATTGAATTCCGCCGAAGGCTGCCCCGCATCGGCCGCCTTCTTCATCCATTCATCGGCCTTCTTCTGATCGCGGGGTACTTCGCGGCCCTCCATCAGGATCAGCGCGTATTTGAACATCGCCGTGGGATCACCGCCCTCGGCCGCCTTGCTGTACCAGAAGGCGGCGTCCTTCGTATCGCGCTTGACGCCCAGGCCCTGTGCCATCAGCTCCGCGATCAAGGTCTGTGCGGCCGGATCGCCGAGCTGCGCCCGCGGCAATGCTTTCTGGAAGGCGGTCAGGTAGTAGCCGCGTTGGAAGGCACCATAGGCATCATCCACCTTGCCGGTGAAAGGCTTTTCCGGCGGCAGGTCCGGCAAGTTTGCCCCCATGCGCTCGAAAACGCCAACGCCCTGGGACGGCTTGATGTCGCTGTCAGCTTTCGGCTCCGCGCCCGGCTGAATCTTTTCGGTCTTGAAGGTGCCGGCATCGGCGCCCAGGGGCCGGGTCATGACATTATCGTTGTGCTGCGGCGCATCCGGCACGGTTGTGTCGTCATCGGATTGCGCATTGTCTTCTGGCCGCGGCCCCTTCTCCGCCGGCTGCGAAACACCCGGTAGGGACGTATTGTCATTGCCGGATTGCGCCTGAGCCAACAACGGAAATGCCGCAAGCCCGGCTGCAAGCACGGCAAGGAAGGATCGATGGCGGAATCGAGGCGCTGACAACATGGACCGCTATCAATCCTCAAACCGTGGCGCTTTTTCGTCCAGAAGCGCATTCACTTCCGCGACGATCGAGGGGGCAGCTGCAGGATCGGCAAAGACCGCCTTGTGCAGCGCCACGAACTCGGCGCCGGTGAGCGCCACCTCCAGCGCCGACTTCGGATCGGTGCCGCCCATGACGATGCAGGGGATTTCGATCATCGAAGCCCACCATTCGCCAAGCGCCAGATTTTTCGGATGCGCCTCCGGCTTGATGTCGCCATCGAGCTTGCCGAAGAAGATATAGTCCGGTCTGAGCTCGCCGACCTCCAATGCGCTATGCCTGTCGGCCGCGCTGCCGCCGCCGACGATCAGCTTCGGCACGAATTTTTCGACGGCTTCGGTAAGCTCGGTGATATTGCCGGCAATATGCAGCCCGTCGGCCTTGGCACGGCCCGCCACGCGACTGTCACCGGCAATCAGCGCTGCCGCTCCTGCGGCCTGAATGACCGGCACGAGCTTTTCCGCATGTTTCTGGAAGGTACTGTCATCGAGACCATATTGAGGAATGATCACCGAAGCGACATCCCCACCCCGCAAGGCATCGGCCACTGCCGTCGCCCGCTGCTCGATATCGGCAATGTCGGGAACGATGAGTACGAGGCGGCAACGATCTTTGGGCACGGTCATGCGAGCTTCCATGGTTTCGGCCTCCATCGTCAGCGATGGCGCACCGGTTCGATAATCGTGAGTAAATCCGTTAGCTCTCTCTGACAAGGGGCAGCGGCCGAAACGGCAGTTCGCGATGAAGGACATCGGGCACGCCACCTCCGCGAGCGGCCATTCGCACAATATATCATGCAGCGCACAATTAACTTGCCGCCCTTGGGTGTTTGACGTAGCTTTCCGCCATGTCGACCATGGATCCATTCGCAGCCATCGCGGACCCGAACCGGCGTCATCTGCTGGAGGAATTGCGCCGCGCACCCAAGACGGTCAACGAACTGGCGCAGGGCCTGCCGATCAGCCGCCCGGCGGTTTCGCAGCATCTCAAGGCGCTGCTCGACAGCAACCTCGTTTCCGTCACCAATGAAGGCACGAAGCGCATTTATGCGGTCAACAGCCGCGGTTTCGACAAGCTGAACCTATGGCTGGATCAGTTCTGGTCCTGAAACGGCTTTTCCGCTTTCATTATACTTGGAAATTTGCGGAATTTGGTAGCTGATAGCGTCAGTCATGACGACGCGAAGGCGGCTCTTCGAGTTAAGCCCGCGATCGAAACGACATGACCTCCGGACGAGCGAGTGCCGCGACCACAACGAGCCGAGAGTCGCCAATGACGGCATTTGTTGCATAGGATGGGGAAAATTGCGCCAACCCCTACCTTCGACACTACGAAGCTGGCGCATCCGTTAGACGGAAATGCTCATCGATCCTGACTGGGAATTTGCCTCAAGACCTTTCGATCTGCCTCTCTTGCCCCAAGATCGATGGCTTTTTGAACTTTGGAACGTTGCCTCAGTGAACGGAGGAACGCAGACGCTGGATTTCGTCCTTGACGCGCAGTTTCCTGCGTTTGATGTCGGCTATTTCCGTATCATTGCTAGAGGGAGATGAGATTGCCGCATGCAGCGCCTCCTCGAGCGCGACATGTTTCTTTTCGAGCGATTCAAGATGTGCTTGAACAGTCATATGACCCTTCCTTCCTCTGAAGAGCCCTGACCATCCATTCGCCAAGGCTCTAGGTGTCAACCTTCTCACTGTGCCATAAGATCGAGCCTTTGTCGAAGGCGAAAACGTGGCCTATAGGCGGCAAATTCGTGAAGAAGGATAACTTCCCGTTATCGTCATTTGGTGATAGGAGCTTGCGGAATTCAGGAGGCGGAACGAATGCGATTCCGCGATATGCTGGGGAAATGAACATGGCCGATCAGGAACAGGCGGAAATCAGGCTGATCGTGGCGCGGCTGCGCCAGGAACACGAGGATTATGATGCCGCAATCAATGCCATGATCGAGACGGGCTGCGATGCCCTTCGTATCCAGCGCATGAAAAAGAAGAAGCTCGTCATCAAGGACAAGCTGACCAAGCTGGAAGACCAGATCATCCCCGACATCATCGCCTGAGGAGCACAACGCAACGATGCTGACCGAAAGACCGCCTGTCGCCATCATCATGGGAAGCCAGTCCGACTGGGAGACCATGAAGAATGCTGCGGACACCCTGGAAGCGCTTGAGATTACCTATGATGCGCGCATCATTTCCGCGCATCGTACGCCGGACAGGCTGGTGAGCTTCGCCAAGGGAGCAAGGGACGAGGGTTTCAAGGTCATTATCGCCGGCGCCGGCGGCGCAGCGCATCTGCCGGGCATGGCGGCTTCGATGACGCCTCTTCCGGTCTTCGGCGTGCCGGTTCAGTCACGCGCGCTCTCCGGTCAGGACAGCCTTCTTTCGATCGTGCAGATGCCGGCCGGCATTCCCGTCGGCACGCTCGCGATCGGCAAGGCCGGCGCGGTCAATGCCGCCCTTCTTGCCGCCGCCGTCCTGGCGCTCGGCGACGAGGAGATTGCCGACCGGCTCGACGAATGGCGGGCGCGCCAGAGCGCCGCCGTTGCCGAATATCCGATGGACGACCTATGAACGCGAAGACGATCGGCATCATCGGCGGCGGCCAGCTCGGCCGCATGCTGGCCATGGCGGCCGCCCGCCTGAATTTTCGCACCGTCATCCTCGAGCCGCAGGCCGATTGTCCGGCGGCCCACGTTGCCAATGAGCAGATTGTCGCCGCCTATGACGATGCGGCCGCCCTTGCCGAGCTGGCGAAGCGCTGCGATGCCGTGACCTATGAGTTCGAGAACGTGCCCGTTACCGCCGCCGAGGATCTTGCCTTGCAGGTAACGGTCCATCCGCCGCCCAAGGCGCTTGAAATGGGGCAGGACCGGCTGACCGAAAAGAGCTTCATCAACGGCTGCGGCATTCCGACGGCCCGCTTCCATGCCGTCGACAGCCAGGACGACCTGGAAAAGGCGCTGGCCGATTTCGGCGGCCAAGGCGTGCTGAAGACGCGCCGCCTCGGCTATGACGGCAAAGGCCAGCGCGTTTATCGCTCCGCCGCCGACAGTCCCGAAGGCGGCTACGCGGCCCTGGGCAGTGTTCCGTTGATTCTGGAAAGCTTCGTATCCTTCGAGCGCGAGGTCTCCATCATCGCCGCCCGCGGCAGCGACGGAAAGGTCGCCTGCTACGATCCGGCAGAGAACGTCCATCGCAACGGCATTCTCCACACCTCCACGCTGCCGGCGAGCATTTCGCAAGAGACGGCGAACGCCGCTCGCGATGCTGCGGAAAAGATATTGACGGCGCTCGGCTATGTCGGCGTCATCGGTATCGAGTTCTTCGTGCTTGCCGATGGCAGTCTGATCGCCAATGAAATGGCGCCGCGCGTCCACAATTCCGGCCATTGGACGGAAGCGGCCTGCGTCATCTCGCAATTCGAGCAGCATATCCGCGCCGTCGGCGGCCTGCCGCTCGGAAATCCTCGGCGCCATTCGGACTGCGTCATGACGAATCTGATCGGTGACGATATCCTGGCGCTGCCTGAATGGCTGCGCCTTGACGACACGCTGGTGCATCTCTATGGCAAGACCGAAGCCCGGCCGGGCCGCAAGATGGGGCATGTTACACAGCTTCTGCGTTGAGATCAGCGGGAAAAAGCCCTGACATGGTTGACAGGCCGGGTATGACAGGGTATTTGCTCCCCACCCTAAAGAGCGCGCCCTGAGCGCGCTTTTGATTGTTAAAGACCCGGGCGAATGTGACATTCCCCCTCAGAGATCGCGGATCAGAAAAATGAAGATCAAGAATTCGCTCAAGTCGCTCAAGGCGCGCCACCGTGACAACCGTCTCGTCCGCCGCAAGGGCCGTATCTACATCATCAACAAGCTGAACCCGCGCTTCAAGGCTCGCCAAGGCTGATACAGCGCGCGGCTCCGGTCCCACCGATCGAGCCTCAGTTTTAGTTGATCGCATCAAATTTGTTTTGATCTTCGACATTGGCGGGCTACTATGCCCGCCATGCGCGTTTTTGCTTTGTCATATCTAGCCCTGCCGATTCTGTTTGCTCTGGCTGCCTCTGCACCCCATGCGGCGCCGGCTGATGAACCAAACCCTGTGGAAAAGCAGAATCAGGGCAATTCCTCCGGCACCCTGTCGCCAAAGCAGCAGCTCGACAATCTGTTCACGACGCTGAAGCGGCAGCGCGATCCCGATCAGGCAAGCCTGATTGCGGACCAGATCAATGCCCAGTTCGCCGATTCCGGCAGCGCCACCATCAATCTCCTGATGCAATGGGCCGACAAGGCCATTCAGGACAAGCGCAATGCCGCCGCCATGGATTATCTCGATCAGGTGATCTCGCTGAAGCCCGACTATGTCGAAGGTTGGAACCGACGCGCCACGCTCAATTTTGCGATCGGGGACTATCGCAAGTCGATGGAAGACATCAATCAGGTCCTGCGCATCGAACCGCGCCATTTCGGAGCGCTGACCGGCATGGCGGCGATGCTGACCGAACGCGGCAACGATAATCTCGCCCTCAAGGCCTGGCAGCGCTTTCTCGAAGTCTATCCTGCGAATCGATCGGCCCAGGAGGAAGCGGACAAGCTCTCCGAAAAGATCGCCGGCAGCCGCACCTGATTTTCTGCTGCGGTTTCCCGGCGGAAATCGCATTTGGAGGGATGAAAAGCCGCCATATCGCGCTAGATTAGCGCCTTAAGATATTTGATCCGTGCCGCAATGATCGATTCTTTCCTCGTCGCCATTGTCTTGCTTCTTATCGCCGCGGCGGGCTTTTCCGCCTACAAGACCCGCGCCATCGAGCAGGCCTATCCCAATATTGGCGAACTTACCGATATTGGCGGCTACCGTCTCAACGCGGTCCATTTGCCGCGCCCGGCAACGGCTGATCTGCCGGCTCTGGTCTTTATCCATGGGGCCAGCGGCAATCTGCGCGACCAGTTCGAGGCCTTTGCGGCACCTTTATCTGGCCGCGCCGAAATGCTGTTCGTCGATCGTCCCGGTCACGGCTATTCCGAACGCGGGACCGCCGAAAACGCCCTTCCCTCCGGCCAAGCCGATGCGATCGCCAAGCTGATGGACAAGCGCGGCATCAAGAGCGCCATCATTGTCGGTCACTCCTTCGGTGGTGCGATCGCAGCCGCCTTCGGCATGCGACACCCTGAAAAGACGAAAGGACTACTGTTTCTGGCACCTGCCACCCATCCTTGGCCCGGTGGCATCGACTGGTATTATACGCTTGCCGCCCTGCCCGTTCTTGGCTGGCTTTTTACTCAACTCCTCGTCATTCCACTCGGCTTACGTCGAGTGGAAAGCGGCACGCTCAGCATCTTCCGCCCCAACGAACGGCCGGCGGATTATATAATGAGAACAGCCCCGGAACTGGTGCTACGTCCGCAAACCTTTCGCAACAATGCGATCGACGTGGTCAATCTCTTTGCCTACGTCTCGGCCCATGCGCCGCGCTATAGCGAGATCAAGGCGCCCACGGTCATCATCACCGGCGACAGTGACGATATCGTGCTCGAGGAATTGCATTCGCGCGGCCTTGCCCGGGATATCCCTGGCGCCGAACTCGTTACCATCCGCAATCTCGGCCACAAGCCGGATTATGTCACAACGGATGTCGCAATCGCCGCCATGGAACGGCTGGCGGGCCAGCCGCGTGACCTGCATGAGCTGGCTGCACAGGCGGAAATCCGCATCAGCGACCTCGGCAGCGAAGTTTCCAGGCGACAGCGCTCCTCTCAGGCCATGACGACATCCTGACCAAGCACATCCTCGAATATGCGGCTCTGCGGCACCGCCTCGATGGTCTGCCGCACCGCCTGCAGCATGATCGACGCCAAGCGCTCCGTCGCCGGGCTCCCCTCCGCCTCGGCACGATGGAGCACGAGATCGAGCGTCGGCAAAGCCGGCAAGCCCACCTCTCCCGGCGTCAATTGCCGTACCTTTGGCGGCAGGCCGAGCGGCGTACGCAGCGTCAGGCCAAGACCTGCCGCCGTCGCAGCCCAAAGCCCGCCGAGGCTCGGACTGACAAAGGATATCCGCCAGCCGATACCGGCGCGATCGAGCGTCTTCGTGGCGATGTTGCGCAGCAAACAAGGCGCCTCAAGCGAGGCGAGCGGCATGGTCTCGCCGCCATCGGCGTGCCATTGCGTGTCGCCGCTGGCCGGGCCGACCCAGCAGAGCGGGACTTCAGCTATACGGTCCGTATAAGCCGTGCGGAAACCATCGCTCCAGGCAAGCGCCAGATCGAGCTTGCCTGACGTCACCCGCTCCACAAGTTCCGCATTGCGCACGACACGCGCCTCGATGCGCACTTTCGGATGAGCACGGGCGAAGCGGCCCAATACGTCCGGCAGCAGCGTCTCGCCGAAATCCTCTTGCAAGCCGAGCCGCACCCAGCCCTCAAGCTCCGTCCCATGCAGCGCCGTGGCCGCCTCGTCGTTGAGGTCCAACATCCGCCGTGCATAGCCAAGCATCGTCTCGCCGGCCTCCGTCAACGCCAGTCCCCGGCCCGCCTTGCGAAAGATAGGCGTACCCGCCTGCTCCTCGAGCTTCTTCAACTGGGCGCTGATGGCAGACGTCGAACGCCCAAGCCGGTCTGCCGCCTTGGCATAGCTGCCGAGATCCATACCAGTGACGAAACTGCGCAGCACATCGAGATCGAAGATGATCTTTCGCATGGATAACCATCCATATTTTTGGGACTATATATCCAGAATTATCTGATTTTCAGGATGATTATCCACTGGCATTCTATGCTCGTCAAGTGACACGGAAACAGGAGCAATCCCATGCCATTCACCCGCATCACCCTTCTGCGCGGCAAGTCGCCGGAATATCTCAAGGCACTTTCGGATAATTTCCACCGCGCCCTGGTCGAAGCCTTCGACGTGCCGCCGACCGATCGCTTCCAGTCTATTCATCAGCTGGAGCCGCATGAACTCATCTTCGATCGCACCTATTTCGCCAGCAAGCCGCGTTCGGGCGATTACGTTTTTTTCGACGTCACCATCGGCAAGCCGCGCAGCACCGAGGTCAAGCAGGCCTTCTATCGCCGTGTCGCCGAGCTTCTCGCCGACGCACCCGGCGTTCGCCCCGAGGACATCATGATCACCATCACCACCGCAACCCGCGAGGATTGGTCCTTCTCCGACGGTCGCGCACAGATGATCGAACAGGTCTGAGAGCCATGCCTCAGACCACATCGACCCAAATGCCGGCCATACATCGCGCCGGCACGAATATGCGCCTATCGCCCGATGGCATCGCTACCGCTTCTTTCCTGGTGGAGTCACTTGTGGAGAACGTTGAAAATGGCGGCCTCACAGCGATGCGCTGCGAGCTCGAACCCGGCGTCATGACGCGCTGGCATACGCATCCGCACGGACAGATCCTCTATGTTCTGTCCGGCGTCGGCCTTGCCGAACGTTTCGGCGGCCCGGCCGAGGAGCTGCACGCCGGCGACTGCATCAGCTTCGCGCCGAACGAGCGCCACCGGCACGGTGCGGCACCGGAGAATGCCTTTTCCTATATCAGCATCCAGGCGGCGCAGGATGGAAACGCCGTGACCTGGCTGGAGGAATGACCGATGATCGCCATGCAATATAACTTCCCCCTGCCAGCGGACTACGACATGGCGATCATCGATCGCCGTATCCGTGAAAAAGGTCCCCTGCTCGACAATCTGCCGGGGCTGAAGTTCAAGGCCTATCTGACGGCAAGAAAGGGCGATGTCGTCACGGGGAGCCGGCAGAACCTCTATTCCCCCTTCTACGTATGGCATGAAGAACAGGGCCTGAGCGACTTCGTCTCTGGCCCAGGCTTCTCTGCCCTCACCGAGAACTTCGGCCGTCCTCAGGTCAACACCTGGATCGCCTGGCACGTCGAGACGTCTGCGGATATTGGCAGCGCCAAGTTCGCGACACGCGAGGTGGTCGCAATCGACGCCGAAACATCGCTGGCCGAGCTCCGCGCAAAGGAGGCCGAGGCAGCGGCGCGGGCTATAACGAACGGTGAAGCCCTCGCCTCGGTCGTCGCCTTCGAACCGACCCACTGGACGCTGGTGCGCTTCCGTCTCTTGGCAGAGCCGCCCGAAAATTCGGCTAAATCCGGTCTGCAGACCTACAATGTCGGGCACCTCTCGCTGCCAGGCATCGCCTGAAGTGTCACGGAGACAATCTCATTGTTTTAAAGGAAAGACGGGCGCTTTATGGATGGAAAGTCTTTCTGAATCCGAAGAGTGATCCCTCCATGGTCGATATCGCAATGATCGAAGCCGCCCGCACTCGCCTCGGCGGCCGGGCGCGGCGCACGCCGCTGCTCTCCTCGCCCTTTCTCGATGAAATCGCGGGGCGACACCTGTTCGTGAAAGCCGAGTGCCTGCAGCATTCCGGCTCCTTCAAGTTTCGCGGTGGCTGGTCGGCGGTTTCGGCGCTGGAACCCACCGTACGCGCCAGAGGTGTCATCGCCTTCTCCTCCGGCAACCACGCCCAAGGCGTGGCGTTGGCGGCAAAGCTGCACGGCATCCCCTCAGTCATCATCATGCCGGCGGATGCGCCGAAGCTAAAGATCGCCAACACCCGAGCCTTCGGGGCGGAGGTCGTGCTCTATGATCGCGTGAAGGAAGATCGCGACGAAATCGGCGCACGTATTTCCAACGAACGCGGCTTGACGCTCATCAAGCCCTTTGACGAACCGCAGGTAATCGCCGGCCAGGGAACAACGGGGCTGGAGATCGCAGAGCAGGCCGCCGAGGAAGGCATCGAGACAGCCAGCGTGCTCGTCCCCTGCGGCGGTGGTGGCCTGACCTCCGGTATCGCGCTGGCGCTCGAATCCCGAGCACCGGGCCTAAAGGCGCACCCATGCGAACCGGAAAATTTCGACGACACCGCCCGCTCGCTGGTCTCGGGTAAGATCGAACGCAATGCCGCCCTGCAAGGCTCGATCTGCGATGCTATTATCAGCCCGCAGCCGGGCAACATCACCTTTCCAATTATGAAACGCCTCTGCGGCCCCGGCCTCGTCGTAACAGACGAGGAAGCGCAGAAAGCCATGGCGCTTGCGTTCACTCGGCTGAAGATCGTGGTTGAACCGGGCGGCGCAGTCGCGCTTGCTGCCGCACTCTTCCACGGCAGGCATATCAACGGCGACGCAGTGATCGCGGTCACCTCTGGCGGCAATGTCGATCGGGATGTTTTCGAGGCGGCGTTGAGCCGCCACTAAACCCTAGTTCACGGCGCGGCGATAGAGCGCCAGCGATCCGGCAAGAGCCAAAAGCGCGCCGCCGCAGGCGCGTTCGAGCCATTTTGCCCCTTCCGACTTCAGGACGCGCACGGCCTGCGAGCCGAATACCGCATAGCCGAACATGATCATGAAATCGAGCGCGGCGAAGATCGCGCCGAGCACGACATATTGCTGCATCTGCGGCGCCGAAGGGTCGATGAACTGCGGCAGGAACGCCGAGAAGAAGAGATAGCCCTTCGGATTGGTCACGGCGACCATGAAACTCTTGAGTCCGATGGAGAAAGCGGTTCCCTTCGATTGACTCGCGCTCGCCTGCAATGCGCCATCTATGCTCCCCTTCGATCGCAGCATCATGATGCCGAGAAAGGCGAGATACGCCGCACCCACCCATTTCAGAGTCGAGAACCAGAATTCGGAGGCCGCCAGCAGCGCACCAAGGCCGATGGCCACGGCACTGATGAGAACCGCGTCGGAAAGAACGGCTCCCACCATGCCGGGCAAGGCGCGCCTGATGCCGAAGCGCGAACCATTGGTCAGCGCCAGAAGCACAGTCGGCCCCGGCGTCGCGATACCGATGAAGGAAACAGTGGCGAAGGCGAGCAGCGTAGTCAGATGCATGGGAGTCCCTCCTCTGGAAGAGGGAAGGTTGCATGTGGGAAGGTGGTTAGCAAGAGGGCTTTCTTCCAGCCTGCCGCACCTCTGATACCCTCCTCTGTCACTTCGTGACATCTCCCCCGGGAGATCGTTGGGAGTTTGCTGCCCGTCTTCTTAAATCGATAAGCTGCAGTTTCTGCACACTCAATAGTCGTTTGAGGAGCATCGACGCCGCGAGTTGCCAATCTCCCCCTTGTGGGGGAGATGTCCCGATAGGGACAGAGGGGGGTGCCTCTCCCCAAACTCAACTGCCGATGTTTACATAATTACCCCACCAGACCCGCATCCTTCGCCGCCAGCGCGCCAATCGCCGACCAGTCCAGTTCCTCGCCGCCATGCGCCAGCAGGTTGAGGAACCGATCACGCAGCAGGCTCGCCAGCGGCAGCGGCACGTTCAGCGCCTCGCCGGCAGCCAAAGCCAGCCGAATATCCTTCTGGCCGAGCGGGGCGGTGAAGCCCGCCGGCTGGAACTTGCGGTCCGCGATCAGCCCGCCATAGGTCTTGTAGACAGGCGCGTTGAAAAGCGTCGAGGTCAAGAGATCGAGATAGGCATGCCGGTCGATACCGCCCTTCTCGACCAGCGCCATGGCCTCGCCCAGCGACTCGATGACCGAAGCGATGAGGAAATTGCCGCTGAGCTTGACGAGATTGGCCGCCTTCGGCTCCTCGCCGAGAATGAAGGTGCGTTGACCGATGGCGTTGAAGAGCGGCGTGACCGACTGGATCGCATCAGGTGCACCCGCGGCGGCAACGAAGAGCTTTGCCGCAGCCGCCGCTTCCGGACGGCCGAAGACGGGCGCTGCGACGAAGTGCTGACCTGCCGCGGCATGTTCCCTCGTCAGCCTTTCCGACATGGCAACGCTGATCGTGCTGGCGGAAATATGAACTGCACCCTTGCCAAGGCTTGCCAGAACGCCGCCATCGCCATGGACGACCGCCGACAGCGCATCGTCATGCGCGAGCATGGTGAAGACAGCCTCGCCGCCGCACGCGTCCGCCACGGTCGCCGCAACCTTGGCACCCTCGCCGGCCAGAGCCTCAGCCTTGTCGCGCGAGCGATTGTAGACGGTCACCTCATGCCCGGCCTTGATGAGATTGGTGGCCATGGCGCTGCCCATCTGGCCCAATCCGAGAAATCCGACTTTCATTGGCATATCTCCTTCTCAATCGGCCTGCTTGGGGATTGCAGGCGCTTCGGCTTCAAGAAAAAACCCGCCGTCTTTCGACAGCGGGTTTCGGATGTTTGAGGTGCTGCCGCAATCGGATGTCGGCAATCACACGCCGGACTGGCCGTCCGAACCGATATAGGCAATGCGCAGCATGTTGGTGGCGCCTGGCGTGCCGAGCGGCACACCGGCCGAAATGATGATGCGGTCGCCCGGCTTGCCGAAGCCTTCCTCGGCGACGATACGGCAGGCATTGTTGACCATGTCGTCGAGGTCGGTCGCATCGTGAGTGACGACACAATGCATGCCCCAGACGACGGACAGGCGACGTGCCGTCTGGATGATCGGCGACAGCGCCAGGATCGGAACCTGCGGACGCTCCCGCGAGGCGCGCAGACCGGTAGTGCCGGAGGACGTGTAGCAGACGATGGCGGCAAGCTTCAGCGTCTCGGCGATCTGGCGGGCAGCGAGCGAGATCGCGTCGGCGCCGGTCGCTTCCGGAAGAGCGCGCTGGGCATAGATGATACCGGGATAATGCGGCTCGCGCTCGATGGTGCCTGCAATCGACGCCATCATGGAAACGGCTTCTACAGGATAGTCGCCGGAGGCGGATTCGGCCGAGAGCATGACGGCATCGGCGCCTTCGAAGACGGCGGTCGCGACGTCGGAGACTTCGGCGCGGGTCGGGACCGGCGCGGAGATCATCGATTCCAGCATCTGCGTGGCGACGACCACCGGCTTGCCGGAGCGGCGGCAGGCGCGGATCAGCTGCTTCTGGATACCCGGAACGGCTTCCAGCGGCATTTCCACGCCGAGGTCGCCGCGGGCCACCATCAGCGCGTCGGAAAGCTCGATGATTTCCTCGATGCGCTCGACAGCCTGCGGCTTTTCGATCTTCGACATCAGGCCGACGCGGCCATGCGAGATCTTGCGAACTTCCGTCAGGTCTTCCGGGCGCTGGATGAAGGAGAGCGCGACCCAGTCGACTTCATTGGTCGCGAGAACGGCGTCGAGGTCGGCGCGGTCCTTGTCGGTCAGTGCGCCCACGCCGAGCAGGGTATCGGGCAGGCTGACGCCCTTGCGGTCGGAAATCTTGGTGCCCGAAATGACAGTCGTGACGATGCTCTTGCCGTCGCACTTTTCGGCACGCAGCGCCAGCTTGCCGTCATCGATCAGCAGGCGGTGGCCGGGCTGAACCGATTCCAGGATTTCCGGATGCGGCAGGTAGACACGCGTGTTGTCGCCGGGGATATCCTGATTGTCGAGCGTGAAAGTCTGACCGGGCTTGAGATCGACCTTGGTGTCAGCAAACTTGCCAACGCGCAGCTTGGGACCCTGCAAGTCAGCGAGAATGCCGATCGGCCGACCACAGCGAGCTTCGACGGCGCGAATGCGCTGGATCAGCGTCCGCATCACATCATGGCTGGCGTGGCTCATGTTGATGCGGAACAGGTCCGCCCCGGCCTCGTGAAGCTTCTGGATCATCTCCTCCGAAGAGGAGGCCGGACCGAGCGTTGCGAGGATTTTGACTTTTCGGTTTCGTCTCATCAATTCTGGCTTTCTTGGCTGCCCGAGGGCTCGGAAAGCTGAACCATCCAGCTCGCCTGGCGCCCGGTGTCGTATTCCTTGAATCCCATCTTTTGATAGCCACGCGCGTAGCAATCCTTGACGCCTGGGATTTTGAATTCATTTTCCGCCACGCACATTTCGACGTCACCCGTCCAGCGGCCGCCGCGGGCCGCATCTTCTGCGTAGAGATAATAATAGCGGGATTGAAGCGGCCCCTCGATCAAAGTCGCGCAGGTATTGGCCGGAATTTGCCACCAACCCTCCGTCACCCAGCCGTCCTTGGCGCGATAGCCGATCGCAACGCCGACAAGATTCTGCGTACCGTTGCACGTTCGGAAATCGGCATGGGCCGCATTCGGCATGAAGAAGAACGGCGCTGCCGCAGCGAGAATGAGGAAGGCGATTCGGGCGAGCGGGCCTGACCGCTTAACGAAACGTGGCGCGACTTGGCTGGACACGGCTCCAATTGGCTCCCGGTTATTCGTTGTTGCGTCTTCTTGCGCTGCCATCCCATGAATGTCAACGCAACTCTAATCGATTATATTTTCTTCACGGGATGGTGGCGGCACCATGCACCGCCCCTCATCCGATCGAAGCTGCAAACCTTGCACCTTCCATCCGCACATGCAATCAAACAAAGAGTTGAAAATTTCAATAATCGACAATCCGCATGACCGATTTCAGACCATTTGAATTCATACCCGGCAATCGTGACAAAGGCATGGTCATTCTCGGCGACCACGCCATGCGGCGCCTGCCGGAGCGCTACGGCAGTCTCGGCCTGCCGGAGACCGCCTTCTCCCGCCACATCGCCTATGACATCGGCATCGAAAGCCTCTGCCGTCATCTTTGCGCGCGGCTCGATGTGCCGGGCGTGCTCGGCGGCTTTTCCCGTCTGCTGATCGATCCGAACCGCGGCGAGGACGACCCCACGCTCGTCATGAAGATCTCGGATGGCGCGATCATCCCAGGCAATCATCCAATCACGGATGAGGAATGGAACTACCGTATAGAAGCCTTCCATCGGCCCTATCATGAAGCGGTCGACGAAACGATCTCCGCCGTGGCAGAAGCAACGGGCAAGGCACCCCTGGTTTTCTCGATGCACTCCTTCACGCCGGCGTGGAAGGGTGTGCCGCGCCCCTGGCATGCCAGCGTGCTCTGGGATAGCGACGACCGTGCAGTCGTGCCGCTCCTTGCAAAGCTCAGCGCCGATACCGATCTCGTTATCGGAGATAATGAGCCGTATGACGGTGCGCTGCGCAACGACACCATGTTCCGCCATTGCATGATGAAAGGCATTGGGCATGCGCTGCTGGAAGTCCGGCAGGATCTGATCGGCGACGAGGCCGGCATTGTCGAATGGGCAGATCGCCTGACACCGATCTTCGCAGAGATCAATGCCGATCCGGCGCTCCACGAATATAAGCGATATCCTTCGCGCACTGGGCCTTACGAGGCGTGAGCCGGCAAGCGAATTGAGGAGAAAGAGATGACCGAAGTCACCAAGGAACAGCAGACCGAGCTCGAGGCCGCTGCCTTCCGCCGCCTCGTTGCGCATCTGCGCGAACGCAGCGACGTTCAGAACATCGATCTTATGAACCTCGCCGGCTTCTGCCGCAACTGCCTCTCGAACTGGTATCGCGAAGCGGCTGAAGAGGCGGGCCTGCCTGTCAGCAAGGACGAGTCGCGCGAAGTGATCTATGGCATGCCCTACGAGGATTGGAAGAACCTGCACCAGAAAGAAGCCTCGCCTGTGCAAAAAGCCGCTTTCGAGCAAAACAAGCCGAAAGATTAACGCTCCCTTCACCAATTCGGCTTGACCTTGCGCGCCATTCGCGGCACGTCAACTGCCCGATCGAATTCGAAATCCCGCGCAAGCCCCGAAGCGATGTGCCCCTATCGGTGACCGACCGATCTCATCTGCGACGGGCTGCAAGCGACCCTTTGAGACCCTTTAGGAGAATTGCATGGAAGAGAACAGCGTCGAGAACGTGGCCGCGGCGGAACTGCGTCAATTCATCGAGCGCATCGAACGCCTCGAAGAAGAAAAGGCCGCGATTGGGTCCGACATCAAGGACGTCATGGGCGAAGCCAAGGGCCGCGGCTACGACACCAAGGCGATCCGCACCATCATCCGCCTTCGCAAGAAGGACGCGAACGAACGCCTGGAAGAAGAATCCATCCTGCAGACCTACATGGCCGCACTCGGCATGGAATAATCAAGGCCTCACCAGCCTTGCGAGATGATCGGGAGCCGGCTTGCCGGCTCCTTTCTTTTTGAGCGCATCATTCTGCGAATAGACGGCCGATCAATTCGGCCGCACCGTTCTGCCAGAGTTCGCCCTTGCCGGTTCCCGACCATAGGGACAGGAAATCCGGCGATCCCTTCGCCATCGATGCACCGCGTATATCCCGCGTGAACTTGTTTTGCGCCGGAAAGGGAAGAATGGCATCAGGCTTCCCATCCATCTCGTTCATGAAGCGGTTCTCGATGCCCCGCGCAAAGCGGCCCGAAAAGGCGCGTGTCGTTCGCGTCCGGCGCTCCGGCGTTTCCAGCAGCTTTTTTCGATAAGGTGCCGATGTTCCGGCCTCTGCGCAGGCAAGGAAGGCCGTGCCCATCTGCACGGCCTGCGCGCCCGCCTGCAGCGCCGCGCGAATATCGCCTGAGGTCATGATGCCGCCGGCTGCGATCAGCGGCAAACGAACGGTGCCGACGCATTGCGCCAGGAGATCGCGCATCCCGATTTCCGGATCCGCTGCCCGCGCATCGAAAATGCCGCGATGACCGCCCGCTTCGAAGCCTTGCAGCACGATCGCATCCACGCCGCTCTCTTCCAACGCCCTCGCCTCGCCGAGTGTGGTCGCCGTGCCGATCAGCGGAATGCCAGCCTTCTTCGCTTCCCGTACATAGCCGACCGGCAACAGGCCGAAGACGAAGCTGAAGCATGCGGGTTTGATACGCAAGACAGCTTCGAACTGCGCATCGAAATCCTCTTCGTAGGGAGGCGAAAGCTGCGGCGAAGGCAGTTCTAATTCCTGACGATATCGTACGGTCGCCGCCGCCGCGCGCTCAAACCGATCAGTGGCAACTTCCGGGATTGAGTGCGAAATGAAGAGATTGATCGAAAACGGCCTGTCGGTTCGTTGACGCACCTGAGCTGCAAAGGCTTCGATGGCCGCGGCGTTTAGATAGGCGCCGCCCATGGCGCCGAGCGCGCCTGCGGCAGAAGCCGCCGCCACCAGCTCCACCGACGAAGGACCGCCCGCCATCGGCGCGACGATCAACGGATGCTTCAAGCCAAGTTGTTGAAAAAGATTGCTATCCATAGGGGCAGACATGTCCGGCGTCCTTTCAGAAATGTCTGTTCAGGTCTCCATGCAACATAGGTGCCGCAAGACGACTTCCCAAGCGTGGGCTTGATGAAATTACGCGTCCCTCAATGCCGCCGGAGCGCTTCGGTGCGAGCCTCGATGGCCGCAACTACCGACACCATGTCGAGCCGGCCGTTGCCGAGTTCGGCGCTCTCGCCATAAAGAATACGGCAGACATCAAGGACCGGCGATGCCGTGCCGACGGCACGAGCCGCCTCGGCAATCAGTTTCGTGCTATTGAACGCATCGGCTGTCGCCGCTTGCACTGAAAAATCCCGCGCAACAAGCTTCGGAATTTTCACGCGCGTCAGATCGCTGGCCATCGGGCCGGAATCGATCGCTGCCTGAAAAGTTTCGAGATCGAGGCCGTTCCGCTCGGCGAAATGCGAGGCTTCGGCGAGACCCGCCAGCGTCGTGCAGAGATAGAGATTGACAGCCAGCTTCATCAGCAGCGCATTGCCGACCGGACCGCACAGGATCGTTTCGCGGCACATCGGCGCAAGCAGCGGCCGCACCTCGGCAACCGTCTCCGCATCGCCGCCGAGCAGCGCGACCAGCTGCGCTGTCTCGGCAGGCTTCCGCGAGCCCGAAACCGGGGCTTCGACATAGCGTCCGCCGGCAGCGACAATATCGGCGGCTAGCCCGCGCGAATAGTCGGGCGGATTGGATCCCATCGAAACCACGATATGGCCGGCAACCAGCTTGGCGAAGTCCGGTGTTCCACGCCGCAGCACCGCGTCCAGCACCATTTCATTGACCAGCATGAGGACGACGATGCGGGCGCGTTCGAACACCTCTTCGACGCTTACAGCAACCGTCGCACCCGCCTCGCGCAACGGATCGGCCGCTGCCGGCGATCTGTTCCACACCACCAGCCTGGTGCCTGCCTTTGCGAGATTGAGGGCCATCGGCTGGCCCATGACACCGAGACCGACAAAACCGATCTCCTCGCCCGGCGCGGCGCCGGGACGTTCGCTGAGGTTGGTCATCATAACAACTCCGATGTTTCGGGTGACTATGCGAACTCTGGAGCAATTCCAGGAAAAGTGCGCAGCGGTTTTCCGTCCGGAATTGCGTGAAACAAAGAGATCGAGCGCTTCAGATATTTCACGAAAAGCTGAACCGCTCTTGAGTCAGAAGCCGGCGGGACAGCTCACATGCCTTTTCCCGCCGGATATGAGTTCATGGTTCGCTTAGAACAGGCGGTCCAGCCACTCGTTCTTGTCAGGCGCGCGGCCGAACTGGATGTCGGTCAGCGCCGCCTTCAGGCGCTGCGTCGTAGCGCCGGCATTGCCGTCGCCGATGGTGAAGCTGTGCTTGCGGCCCTTCACCTTGCCGATCGGAGTCACAACAGCCGCCGTGCCACAGGCGAAGGATTCGCGCAGGCGCCCGCTCTCGGCATCCGCCTGCCACTGCTCGATCGAATAGGGCTCTTCGCGCACCGTCAGGCCCATGTCGCGCCCAAGCTTGATCAGCGAATCGCGGGTGATACCGGGCAGGATCGTGCCGGTGAGCGGCGGCGTCTGCAGGGAGCCGTCATCGAAGACGAAGAAGACATTCATGCCGCCAAGCTCCTCGATCCAGCGCTTTTCGACGGCATCGAGGAAGACGACCTGATCGCAGCCTTCGCGCTGGCCCTCAGCCAATGCGGCAAGGCTTGCGGCATAGTTGCCGCCACACTTGGCCGCACCGGTGCCGCCAGGCGCGGCGCGGGTGAAATTCTCGGAGACCCAGAGCGTGACGGCCGATCCGCCGCCCTTGAAAAAGGAGGCGACCGGGGAAGCAATGACGCAGTAGATGTATTCCGCCGACGGTTTTGTGCCGAGAGCGACTTCGGTGCCGATCAGGAACGGCCGGAGATAGAGCGATGCCCCTTCCGCGGTCGGGATCCATTCGCGCTCGATCTTGACCAGCTCGCGTACGGACTCGACAAAAAGCTCTTCCGGCAAGCGCGGCATCGCCAGCCGTTCGGCCGAATTCTGGAAACGGCGCGCATTGGCGCTCGGGCGGAAAAGGGCGGCCCCGCCATCCGGCAGGTGATAGGCCTTCATGCCTTCGAAGATTTCCTGGGCATAATGAAGCACCACGGTTGCCGGATCGAGAGCAAGCGCCTTGCGCGGCTCGATCTTGGCGCTGTGCCAGCCGCGATCCTGCGAGTAGCGGATCGTTACCATGTGATCGGTGAAGATGCGGCCGAAGCCCGGGTTCTGCAGCAGCGCTTCCCGCTCGCTCGCCGTCGCGGGATTGGGATTTTTCTGGATGTCGAAGATTAATGTTTCGCCGGTGCTCATGGCTCCTCCAATGCTTCTTTTGCTGCGGCTTTCGCCGCCCATCTCCCGAAGGATGGTGTAAATCAAATCGGGTGGTATTTGATTGCGTTTACGCCTGTTCTCACGCAAGTTTAAGAGCGATTTGCATAAAATTACGAGGCGAATCGCTATTTCTCGCCTGGAAGCTGGCTATCGGTCTCATGGGGCTTCCATCATAGCGTTTTCGCGATGGCTTCGGCGGCAGCCGCGCCGGTTTCATAGGCGCCGTGCGCGGTAGAATAACGCGTCTTCGAACAGGCTTCTCCGGCGAAGAACAAGTGCTCGTTGTGAGGAGCGGCAAGGACGCTGCGCAGGTCGGAAGCGCCGGGCGTCGCATAGGAATAAGAACCACCGAAGAGAGGCTCTCCCGCCCAGGCTGACGCAGCCAGCGGCGACAGCGTCTTGCCGACATCGGCACCAAAGACGCGCTTCAACTGCTCCACCGAAAAGTCAAACATCGCATCGACGCCCTGCCGCTCCAGATCGAGCGCGAGGTCGGCAGCGAAATAGGCCTCGATGACCGGCGCACCGAATGGCTTCAGGTGATAGGCGCCCGTCCGGCGGCTATGCTGCGATCCCGTCACATGCGTATCCTTCGGAAACATCGCCGGCTCGGCAACACGAAGGAAAAGCTTGTTTGCCAGGCCGAGCGGCAGGCGGGACGCCGCCTCGATCTTTTCCGGCAAAGGCGGCCAGAAGGTAATGCGTTCGGCCGCAAGCACATTGGTGGAGACGGTGACGATGACGGCCTTCGCCCGCAGCTCACCCTTGGCTGTCGAAAGCACGATATGGCCGACGCCGCTGTGGTCGATGCGGCGGACCTCGGCGCCGACAACGGTCGGCACCGGCAGACCGTAGGTGGCAACCAAGGTGCCGTAGCCCTGCTGCACGCGCCAGTCAGGACCAGGGCCGGGATCGTAGCGGCCAAGATCGATCACCGAAGACTTGTCGAGCTCTCCCCCGGTCATGAAGGCGCCGACGGCGTAAATCCTTTCATTCCACGGATCATCAGGAGACAACATGGCCGAGAGATCGGCGTCTGCATCGCCCTCATACTCATAGACCCGCCCGAAGAAGTCGTTGACGGCGGCAGCCGCAGCCTTTGCATCGGGATCGTTCTGTTCCAGCCGATGGCCGCCATCGCTCCAGGGCGCAGGCGTGCGATCGACGGTCAGACCCACTTCCTCGGCAATATCAGTCCAGGCATTGGTGCGCGCGCCATGCAGCCAGCCGCAGCCGAGGTCTAGCGCAGCGGTATCGGCTCCGAACGGACGGATCGAGCAGGCCCGGCCGCCGACACGATGGGAGGCCTCGAGCAGGAGGATCGAGAGATCCGGCCGAAGCAATTGCAGTTGCCGGGCTGCAGCTACACCGGCTGCGCCGGCACCGATCACGGCAACGTCGACTTCGCCGCCTCTCCAGGATTCGATGGGCATTCCAATTCCCCTTCGCGCAAGCACCGGAGCCTGACCGAGCCTCGCGACTTGGTGATATGAGGCTCGCCTATCCGCCGGCGCGAACCCCGTCGATCATCTGTAGCCGACCTCGGCGCAGCCTGTAAACGGTGACAATGATGGGCATACCAAATTGCCGCATTGAGCCCAAATGACGAATGTCGTACGTGCTTCATCGAGGCAGATAATGAGGAAGATCGTGCGGAAACCGACCTTCGCAACAACACTTTCGACCGCGACGCGTAATATTGGAGGCGCTTGTGCCAACACAGCTCAATAAGACGGCAGCCGGACGTCGGGCTTCTTTCAAGTCGCGTCAGGAAACACCGATGTTCACGAAGGAGTGGTCCATCCCCGCGATCCTCACCATCTTCCTGCTCGGCGTCTGCGGTCTGATCGCTTATTTCACCTGGACCCTCTTGCCGCCAGCGGCGACAGCACAGAACCATGTCGGTGGAGCTGCCATACTCAGCGATAGCAGTGCCCATCTGATTGCCGATCCGGTGGCGAAAAAGCAGCCATAGCAGCCGCAGCGGCCGATGACGCGGGATGAAGGCTAACATGCGCAGGCGCCGTACTTTCTGCCGGCCATAAGACCGACGGCAGCTACAGCTTACGGTCGCACCATGATCCGAAGGTTCGGCCGGCTATCCGAGGACACATTTCTTGACGAAATGCAGCCAGCTGTCGTTGCGCCGGATGGTCGCGCGCGGCAAGCCGAAGGGATCGTCGCTTGATCGGGCCCGACCGCGGCGTGTCGTCGTTGCGGCGCTGTAACCGGCTTCATAGGCAAGCACGCGGTCGAGCGGCGTTTCGTCGCCATAGGGAAAGCAGAAGGACGAGATTCCCTCATCCAGCAAATCTTCGAGCAGCTCGCGCGAATGCGTGATCTGACGGCGTGCCTCTTCCATGGGCAATTGTGGCAGGCGGACGTGATCGAGTGTGTGCGATCCCACCTCGTGCCCGAGGCTGTGCCAGTGCTTCAGCTGCTCGACCGACATGCAAGGCGCCGGCGCCACGCCAAGGGGGACATCCCAGACATTGCTGCCGCCGATCTGGTTCGCCACGACGAAATTCGTGGCGGTGAAGCCGAGCTCCTGCAGCACGGGCAAGGCATTCTCATAAACATTGGCATAGCTGTCATCGAAGGTGATGGCAGCGACTTTGCCGGTCTTCTCGCCGCGGATGTAAGGCATTGCCTCCCGCAGCGATACACCCTGAATTCCAAGCCTTTTCAGCCATTCCATCTGACGATGGAAGGCTTCTGGATGGACGACCATGCTTCTGAACGGCGCCTTGCGCGACGGCGGTACCGCAATCTGATGATATGCGAGGATCGGAACGGCCACGATGGATGATCTCAGATGATGCGGCGCGAGCGAAGCGCGATCTTGGCACGATAGAGTGGCCGCAACACCTCTCTGGAGAGCATTCCCATTACTGTCTTGCGGCTTTTGATCGTGCTGCCGCCGAGCTGGGGAGAGATTTCACGCACGCCGCCGGGCAAGACCGAAAGCGGGGACACGCGGGTAAACCAGCTCATCTGCATGGTGGTATCGACGGGTCGATCGAAGACGGAGGTCGCCTCCAGCAGGCGGATGGCAGCATCGCGGCTGACAAGCTGCGCCACCATGCCAAGCCCAATCCGCGTCGGCTGAATGACATCGGCCTCCCCCTGGGAGAGAACACATCTGCCGTGCTCCTTGCCCATGCGAAACGGGAAGCGAATGAAAGAACCTGGCTTCAGGCAGGCCTTGGCGGCGGCAAAAGCGGCATGGAACGCATCGTCGATCTCGACATCGTCCTCGAAGACAAGGCCGGCATCGATGCCCTGCTCGACGATGGCGGCCCAAGCCTTACGGTGCGACAGAAAGCAGGCGATCTCGCCCGCGCTCATGGCAAACGGATAATATGGCTTCTGGAGCCGAGGACGGTAGGCATTGTCGATCTCGGCGACACCCAGAGCGCGGCCATCGACTGCCTCAATGACCTCACTCTGCACCGGAAGCTTTGCAACAAGCCTTTCGACCTGCGGCATGCGATCGCGGGCGCGAGCGAGATGGATGATGAAGCCACGAATAACGGGTTGGCCGGGCGCGTCCAGAACGGTACCCGCCGAATTGGACGCAGGAGCGAACTCGAATCCCGTATGAGATCTTTCGAGCGGCATCGCCGAAGACGGGTTGAATTCGTGGGCTTGCATGAATGGATACCTCGAGGTCATATTTCGCGAGGCTCTAGCAACCCTGAATGAAAGCGAGCTTAGGCAAACCTGAGGCCAAACTGAAAATGGTTGTTTTCAACTGGTCTGAACAACTGAAGGAAGGCTAAACGAGCATGCTGATGCGGCCGCTCGCCATTTTGTCTTCAACCCAGCGGCGCTCGTCCAGCCAGGCATGGCGTTTCCACCCTTCCCAGCTGAAACCGCACAGCTTCACCTCCCACTCGTCGGCGGGCAATCGTGACAGCACATATCGGATGCCGAAGAAGCCGGTGCTCGGAAAGAGCTGGTGCATGCGGCATTGGTTCACGCCGAGTTCCTCGCAGCCCTCGATGTAGAACTGCGGCGGCATGATGCGGATTTCCTTGCCGGCGGCGCCGACCAACTCGATCGTCCGCATCGTCCAATCGCTTCTCCTGCCTTTGAGGCGCGAGAGAAGATTGGGCTTGGGGTGATATTTGCGGATGATATCGGGATGATAGGCCAGCACAACCTCTTTGGCGGCCGTAAAAGTCGGGCTTGTCAGAAAGGCCGGGGCCGTCAATCGGCGCTGCATCGGCTTGCTGGAAGCTGCAAGCATGAGAATATCGGTGCGTGAGCCGCTCATCCCGATCGAGGCTTTCGGCTCGTTGAAGCGCATTGCGAATTCAGCATTGTCCACGACCTCGGAAAGGTCGCGATGCAGCTTGCCATTGCCGATGATGATTGCCGTCTTGCGGGTCAAATATGAGTATCCATCAGGTCTGAAATCGCCGACCTAACGAAGCCAAATGAAGCCAAACTGAATGGTCGATCAAGAAAGCATGCCTAAATCCTGACACGAACCTGAAAGCCGTCGCGATGTCACCCGCAAGCAACAGCAGCCCCCGAGGACCACGCGTCAGCTCAGATTTGTGTGGGGCTTGAGAGTGCAAGAAGCCGATTGCGAACGCAAAGAGGTGACATCTTGCCGAATCAAAAAGGAGCCCAAACGGGCTCCCGAAGCGATGACGGTTTGTCTGGTCTATTCGACCGAATTGAACTTCTTCACCTGAAGAAAATTCACTGCACTTCCGCTGAAGCGTTCGGGATCGATCGACGCGGTCTGCACCTTGAAACCGTCCGTGTAAACGGCGGTCGGCTGGGCACGAAGCGTCGGGCTCACGAAGCGCGGCGCCTTGACCGGGCGGTTCACGATCTCGACCCGAGCCTTTGCGATCGCCCATTGCGAGATCATCTTATCCGTCAGCGTCGGCGCAGTTGTCACAGTTGCACGGCCCGAATCGGCCACGACGGCATCCTGCTTGTTCGGCCGCCCGCCCTTGGTCGCAATGCCAGCGGCAATCGGGCGTTCCTGCGGCGTTGTCGGCTCGAAACCGTCATTGAAGCGACGGCTACTGGCCTTCACCTCACCGCGAACCGGCGCGAGTGCGGCCACCTGCATCGGCATTTGCTGGGTCGGTCTCTGCTGCGGCAGGACGGAGGCAATAGCCTGCGCTGCATCATTACCGGCAGCCAGACCACCACCTGCCGCGGGCAGCTGATCCTTGGACGCGACGTTGTTCGACGGTTGGGTCATCGCAACCGCATTGTTGACATCCGATCGATCCGGACGGCTCTGCTCCAGAGCCGCAATGACCGAAGGCGAAAGCGCGCCTGCATCGGCCTGGTCGTCGGCGGCCTCCTGATCCGCATCGGCTGATGCCAGCAGGCTTTCGGCCAATTCCGGACGCTGCGCCGGCACCGGAACGGCAGCCAACTGGCCTTTCATGTCAGCCTCGGCCGATGCCACTTCGGCATCGCCGGGTGAGCGGCGGTCAAGCAAGGACGGCACCGGCACATGATAGGAGCGAAGATCGGCATATTGCGGCTGATCTCCCGTATCCGGCATGGCGGCGGCAAGCGCGTCCTGAGCAGCGTTGCGAGACGGCGAAACGAGAGCGGAAGCAACATCGCTGCCGGCAGGCTGATTGCCGAATGCCGGGCGAACCTGCGGAACGGGCGCGTTTACGCTGGCGACCTGAACCTGGGCCGGAGCCGGAGCGGCGCCATCGTCACCATCATCGCTGGCGGCTGGAGCGGGCTGGCCTTTGCGAGCAGCCGAAGCGACAGCCACCGGTGCTGCCGCCGTACCGGTATCTGCATTATCCTCTTCCTCATCCGCACCACCGCCCCCGAACAGACGGGCAAAGAAGCCGCGGCGCGACGAAGAGGAGCTGGCGATCTGGATATCGTCGGACGACATGCGGCGCTTGTAATCGGCGACTGCCTGCTGGTAGCCCGGCAGCGGCCGGCCGTCGGCCGGAATATGCATCGTCTTGCCATCCGGGAAGAGGCGGACGAGATCCTGGCGATCCATGCGCGGCCATGCACGCACGCCGCCGACGTCCATATGGACGAAAGGCGAACCCGAAGTCGGATAATAGCCGACACCGCCCACCTGCAGCTTCATGCCGATTTCGCGCAGCTTGGAAAGCTTGACGTCCGGAAGATAGAAGTCCATCGCGTTGCCGAGCATGTGCTGGCTCTTCTTGGCAACGCCGGTGTGGGCCGAACGCGTGCGCAGCATCTCGTTGGTGCCAGGCGAACGGAACCCGCAGATCACATAGATGAATTCGTGCGAACCGCTTTCGCGGTAGGCCTCCCAGATCAGATCGAACAGGCGCGGGTTCATCTTGGTGGGCTGATTCTTGCGCCAATCGCGCAGGATGCGGTTCAGCTTCTCCAGGCCGTCCGGATCGAACCTGCCATTACGCTTGTAGGTAATGACGGCCTTTTCGCCGGTGTGGACATAATAGATCTTCAGGCTGCGGGTTTCACCACCAGCCTGCGAGGGAGTACCGACGAAAACAGGAGTAGAAACGGCCAAAGCAAGGAGGCCAACGGCTGCTACCTTGGCCACCTTGCTAAATAGGTTAGAGCACGCAGAATGCCAGCTCAAGCTATTAGGCTTGGTATTTGCACTCAAATTCGGCAATTCGATCCCCGTCCGACAGACAATGTCGCATCGTGTTCCAAATGGCTGTCAATTGCGGTGACACGATGGCAAAAATGCCACACATGGTCGCCCCCTTCATACATGGTGAACGATGCACTAACAAGTGCTTTACGACGGGTAACAAAATATGCTTGCCTAAACGTTAAGCTTTTTCTCATGCCGCGCTTTTTTGCGGATCATCCGGGTCGATGCCATAGTCTTTCAACTTACGGTAGAGAGTTGAGCGTCCGATACCGAGCTTTCTCGCCACCTGACTCATCTGCCCGCGATAGAATTTAAGGGCGAATCGGATCAATTCTTCCTCTACATCCGCCAGTTTTCTTACGTCGCCCAAGGTGTTCGTGCTGACGATGACATTGTCGGAAGCATCGGCGGAAGCAAGCGGAGGAGTTGCAGGCGATGCCTGCGAAACCCCGTAAGGGATCCGTTCGCTTCTTTCAGCCGCCAGAAGTTCAGCCGACGAGGCATGCGAATTATCCACAACCAAAGTCGGATGCTCGACAGCGAAATAACCCGGCAGCTGCGCGGCGATCTGCGGAAAATCCGTATCGAGCAACTCCGGTCCTTCGGACAGAACGACTGCGCGGAAGATCGCGTTTTCGAGCTGGCGGATATTGCCCGGCCAGTCATAGGCCGTCAGCAATGCAAGAGCATCATTGCTGATACCAAGCGGGCGATCGAGCTTCTGTTCCAGTGCAAACCGGTCGGCAAAAGCGCGCGCCAGATGCGGGATGTCCTCCTTGCGGCGGCGCAGGGCCGGCATCGTGATCGGGAAGACATTGAGGCGATAGTAGAGATCTTCGCGGAATCGCCCCGCCTTGACCTCTTCGATTAGATCCTTGTTGGTGGCCGAGATCAGCCGGACATTGACCTTCTGCGCGACACGTGCGCCGACGGTCTCGATTTCGCCCTGCTGCACGGCGCGCAAAAGCTTGACCTGGACTTCCAGTGGCAGATCGCCGATTTCGTCGAGGAACAGCGTGCCGCCATCGGCTTCCATGAATTTGCCGACATGGCGTTCAGTCGCACCCGTGAATGCGCCCTTCTCGTGTCCGAAAAGGATGCTTTCGACGAGATTGTGCGGGATCGCACCGCAATTGACGATCACGAACGGCTTGCCGGCACGATCGCTGGCGGCCTGGATGGCGCGAGCCACCAGTTCCTTGCCGACGCCCGATTCGCCTTCCAGTACCACCGGAATGCTCGATTGCGCCGCCCGATGGGCGAGATCGATCACGCGCATCATCGCCGGACTTGCCGAGACGATGTCGTCGAAGGAGATGCTGCTCGAGCGCGACTTGCGCCCGGCGCGGGCCTTCGCCTCGCGCTGGTCGAGCTTCAGGGCGTTGGCGATCGACGCAGCGATACGCTCCGGCGACACAGGCTTGACGACGAAATCGAAGGCGCCAGCGCGCATGGCCTGCACCACGGTATCGATGCCGCCCTGCCCGGTCTGCACGATGACGGGCAGGTCGATGCCCATATCGTTCAGAGCGCCCAGGAACTCGATGCCGTTCATTTCCGGCATCATGAGATCGAGCACGATCACATTAATCTGATCGTGGCCACGCTTCAGAAACTCCAGGCCGAGACGGCCATTTTCTGCCAAATGGGCAACGTGTCCGTGTCGCTCGATGGCATTCTTCAGCAGACGGCGTTGAATCGGATCATCCTCAACAACGAGAATCTGCGCGCCTCCCTTGGCGCTATTGTAAACGGTCATTGGTGCCTCACTTCATGCGAAACCTGACGCGGACATTCGCAGAAAGGCTTGAACATGAAGTTTTGCCAAACCATCGCATTTTAATCATTATGACGAATATAAAACCGCTTATGAATCAACGGCCGGCGTTGGAAAATCAGGCCTTGCAGTGGCCTTTCCAGCCCACTAGACACGAATGGATCGGACGATCCGAAAGATAAAAGCAGAGGAAATTTCGCCTATGAGCCCGACCTCGCTCCGCCACTCTCTTAACTTCTCGGCAAGCTCGGCCGCCGGCCAGGCGCTTGGCGAGCTGCCCGCCTGGAAGCTCAGCGATCTCTATCCGTCCGCGACGTCGCCGGAATTTCTTGGAGACATCGAAAAGGCCCGCAAGCTGGCCATTGCCTTCGAGGAAAAATGGAAAGGCAAGCTGACCGAAGCCGCCGCCAAATCGGGCGACGCCGGCATCGGCGCCGCCATCAAGGAGTATGAGGCGCTTGACGATATCATGGGCCGCCTCGGCTCCTATGCCGGGCTCACCTATTTCACGAACACCATCGATCCGGCGAACGGCAAACTCTATGGCGACGTTCAAGCGAAGCTAACGGACTATGCCGCGCACCTGCTATTCTTTCCGCTGGAATTGAATCGCATCGACGACGCAGTCATGGATGCCTGCATGGCGAACGACGCCGCCGCCGGTCACTACCGCCCGTGGATCGTCGATCTGCGCAAGGACAAGCCGCATCAGCTCGACGACAAGCTCGAACAGTTGTTCCTGGAAAAGTCGATGACGAGCGCTGCCGCCTTCAACCGACTGTTCGACGAGACGATGGCGGAACTGCGCTTCGAGATCGACGGTGAGAAGCAGCCGCTGGAAGTGGCCTTGAACATGCTGCAGGAGCAGGACCCCGAAGTGCGTCGCAAGGCGGCCATGGCGCTTGCCGAAACCTTCAAGGCGAACCTGCGCACCTTCACGCTGATCACCAATACGCTCGCCAAGGATAAGGAAATTTCCGACCGTTGGCGCGGTTTCGAGGATATTGCCGATAGCAGGCATCTCGCCAACCGCGTCGAGCGCGAAGTGGTTGATGCGCTGGCTGCTGCCGTGCGAGACGCCTATCCACGCCTGTCGCATCGCTATTACAAGATGAAGGCCAAGTGGCTTGGCATGGAGCAGATGAATTTCTGGGACCGCAACGCGCCGCTGCCGGAAACGCCTAATGCACTGATCCCCTGGACCGATGCGAAGGACACAGTTCTTTCGGCCTACGGCAATTTTGCGCCAGAAATGGCTGCGATCGCCCAGCGCTTCTTCGATGAGGAATGGATCGACGCGCCGGTGCGTCCGGGCAAGGCGCCTGGTGCGTTCGCGCATCCGACGGTCCCTTCCGCCCATCCCTATGTCCTCGTCAATTACATGGGCAAGCCACGCGATGTCATGACGCTGGCGCATGAGCTTGGCCACGGCGTGCATCAGGTACTGGCCGGCGGCCAGGGAGCGCTGATGTGCCAGACGCCGCTGACATTGGCGGAAACCGCCTCCGTCTTCGGCGAGATGCTGACCTTCCGCGCGCTCCTCGACAAGACTACCGACAAGCGCGAACGCAAGGCGATGCTCGCCCAGAAGGTCGAGGACATGATCAATACGGTCGTGCGCCAGATCGCCTTCTACGAATTCGAGCGCAAGGTGCACACCGCCCGCAAGAATGGCGAACTGACATCGGACAATATCGGCGAACTGTGGCTCTCCGTGCAGGAAGAGAGCCTAGGCCCGGCGATCAAGATCTCCGAGGGCTATGAGACCTATTGGGCCTATATCCCCCACTTCATCCACTCGCCTTTCTACGTCTATGCCTATGCCTTCGGTGACTGCCTGGTGAATTCGCTCTATGCCGTCTACCGCAACGCCGAAAAGGGCTTCCAGGACAAGTATTTCGAGCTCCTGAAGGCCGGCGGCACCAAGCATCATTCTGAGCTCCTGAAGCCTTTTGGTCTCGACGCAACCGATCCGTCGTTCTGGAGCAAGGGCCTGTCGATGATCGAAGGGCTGATCGATGAGTTGGAAGCGTTAGATAAGAACTGAGCTGAAGAGAAGCAGGACAGGCACGTCCGCCATTGCTGCAGCTTTGTGCCTGACAATCGATATAACGAGAACTCGATAGACACCCGCACATGGCCGACGCCATACCCTACGTCCTTTTCAGGGACGACAGCACAGGACAGGTGATGATCTTTGCCGAACCGGCCGAGATCATCGTCGCCCATACGCGCGCGCAATTTTTCGATGCCCTCGATCGGATGGAGCGGGTCAGGCGGCAGGGAAAGTGGCTTGCCGGCTATATCGCCTATGAAGCCGGGCATCTTTTCGAGGAAAAGCTTGCATCCTTCGCCGAGGAAAACAGGAAAACGCCTTTGCTCTGCTTCGGCGTTTTCGATGCGCCGGCCGCCGACGACCATCCGCTCGGCCAACCAGCCCAACGCGTGGAAAACCAGGAATTCCTGACGGAACCGAAAGCGGCCTGGAATTTCGAGACCTATCGGGAGTGCTTCGACAGGCTGCATCAGCATTTGCGCCTTGGCGACTGCTATCAGGCAAACCTTACCATGCCGATCCATGCGCGATGGAACGGTGATCCCCGCGCCGCCTTCTGGTCGCTGATCGAACGGCAGCCGGTGAAATACGGCGCACTCGTCGATCTCGGCGGTCCGATCATCCTGTCGCGCTCGCCGGAGCTTTTCTTCCGCACGGACGAGAACGGCTGGATCGAGACGCATCCGATGAAAGGCACGGCCAAGCGCGGCGCGAATGCCGCCGAGGACGAGCGCATCATCGCCGCCATGCTTGCCGACGAAAAGACGCAGGCCGAAAACCGTATGATCGTCGACCTCCTGCGCAACGATATCTCGCGCATCACCGAGGTCGGCACACTTGACGTGCCGAAGCTCTTCGAGATCGAGACCTATCCGACACTCCATCAGATGGTCAGCCATGTCGAGGCGAAGCTGCGTCCGGGCATATCGATCCGCGATATCCTTACCGCACTTTTTCCCTGCGGCTCGATCACCGGTGCGCCTAAAATGCGGGCGATGGAAATCCTGCACGATCTCGAAGACGGCCCGCGCGACGCCTATTGCGGCGCGATCGGCATGATCTCGCCTGATGGAGCCATGCGCTTTTCGGTGGCGATCCGCACGATCACGCTTTTCGAAGACGGCCGCGCGGTGTTCAATGTCGGTGGGGGCATCGTCTTCGATTCGACGGCGGAAGCGGAATATGAAGAATGCCTCCTCAAGGCGCGCTTCGCCGTGGGGGATAGATGGATCGACCGGTAGAGGATTTTTCCCTCATCGAGACGCTGCGCTTCGAGCCGGAAACCGGCTTCGTCCGCCTGCGCCTGCATCTTGCGCGGCTGCAGCGTTCCGCCCGCCGTTTAGGCTTTGCAGCCCCGAAGAACGTGCTTGGAAAGCTGGAACAGGCGGTTGTCGGCGCCGGCGCACCGTTAAGGGTTCGGTTGACGCTGGATCGGGAAGGCCAAACGGAGGTGACGACGGCACCGTTTGTCCCGCTTCTGCCCGATACCACCTGGCGCGTCCGCATCGCCGCGACAAGGCTCGATTCTTCCGACAAGCTGCTGCGCGTCAAGACGACGTGCCGCGCAGTCTATGAAGCAGCTCGCGCCGAATATCGGCCCGATGAGGCAGACGAGGTGCTGCTGCTCAATGAGAAGGATGAGGTTTGCGAGGGGACGATCACCTCGGTCTTCCTCGAAGACAGCGCGGAGCTGCTCCGCACCCCGCCCATATCAGCCGGCCTGCTTGCCGGTGTCCTGCGCACCGAGCTCATCTGCCAGCGCAAGGCCCGCGTCGGCCGCATCCGGCTCGACGACCTAAACGATCGCCCCCTGTATGTCGGAAACTCCCTGCGCGGCCTGATCCGCGCACAACTCCTGTGGAATTGATTGCATGTTCATTCTCTCGCTCACCTACCTCAAGGGCAATGACGAAGCCGACAAGCACATGCAGCCGCATATGGCCTGGGTGCAGGAGGGCTATGCCAAGGGCTGGTTCCTCGCTTCCGGCCGCAAGGTACCGCGCACAGGCGGCGTCATCTTCGCTCGTGGCGAGCGGGCGGAACTTGAAGCCTATGTCGCAGCCGACCCCTTCACGATCCACGGTGTCGCCGTTTACGAAGTCCAGGAAATCGCCCTCACCACCGTCGTCGACGGGTTGGAAGGCCTGAAGGCCTAAGCGGCTGAAGGCGCTTGCCTGCAGCCGCATTCCGTTTATGTCAGCGAAAACCAACCTTGAGGGCAACAAACCCGTCGCATATGGCGTGTATGTTGGCCTCCTCTTGACTTTGCCCGGCTAACCCTCAACAGCTCTTTATTGTGACATCAAATTATGATTAGAGCCGCTCACCTCGCGTTTTCGCGCAAACTCTGCCAGCGCTTTCGCGCAAACTCTAATTGAATTTCGTGAACCGAACGGCGTCCCGCCTTTCGAAGGAGAAAAGAATGACGAAACACAACTATCCGGTATATGCCGAAATTACCGGTCCGATCGTAATGATCGGCTTTGGCTCCATTGGCCGTGGCACCCTGCCCCTGATCGAGCGCCATTTCAAATTCGACAAGAGCCGGATGGTCGTCATTGACCCGCAGATGGATGCCGAGCACCTGGCGATCCTGGAAAAGCATGGCGTCCGCCATATCCAGGCCCATGTCACCAAGGACAATTACAAGGATCTCCTGAAGCCGCTTCTCACGGAAGGCGGCGGTCAGGGCTTCTGCGTCAACCTCTCGGTCGATACCGGCTCGCTCGACCTGGTCAAGCTGTGCCGCAAGCTCGATGTGCTCTATATCGACACCGTCGTCGAGCCCTGGCTTGGCTTCTACTTCGACAAGGGCCTGAAGAACGCCGACCGCACCAACTATGCGCTACGCGAAACCATGCGCAAGGAGAAGGAAAAGAACCCGGGCGGCGCGACGGCCGTTTCCACCTGCGGCGCCAATCCGGGCATGGTCTCCTGGTTCGTCAAGCAGGCGCTCGTCAATCTCGCCAAGGATATCGGCCTGAAGTTCGAAGAGCCGGATCAGCACGACCGCGAAGGCTGGGCAAAGCTGATGAAGAAGGTCGGCGTCAAGGGCGTTCACATCGCCGAGCGCGACACGCAGCGCACCAAGCATCCAAAGCCGCTCAACGTCTTCTGGAACACCTGGTCCGTAGAAGGCTTCATTTCCGAAGGTCTGCAGCCGGCCGAACTCGGCTGGGGCACCCACGAAGAATGGATGCCGAAGAACGCCAAGAAGCACAAGAAGGGCTGCAAGGCCGCCATCTATCTGGAGCAGCCGGGCGCCAACACCCGCGTTCGTACCTGGTGCCCGACCCCTGGCCCGCAATACGGCTTCCTCGTCACCCACAACGAGTCGATCTCGATCGCCGATTATTTCACCGTCCGCGACAAGGACGGCGAAGTCACTTTCCGCCCGACCTGCCATTACGCCTATCATCCGGCCAATGACGCCGTGCTCTCGCTGCACGAGATGTTCGGCAATGGCGGCACGCCGCAGCCGGTCCATCACGTTCTCGACGAGGACGAGCTGGAAGACGGCATCGACGAACTCGGCGTGCTGCTTTACGGCCATGCCAAGAATGCCTACTGGTACGGCTCGCGCCTGTCTCTCGAAGAGACCCGCCGCATCGCTCCCTACCAGAACGCCACCGGTCTGCAGGTGACATCAGCCGTGCTCGCCGGCATGGTCTGGGCGCTGGAAAACCCGAAGGCCGGCATCGTGGAAGCCGACGAAATCGATTACAAGCGCTGCCTCGAAGTACAGCTGCCCTATCTCGGCCCGGTCGAAGGTCACTACACCGACTGGACCCCGCTCGACGGCCGTCCGGGCCTCTTCCCTGAAGACATCGACACCAAGGACCCCTGGCAGTTCCGGAACATTCTGGTTCGCTGAGGGTATAGTGGCAGCTTGATGCCAGACCCGAATGCCCGCACAAGTCGTGCGGGCATTTTTGTTACGCAAGCCAGATAAATCAAGCAGATCGCTTGGGGCGTCTTGCTTTAGCCCGATGGTCGCGGCATCTTCCTTGCAACCGATACGCCTTTAGACCGCCTTCACTCGCGGGAGATATTTATGAAGATGAGAACCGTTCTTGCCCTCGTTGCCGCCGCCGCGGCCCTCTCTGCCTGCGTCGATTTCGGCGGCTCCAGACCGCCGCCGATGGGGATGAACCCGGGTGGCTCTCAGCCGCGCATGAATTCGGTGGAAGGAAGCTGGGCCGATTCGAACGGCCTGAATTCGACCTTCAACGGCGGCCGATTCGAAACGCATACCACTGATGGGACGAACCAGCAGATGGCCTCGGGAACCTATACGACCGATCCATCCGGCGTGATCCAGATCAACCTCTATTCGAACATCAAGCGCACATCATCGAAGGTGAATTGCTTCCTGGCCAATCCCAGCCAGCTCAATTGCACCTCCGAAACCGGTGGGCACTTCTCGCTCAATCGCCAGGGCTGATAGACCCGATGGACGGATAAGGCATCATGCGCGGCATGTTGATCCTCTACATGGCACTTGTCGCGGCATTGCCCGTCGCCATTATGGCGGCGGTCCTCCCTGTAAACAGTTATCGGGCTCAGGGCATCGACGCCCTTGATTGCGACGGCCCAGCGAGCGTCCTCCTCTTCGCCATACCGGCTTTGCTCGTCTACGGCGCTGGCGCCATCCTGCTTTACCGGAGGCGGAATCGGCGCCTGCATCTTGTCGCCTTCCTCTGTTGTGCGCTCGTCTTCTGCGCTGCGGGCTGGAATGCCGCTGCGGCGCTGCGCGAATCCTATGGTGCGGCCTCCGTCGAAGCCTGCGCCTGATCCGGCGGGCCATTTCGCTTCTTTGTAAAATCCGAATGAAGCCAACAGCTTTTACTTGCGCTCGCTCCGCGGGGATGGAAACATCGGCATGGGGGACCGCCTCGGGCATTGGCGGGCCGGATTGCAATGACCAACAGGAGAGACAGATGAAGCAGCCCTTCGGAGTGGGTCTTTTGGCCGCCACGCTGCTGGCGCTGAGCACCAGCGCCGCCTTCGCGGACTATCAGCTCAACATCCTGCACTTCAACGATTTCCATTCGCGCGTGGAGTCGATCAACAAGTTCGACACGACGTGCTCCGCAGAAGAAGAAGCCAAGAATGAGTGCTTCGGCGGCGCAGCCCGGCTGAAGACCATCATCGACCAGCGCCGCGCCGCGCTTGCCGGTCAGAACGTCCTCGTCCTCGATGCCGGCGACAACTTCCAGGGCTCCCTATTCTACACGACCTACAAAGGCGCTGCCGAAGTCGAATTCCTCAATGACATGAAGATCGATGCCATGACGGTCGGCAATCATGAGTTCGACGATGGCGAAGGCCCGCTTGCCGCTTTCCTCGACAAGGCGCAGTTTCCCGTCGTGACGGCCAATCTGGTGATCGACGACCAGTCGAAGCTGGGCGAACGCATCAAGAAGTCGATCGTGCTCGATATCGGCGGCCAGAAGATCGGTATCGTCGGTGCGGTGACGACTGAAACACCGGAACTTGCCTCTCCCGGCCCGCATGTGAAGATCACCGACGATGCCGCAGCCATCAGCGCCGAAGTCGATGCCCTGAAATCGCAAGGCGTCAACAAGATCATCGCGCTCACTCATGTCGGCTATCCGCGCGATGTCGAGAAGATCGCCAAGATCGCCGGCGTCAGCGTCGTTGTCGGCGGCCACTCGCATACGCTCCTGTCGAATACCGATCCGAAGGCAGCCGGCCCCTACCCGACCATGGTCGACAATCCGGCCGGCTATAAGGTGCCTGTCGTACAGGCCGCGTCCTACAGCAAATATCTCGGCGACATCGTCGTCACCTTCGACGACAATGGCGCCGTCAAGGACGCCAAGGGTGATCCGATCCTGCTCGATTCCTCCATCAAGCCCGATCCAACGATCCTTGCACGCGTGCAGGAGATGGCAAAACCGATCCAGGAACTGCGCAAGAAGATCATCGGCAATTCGCAGGAACCGATCGAAGGCGCGCGTGAAGTCTGCCGCGTTCGGGAATGCTCGATGGGCAATCTCGTCGCCGATGCGATGCTCGACCGAACCAAGGCGCAAGGGATCTCCATTGCCATCCAGAACGGCGGCGGCTTGCGCGCCTCGATCGGCGCCGGCGACGTCAGCATGGGCGACGTGCTGACCGTACTGCCTTTCCAGAACACGGTTGCGACCTTCCAGCTCACGGGAGCCGACGTGAAAGCGGCGCTCGAAAACGGCCTCAGCCAGATCGACGACGGCGCGGGCCGCTTCCCGCAGGTTGCCGGCCTCAAATACAGCTTCGACAAATCAAAGCCGCCGGGCGGCCGTCTCGTCTCCGTCGAGGTGCAGGAAGGCACCGAATTCAAGCCGATCGATCTCGAAAAGACCTATGGCGTCGTCAGCAACAACTACATGCGCGCCGGCGGCGACGGCTATGCGGTCTTCGCCAAGAATGGCAAGAATGCCTATGACTTCGGCCCTAATCTGGAATCGGTGGTCGCCGACTATCTCGGCGCGCATAATCCCTACAAGCCCTACACGGACGGGCGCATAACACAGATTGCCGCGGCAGCGCCAGCTGCGCAGCCGGAACCCGCAAAGCCCGCCGACACCACGCAGACAGCACCGGAGCAGAAGCCGGCAGCAGCCGCTACGGGTTCATCCACGACCACCCCTCCGGCCTCCTCGCCTCCCATGGTGACAACGCCAAGCACCACCATGCCGGCAAACCCGACTGCGACGCCGTCCGCTCCGGCAAAGTCGGATCCGGCAGCCTCGACACCCGCCACCTCAGCTCCAGCGGCGGAAACCCCGGCGGCCTCCGCACCCACGGCCACAGCTCCGGCAACAGCGACGCCGGAAGCCAAGGGCAACGAACCGCCAAAGACACCGGCGACCCACATCGTCGTCGCCGGCGACACGCTTTGGGATCTCGCCAAGACCTATTATGGCAGCGCCAGCCAGTGGCACAAACTCGTGGCGGCCAACCGCAACATCAAGCCGCATCACCTGTCGGTCGGCGAAAAGTTGAAGATTCCAGCCAAGTAAGACGATTTGTCTCGCTTACTCCAGCCGGTCCGGGCTTTCCCGGACCGGCTTTTATTCTTATGTGAAGTGCTTCGTATCTTGAGAGGAATTCAATCGATGACAGCAGACCTGACCACGCTTTCGCCCGGTCACCCCAGCGTGAAATACGGCAAGGTCGGCGTGCTGCTCATCAATCTCGGAACGCCCGACGGCACCGATTATTCCTCGATGCGCCGCTACCTGCGCGAATTCCTGACCGACCGCCGCGTCATCGAGTGGTCGCGCTGGAAATGGTACCCGATCCTGTTCGGCATCGTGCTCAACACCCGGCCGCAGAAGGTCGGCAAGGCCTATGAGACGATCTGGAACAAGGAGAAGAACGAGAGCTATCTGCGCACCTATACCCGCAACCAGTCAGACCTGATGGCCGAGCGCCTGCGCGACCTGCCCAACGTCAAGGTCGATTGGGCCATGCGCTATGGTCAGCCTTCGATCGCCGATCGCATTCAGGCGCTGAAGGACGATGGCTGCGAGCGCATCGTGCTCTTCCCGCTCTATCCGCAATATGCGGCGGCAACGACGGCAACCGTCAACGACAAGGCCTTCGAGAAGCTCCAAAAGATGCGCTGGCAGCCGGCAATTCGCACCGTCCCGCAATATCACGACGACGAGACCTATATCGAGGCGCTCGCCAATTCGGTCACGCGCCATCTATCGACGCTGGACTGGCAACCGGAAAAGATCATCGCGTCCTTCCACGGCATACCCATGTCCTACTTCAAGCTCGGCGATCCCTATTACTGTTTCTGTCAGAAGACCGGCAGGCTGCTGCGCGAGAAGCTCGGCCTATCCGAAGACCAGTTCATGGTTACGTTCCAGTCCCGCTTCGGCCCGGAGGAATGGCTGCAGCCCTATACCGACAAAACGGTGGAAGAGCTTGCCAGGACAGGCACCAAGCGGATCGCCGTCCTCAACCCCGGCTTCGTCTCCGACTGCCTGGAGACGCTGGAAGAGATCGCCGAGCAGGCGGCTGAATCCTTCCACCACAATGGCGGCGAGAAATTCACCCACATTCCCTGTCTCAACGACAGCGAAGACGGCATGAACGTGCTGGAGAAGGTGGTACGGCGGGAGCTGCTCGGCTGGGCCTGAGCGGATCGCCGGGTTGATCCCGGCGACGCGATCCTACTGAAGCTGCGGCTTTCTAAGGAAGCTGCCGCGGTCGGCGGATTTGACGCGCAGCCAGGCCTCGCGGCCGTCGCGCAATACGCGCATGGGGATCTCGGATCCAGCCGGGCCGCTCTCCCAGACCTTGCGATAGAAATCGGCGAGTCCATCGACCTCGCCATCGCGGATTTCGGAAATGACATCGCCACGGCGCAAGCCAGCCTTGGCGGCCGGGCCGCCCTCGGTAACGCTCATGACGACGACTTCGCCATTGCTTTCGGCCGAGAAGGCACCGAGCCAGGGCCGCGGCGGCTTGTTGACCCGACCGCGTTTGATCAGATCGTCCAGGATCGGCATCAAAAGATTGATCGGCACGATCATGTTGATATCGGCGCTGTCGCCCTTTTCCGTCGCCATCTGCAAATGCAGCGAGCCGATGCCGAGAAGCTTGCCGTCCTTATCGACAACGGCCGCGCCGCCCCAGGAGGGATGGGCGGGTGCCGTGAAGATCGCCTCGTCGAGCAGATATTCCCAATAACCGGCGAATTCCTGCTTGGCGACGATCTTCGCCTCGACGAACTGGCCGATCCCATCGGCGACGATGACTTCATCGCCGATCTCTGCCTTGTCGGTATCGCCGAATTCGAGGGCGGGCACATCGAGAGGCCCGAGCGCCTGCACGAGACCGAATCCGGTTTCCTGATCGTAAGCGAGCGCATGGCCGGGAACGACCCGGCCGCTATTGGTCGTGAGCCAGACCTCTTCCGCTTCGGTAATCAGATAGCCGATCGTCAATACCAGGCCGTTACCGCGGATGACAACGCCACTGCCTTCCCTGCGGATGCCGAGCGTTGCCGCCGTAAAGGCGTCTTCCGGAATTGAGGCGTGCACGGCCACAACCGACCGCAAGGTCCTATCTAAGTTCATAGCTTCACCCTGATGATGCGCGATGGCTTGGCCCGAAAAGGCTGCGAGGCAGCGGAGCCGGAAATTCCATATAAGGTATGAATATCAATCGCCGGGCGCAAGACCCGTGCGACGATTGCTTGAGCGGTGCCGCCGCAAAAGGCTCGCGACTACCCCCATTCCTCACTTGCCGAGAACATGCTAACCCACCACATCTGATTGAGCTGCCGTCTCATGAGCTCGCCCGAGTGGGGGACGCCGAACAGCAGCGGTTTAGGCGACGCGAACCTGTTGAGGCGGGCGCGTCCATGGAGGAGTTCGATGGTAGTGGGTGGTTTCAGCATCGTTGTGATTGCCTTGGTGGTCTTTGTCATTCTGGTGCTGTTTGCAGGCATCAAGACCGTACCTCAGGGCTATCGGTATACAGTTCAGCGCTTCGGCCGCTATATCCGGACGCTGGAACCGGGGCTTAACCTGATCGTGCCCTTCATCGAAACGATCGGCATGCGGATGAATGTGATGGAGCAGGTGTTGGCCGTGCCGACCCAGGAGGTCATCACCAAGGACAATGCCAGTATCTCCGCCGATGCAGTCGCTTTCTTCCAGGTGCTGAATGCGGCACAGGCCGCCTATCAGATCACCAATCTCGAAAGCGCGATCCTCAACCTCACCAAGACCAATATCCGCTCGGTCATGGGCTCTATGGATCTGGACGAGCTTTTGTCCAATCGCGATGCCATCAATGAACGGCTGTTGCGCGTGGTCGATGAGGCGGTAGAGCCCTGGGGCATCAAGGTCACACGCGTCGAAATCAAGGACATCCAACCGCCGAAAGACCTGGTTGACGCCATGGGCCGGCAGATGAAGGCCGAACGCGAAAAGCGCGCTCAGGTTCTGGAGGCGGAAGGTCTGCGCAACGCGCAAATTCTCCGCGCCGAGGGCGCGAAGCAGGCGGCCGTTTTGCAAGCCGAAGGTCAGCGCGAAGCAGCATTTCGCAATGCGGAGGCCCGCGAGCGCCTGGCCGAGGCCGAAGCCAAGGCGACCCGGGTGGTGTCCGAGGCGATTGCCGAAGGCAATGTGCAGGCGATCAACTACTTCGTCGCCCAGAAATATACCGAAGCCCTGACTGCGATCGGCTCCGCCAGCAATTCGAAGATCGTGCTGATGCCAATGGAGGCGAGCTCCATTATCGGCTCGCTCGGCGGCATCGGCGCCATCGCCCGCGAAGTCTTCGGCGACAATGGCGATGGCAGCGGCGTACCGCAACCGTCCCGTCCGCGCTCCGGTTCCGCGCGCACCACACCGTCGATCAATCCGCTGCCGCCGAAGGAGACCTGACATGTTCGACAATCTCATCGTCGAACTCGGCCCCTGGAGCTGGTGGCTCGCCGGCCTGGCGCTGCTTGCCGCCGAACTCGTCCTGCCCGGCTTCTTCCTGGTATGGATCGGGCTCGCCGCGATCATCGTCGGCGCCTTGTCGCTTCTGTTTTGGGAAAGCAGCTTCTGGGTCTGGCAGGTTCAAGGGCTGGTCTTCGCCGCCACGGCGGTGATCGTCACTCTCATCGGCCGCCGCTATCTCTATAACAACAACCAAGTGACCGACGAGCCTTTCCTGAACCAGCGCGGCGCCAGCCTGGTCGGGCGCACGGCAACCCTCGACCAACCGATCGCCGAAGGCCGCGGGCGCATTCGCTTGAACGATACCTATTGGACCGTCAGCGGACCGGACCTGCCTGTTGGCACCCGCGTCAAGGTAGTCGCCAGCAACGGCCGCGAGCTCACGGTCGAACCGGTCTGATCAGGCGACGCCGATCCGCAACAGATCGTGGAAATGCACGACGCCGATCGGCCGGCGCGCTTCATCGATGACCATCAGAGCCGAGATATTGTGACGGTTGAGCACCGCCATGGCGCTCGTCGCCAGCGTCGTTTCCTTCACCGTTTTCGGATTGGGGGTCATCACTTCGTCCACCAGCTTCTCCGCAAGGCTGGTGCCGAGATTGCGGGCGATATCGCCATCGGTGACGATACCGCACAGGCAACCATCATCATCGATCACGCCCACGCAGCCGAACCGCATCTTCGATAGCGTCATCGCCGCTTCCGGCATGCCGGTTCCGAGCTTGACGAGCGGCACGCTGTCGCCCTTGTGCATAATGTCGGCCACATGCGAGAGGCTGGCACCGAGCTTGCCGCCCGGATGGAAGGTACGGAAATCTTCGGCCGTGAAGCCGCGCGCCTCCAGCAAGGCGACGGTCAGTGCATCGCCGATGGCAAGCTGCAGCAGCGTCGATGTCGTCGGCGCCAGCCCATGCGGGCAGGCCTCCTGCTCCTTGGGCAGCAGCAGCACCACATCCGATTCGCGCGCAAGCGTAGAAGTCTCGCCGGCAGTGATCGCGATCATGGGGATCGAGAAGCGGCGTGAATAGCTGATGATGCCACGCAGCTCGGCGCTCTCGCCGCCCCACGATATGGCGATGATGACATCATGCTGCGTGATCATGCCGAGATCGCCGTGATTGGCTTCGACCGGGTGCACGAAGAATGCCGGCGTACCCGTGGACGCCAGGCTTGCGGCGAGCTTGTTGCCGATATGGCCGCTCTTGCCAACGCCGGTGATCACCACACGGCCGGAAATATCGCCTATGATCTCCACCGCGCGGCTGAAAGGCTCGGCCAGACCGTTGGTCAGTGCGCGTTCCAGCGCTTCCATGCCCCGTCTCTCGGTCTCGATCGTTCGCATCGCGGATTCGATCGCACCGTTCTCGATGAGTCTTACAGCTCTCTTGTTCATGAGCGAGGCCTAACGCTTTTCGGCAAATCTGTCCACCAAAGATCGACTTATGGCGATGCGACAGCCTGCAACATCTTCCCGACAAATATTATCGAACCCTTTCTTGTCGCCATCGCTTGGCAACCAACCGTTAACCACGCGCCTTTACACTTGGGTAAGAATTTAGGTCATTTCCAGCAGGGTCAGATATAAACGACATGGGCATCGGCAAGGACAAGGCGGGTCATGGTGCCCTCCGGCTGACGGCATGGGCAAGTTCCGCCCTGCTCGGCTGGGGTATCGCATTTGCCCTTCCACTGCCGATCCATGCGCAATCATTGCCGCCAGATCAGAACCTCGACGATACCTTGCCCGCCCCGACATCCGCTTCATCGACAGATCCGAGCGCCGCACCCACCGCCGACAGCCAGGCAACCGCACCGGCAAACCAGACATCGACCTCCAGCGACGCGCCATTGAACGCGCCGCTGCGCCTCACCGGTATCGACCCCACGACCACCGGCTCGACGCTGGATAACGACCTGCGCCGCGTGAACCAGCGGGAATCTGCCGTCGACGGTCTGAAGGCTCGCCAATATCCGGATCGCGCAGACGCCCAGGGTATACCGCTCGGCACCTTTACCCTGCGCCCCTCGATCAATCAGTCGGTCAATATCGAGCGGGATCGCACCGGCGACGTCAAGAACAACCGCACTTTCCTGCAAACCGACCTGCGCAGCACCCTGACATCGGATTGGGATCGCCACGCGCTGACCATCACCGGTGAAGGCGTCTGGCAGAGGAACGTCGGCGGCACGGGCGAGGAGAAACCGACGGTCAACCTTAATGCCGACCTGCGCCTGGATCTTCCCGCCGACACGACGGCACATGTCACCGCCGGTTATCAATTCTACCGCGAGGACACGAGCGATCCGAATGCGATCGCCGGCGCCTCGAAACAGTCCGCTGTCAACCAGTATACCGCTGGCCTCTCACTGGAGCGCGATTTCGGCCTGCTGCGCGGCACGACGGCCGTGGCGCTGACACGCAGCGTCTATTCCAACGCCGTGCTTTCGGATGGGACGACAGTTACCCTCAGCGACCGTAACCAGACGGCCGGAACCTGGCGCGGCCGTATCGGTTACGAGCTATCGCCCGCCATCATTCCCTTCGTGGAAGTGGATCTCGGGCGCGCCGTCTACGACCAGACACGCGACAGTAACGGTTATGCCCGCTCGAACCAGAGCTATGGCGGCAAGGGCGGCGTCGAAGTCGACCTCGGTGAAAAATTCAAGGGCGAGCTCGGCTTCGGCTACCAGCACACGGAATTCGACGATTCGCGTCTGAGTTCGGTCGACTCGCCGACGATCGACGGCAGCCTCGCCTGGTCGCCGCAGCGCGGCACCGATATCAGTGTCGGCCTTTCGACGACGGTCCAGCCCTCGACTACGGCCGGTCTCAGCGGCTACACCGCTTACCAGCTGACGAGCACCGTGGCCCATCAGCTGCGCGACGATCTCACCGCCAAGCTGACGGGCGGAACGATCTGGCGCGACTACCCCTCAAATGGCAGCGCCGCCGATGAAACCGAATATGACGCCGCCTTCGGCCTGACCTGGGGAATCAACCGTTACCTCGATCTCACCGGCAATGTCGGCTACCAGCTGACGACCAGGGACGTTGGCGACAGCACCCGTCAGCTTCAGGCCGGCATCGGTTTGACCGCGAAGCGTTGATAGCTAGCACGTCGCTTTGAATAATTTTTCGTTCAAGCGAATCGAGGCCCGGCATATGCCAGGCCTCACCATATTTCCCGAAAGTTAGAGCACCTAAGGCGCGTCGCGATCTTTCAGATCCGCTTCCCATGCTTTAGGTTTGATTTTACGCATGTCGTTGTCGCAAAACCGCTGCACACTTTTGCGCGACATGCTCTATTTCAGGGCCGCGATCAGCGCCTTGAACTCATCCTCGATGGTCGGGCGGATGTCGTCACGCGCCAAGGCAAAGGCGACGTTCGCGAGGATGAAGCCGTCCTTTGCACCGCAGTCGAACGTCTGGCCGCGGAAGTGATAGCCGGCGAAATCCTGCATCTTGGCAAGCTTCAGCATGCCGTCCGTCAGCTGGATCTCGTTGCCGGCGCCGCGCTCCTGGCTTTCCAGAATATGGAAGATTTCCGGCTGCAGGATATAGCGGCCGTTGATGAAGAAGTTGGACGGAGCCGTGCCCTTGGCCGGCTTTTCAACCATCTCCGTGATGCGGAAGCCGCTACCAATCGTCTCGCCGACGCCGACGATGCCGTATTTATGAGCCTGATCAGGTGCACATTCCTCGACGGCGATGACATTGCCGCCGCTCTGCTCGTAAAGCTCGATCATGCCCTTCATGCAGCCCTTTTCGGCGCGCATGACCATGTCGGGCAGCAGCAGTGCAAAGGGTTCATCGCCGACGATCTCGCGGGCGCACCAGACGGCGTGGCCGAGACCCAGCGGCTCCTGCTGGCGCGTGAAACTTGCCGTACCGGCCTTCGGTAATAGGCCGCTCAGCAGCGACAGTTCGGCATTCTTGTTACGCTGGCGCAGCGTCTGCTCGAGCTCGAACTGAATATCGAAATAATCTTCGATGACGTGCTTGCTGCGGCCGGTGACGAATACGAAATGCTCGATGCCTGCTTCCATCGCCTCATCGACGACATACTGGATCACCGGCTTATCAACCACGGTCAGCATTTCCTTCGGCACCGCCTTGGTCGCCGGCAAGAACCGCGTCCCTAGTCCGGCGACCGGAAATACTGCCTTACGAACCTTCTTATGCTGTCCCACGCATACCTCCTGGGCATTAAATCAGTTGGCACAAAGCCATTCTAAAGGTGAGTAGATTAGATTTGCTACCGTTTTGCAAATAATGACTGACGCAAGCTTCCATGGTAAAGAATTTGTTGACTTCGTTCGTTTAGCGTCACGCATGGGCCGATGCCACACGCATCGCCGCACCGAAATCCAACGATTGATGGACAAGGCTGTAGATGACCGTAAACCGCAAATACTCCCTTCGTGGTCTCGCTCTGGCGCTCGCGCTCGGCGCCTTTGCGGGATTCCTTCCCGTTAACGCCAGCGCTGACACTGGGTTCCAGAAATGGATCGCGGGCTTCTACGCTACCGCCGCAAAGAGCGGCATCACGCAATCCACCTATCGCAATGCATTTGCCGGCGTAACCGATCCGGACCCCACGGTGCTTGAAAAGGCGCAGTACCAGCCGGAATTCAAGTCCCAAATCTGGGATTACCTCGACTCCCGTGTCAATCCCTATACGGTCGATATTGGCCGCAAGATGGCGGTTAAGTACGGATCCACACTGCGCACGCTCGAACAGCATTTCGGCGTCGATCGCAATATCATACTGGCCATCTGGTCGATGGAGTCGAATTACGGCGAGGTTCTCGCCAAGAACGATCGGCTGCATTATGTGCCCCGCGCGCTGGCGACCCTTGCCTATGCCGATCCGAAGCGCGCGAATTATGCCAAGAAACAACTCATCGCCGCCCTGAAAATCCTGCAGAAGGGCGACATCTCGCGCAAGGACCTGAACGGATCCTGGGCCGGCGCCATGGGCCATACGCAATTCATCCCGACGAGCTACCTGCTCTATGCGGTCGATGCCGATGGCAGCGGCCATGCCGATATCTGGAATTCCGTTCCGGACGCCCTGGCGACGACGGCCAATCTTCTCGCCAAGAACGGTTGGGATACCGGCCGGACCTGGGGTTACGAGGTGGTCGTACCACCCGGCGGCAATGCCCAGGCCGGCAAGACGCACACGATCGCACAATGGGCGGCTCTCGGCTTCGTGCGTCCCAACGGCAAGGGTTTCCGCAGCACCTCTGACCGCGCACAGCTAAAGATGCCCGGCGGATCGAACGGCCCCGGCTTCCTGATGACCGGAAACTTCTTCACCATCAAGCGCTACAACGCCTCCGACAGCTACGCCTTGGCAGTCGGCCTGCTCGCGGATCAGATTGCTGGCTATGGCGGCATGCAGCAATCCTGGCCCCGTCCGAGCGGCACGCTCGACGTCAAGCAGAAATTCGAGCTGCAGACGCGTCTGAAAGAACTCGGCTACTATGACGGCGTGGTCGACGGCAATTTCGGCTCGGGCTCGAAGGCCGCCATATCAGCCGTCCAGCAGCGCATGGGCATGGATGCGGACGGCGAGCCGTCAATGAACCTGCTGAAAGCATTGCGTAAGTAGGCCGCCTCGAGCGAATCCGGGATCGCCGGACGATGAAATCGTCCTTGTGCGGCCCGGACTCGTCAGCGGAAAGAAGCGATGATGAAACACCCTGCGCGCGCGACCAAGGCAACTCTAAGGATTGTTCTGACGGCATTCCTCGCCGGCGTCATCGCGCTTGGCTGCTTGCCGAACATGGCCGAAGCGCAGGAGCGGCCGCGGCGGAACCTGTTCGACATGCTGTTCGGCACCCCCGAGCCCGATTATCCGGACCAGCCCATGGAACAGCCGCCGCCACGGCGCAAGGTGCAGCCGAAAAAGCGTCCGACCCCGCCGCCGCGCCAGCCGGTCGCGCAGCCGGAAACGCCGCCGCCCGCCGAAAAGCTTTCTGACGCCAAAACCATCCTCGTCGTCGGCGATTTTCTGGCGAGCGGCCTGGCAACCGGGCTGGAAGATGCCTTCTCTACCTCCCCCGGCGTCGTCGTCCAGTCCCGCGGCAACGTCGCCTCCGGTCTCGTGCGGCAGGATTATTACAATTGGCCGCAGCAATTGCCCGGGATGATCGACCAGCTGAAACCGGCCATGGTCGTCGTCATGATCGGCGCCAATGACCGCCAGCAGATGATCGGCGACGGGCTGAACGAAAAATACGGAACCGACCCGTGGTTCCTCGCCTATGAAGAACGCGTACAGCAATTCGCCAAACTGGTGACGAGCCGTCATATTCCGCTGCTCTGGATCGGGCTGCCCTCCTTCGGTTCGGATCAGCTGACCGCCAGCGCCGTCAAGCTCAACCAGATCTACCAAAGCCAGACCACCAGCGTCGGCGGCGAATTCATCGACATATGGGATGGCTTTACCGACCAGAACGGCGAGTTCATCGTCACCGGCTCCGATATCAACGGCCAGCAGGTTCGACTGAGAACGGCCGACGGCGTCAATCTGACGGCCGCCGGCAAGCGCAAGGTCGCCTTCTATCTGGAGAAATCTGCCCGCCGGATCCTGGGGGATCAGGCAAGCCCCGATATCACGCGCCTGGACACCAGCAATCCGCTGCCGGCGCAACAGGCCAATCTTCCGGGCGCGGAGCCGGAAAAGATTACTCGCACCCAGCCTATGAGCCTCTCCGATCCCGATCTCGACGGCGGCGCGCAGCTTCTCGGCAGCAGCCCTGCCCCCACAATAACCACTTCATCACCGCGCGATCTTCTGGTCGAGAAGGGTCTTATGGACCCGGCGCCGGTCGGCCGCGTGGACGATTACAGATTGCCCGGGTCGGTAGCGCGGTAGGCGGCGCGGATGCGGTTTGACAACATGGCGCCTCGCCAATAGAAGAACTGCATGAGCACCAAAAGCGCAGATCGGATCGATCGTTACCGCACCTGCCCGCAGGTTGCAGTTTTGCGCGCTTTCCCCGACCGAGGTCTCCGCGTCCAGTCGTGACGGCCGGAGGCGTTGATGCGTCCGGCGGCTGCTGGACGTAAAGCCCCTCACTTCAAGACATCAACGTTGCCCATGGAGAATGGCACGTGCTCAATATCTATAACGTCAATTCGCTCGTTCACTGGGAAGAGCGGGACATTAAACTGCGCGACGATTTCGTCCGCTTCTTTTCCGATGAAGTGGCAAGCTTCCTGCGATCCGCAAACCCCGCCTGGGATATACGAAGGGTCGAGGCTCCGACCCTGATGCCGCGAAATCTCGTCTCGGACGCCTACTCAAATACCGACATATGGGTGCAGGAGCGAATGTCGAAGACCGAGGCCGAACTCGTGCTGCGGCCGGAAACGACACCCTCAACCTACGCCTACATGCAGCATCTTCTCGGAAACCATTCGAGAACGAGGCTGCCACTATGCGTTTGGCAGGCGGGCAAATCCTACCGCCGGGAACAGGACCAGCCGAGCAAACATGTAAGGCTCAAGGAATTCTGGCAGCTCGAATTCCAATGCGCCTTCACCGCCGATAGCGGCAATGATTACCATGCCGCAGCATTGGAACCGGTTCGCAGGATGATCGCCTCGGTCATCCATCTGCCGACGAGGATCGTGCCGTCCGATCGTCTTCCGGCCTATTCCGAGGTCACCATGGATATCGAGGTCGACAATGGCGACAAATGGATGGAGGTCTGCTCGATTTCGAGACGAACGGACTTTCCGCAGCACTACCGCAGCCAGCCGAAGAAAGGGCCGGCGATAGATCATGACGTCGTGGTGCTCGAAATCGCCATCGGCCTCGACCGCTGCATCTACAACTGGAACATCGCCGCAAGCCGTTAAAGGACAGGAGCCGGGTTCATCGTGAACCCGGCTTTCCAATAGCTTCAACACATCACGGCGATGCTCGCCATGGCGAATCCTTCGAGGAAATACCCCTTCCCCTGAAGCCAGATTGGTTACAAGTTATCAGGCAACGGATCCAGGTTTTGAGAATGAACCTATGCGCACCCGAAAAGTGGCGCTGAATGATGGAGATCTGTAATGAGCAAGAAGTACACGGCTCAATGCGCCTGTGGCGCGGTAAAATTCGAATTCGACAAGGACCCGGAATTTATTGCCAATTGCCACTGCCTCGACTGCAAAAGGGCGTCGGGCGGCGAGATGGCGACCTTCTTTGCCGTACCCGAAGACGATTTTGCTCTGCTGAGCGGCAAGACCAGGTCCTTTCCCTATATCGCGAATTCAGGCAAGAAACTCGAACGGAACTTCTGCCCGGAATGCGGTTCGCGGCTATATACCAGCAATCTGGAGAGCTTCCCCGGTCTGGTTTTCGTTCAACTGGGAAGCCTGGATCATCCGGAACTCATAGCACCGAGGCTCGAGATGTTCACGATGCGCCGCCTCAAATGGAACCGGCCTCTTGATCTCCCCCAATTCGAGGCCATGCCGCATTGAACGCCGGTCGGAGCGAATCCGAAGTCTCTTCAAGCGAATAAAGAGAAAGGCCGGGTTCATGTCGAACCCGGCCCTCCGACATTGCCGAAATGGCAGCGATTTTAGTTCGGCAGAACCGTAGACCCCATCAGCGCCTCGTCGATCGCACGCGCGGCCTGGCGGCCCTCGCGGATCGCCCAGACGACCAGCGACTGGCCGCGGCGAATGTCGCCGGCGGTCCAAAGCTTGTCGACAGACGTCTTATAGTCCTTGTCGTTGGCAACGACGTTGGTCGAGCCGCGGCGGTCGGTATTCAACGTTAGCTTGCCGTCCATTTCCTTGAGCACGCTGTCGGTGAACGGGCCACGGAAGCCGATGGCGATGAAGGCGAGATCGGCGCGGATGACGAATTCCGTGCCGGCGATCGGCTTGCGGCGATCGTCGACTTCGCAGCACTTCACGCCCGTCAACACGCCGTCTTCGCCGATGAACTCGAGCGTTGCCACCTGGAATTCGCGAACCGCACCTTCGGCCTGCGAGGAAGAGGTGCGCATCTTCGTTGCCCAGAAGGGCCATACGGCGAGCTTGTCTTCCTTCTCCGGCGGCTGCGGACGAATGTCGAGCTGGGTCACCTTCACCGCACCCTGGCGGAATGCCGTGCCGACGCAGTCGGATGCCGTATCGCCACCACCGACGACGACGATATGCTTGCCGCCCGCCAGAATCGGATCGGCAGGCCAGCCGACGCTGTCGATGTTTTCGCGGCCGACGCGGCGGTTCTGCTGCACCAGATAGGGCATGGCGTCATGGACGCCTGCGAGCGTCGTGCCGGGAATGCCAGCTTCGCGCGGGGTTTCCGAGCCGCCGCAATAGAGCACGGCATCATGGTCGGCCAGAAGCTGCTCGACCTTGACATCGACGCCGACATTGACGCCGCAATGGAAGGTGACGCCTTCGCCCTTCATCTGCTCGACGCGGCGATCGATGAAGTTCTTCTCCATCTTGAAGTCCGGGATACCATAGCGCAGCAGCCCGCCGGGCTTGCTTTCGCGCTCGTAGACATGGACGTCGTGACCTGCTCGGCCGAGCTGCTGAGCGGCAGCCATGCCGGCAGGGCCGGAGCCGATGATTGCGACCTTCTTGCCGGTGTGAACCGTCGCCGGCTGCGGCCGGATGAAGCCGAGCTCATAGGCCTTGTCGGCAATCGCCTGCTCGACGGTCTTGATCGCGACGGGCGCGTCTTCCAGGTTCAGCGTGCAGGCCTCCTCGCAGGGTGCGGGGCAGACGCGGCCGGTGAATTCCGGGAAGTTGTTGGTCGAATGCAGGTTGTGGATCGCCTGTTCCCAATTGTTGTTGTAGACGAGGTCGTTCCAATCGGGGATCTGGTTGTGCACCGGGCAGCCGGTCGGGCCGTGGCAATAGGGAATGCCACAGTCCATGCAGCGGGCTGCCTGTTTCTGCACTTCCTGGTCCGACATGGGGATCGTGAATTCACGGAAATGCCGGATGCGATCCGACGCCGGCTGATACTTCGCCACCTGCCGGTCGATTTCCAAGAAGCCTGTTACCTTGCCCATGCTTTCGTTTCCTCACTCAAAAAGGGGAGCTCACGGCTCCCGTGCCTGAGGGTCATCTCGGTTTCCCTGTCCGGCACTTTAATTCAAATCCGATTCCGCTGTTCGACAGTCGCGACCGCCATGACGGCGATCGCAATGCGAGGCGAAACCCTCGACTGGCTTCAGAACCGGGGCGGATTACTCCGCCGCCACGCTCATCCGGCTGCGCTCCATTTCCTCAAGGGCGCGGCGGTATTCGACCGGCATGACCTTGCGGAATTTCGGGCGGTAATCGGCCCAGTGATCGAGGATCTCCTTGGCTCGCGTCGAGCCCGTATAGTGGAAGTGGTTCGAAATCAGCTGGAAGAGACGCTCTTCGTCGTGGCGCGTCATGTCATCGGAGACGTCGACGCGTCCCTTGTGCATGATGTCGCCACCGTGATGATGCAGCTTCTCCAGCAGCTCGTCTTCCTCGGGAACCGGCTCCAGCTCGACCATCGCCATGTTGCAGCGACGGGCGAAATCGCCCTTCTCGTCGAGAACATAGGCCACGCCGCCCGACATGCCGGCCGCGAAGTTGCGTCCGGTTTCACCGAGCACGACGACGACGCCACCGGTCATATATTCGCAGCCATGGTCGCCCACGCCTTCGACGACGGCGATCGCGCCCGAGTTTCTGACCGCGAAGCGCTCGCCCGCAACACCGCGGAAGTAGCACTCGCCCTCGGTCGCACCGTAAAGCACGGTGTTGCCGACGATGATCGAATTCTCAGCGACGATCTTCGAGTTCTCCGGCGGCCGGATGATGATGCGGCCACCCGAAAGGCCCTTGCCGACATAGTCATTGCCGTCGCCGATCAAATTGAAGGTGACGCCCCGTGCCAGGAAGGCTGCGAAGGATTGGCCCGCCGTTCCCTTCAGGGTGACGTTGATCGTGTCGTCCTTCAGGCCGCGATGACCATAGCGCTTGGCAACCGCGCCCGACAGCATGGCGCCGGCCGAACGGTCGACGTTCTTGATGTCGACTTCAAAGGCGACAGGCGTCTTCGAAGAAAGCGCCGGCTCCGCCTTCTCGATCAGCTTGCGGTCGAGAATGTCGTCGATCGGATGCTTCTGCACTGTCGTCCAGTAGGTCTCTTCCTTCGGCGCATCGACCTTGTGGAAGATGCGGCTGAAGTCGAGGCCTCTCGCCTTCCAGTGAGCGAGCATGTCGTCCTTTTCCAGAAGCTCGGAAGCGCCGATGATCTCGTCCAGCTTGGCAACGCCAAGCGAGGCGAGGATCTCGCGTACTTCTTCGGCCACGAAGAAGAAGTAGTTGATGACATGCTCCGGCGCGCCTTTGAACCGCTTGCGCAGCACCGGGTCCTGGGTGGCGACGCCAACCGGACAGGTGTTGAGGTGGCACTTGCGCATCATGATGCAGCCGGCCGCAATCAGCGGCGCGGTGGCGAAGCCGAATTCGTCGGCACCGAGCAGCGCGCCGATGATGACGTCGCGGCCGGTCTTCAAGCCGCCATCCACCTGCAGGGCAATGCGCGAGCGCAGCCCGTTCAGCACCAGCGTCTGCTGGGTCTCGGCAAGGCCGATTTCCCAAGGGCTGCCGGCATGCTTCAGCGAGGTCAGCGGCGAAGCGCCGGTGCCGCCATCGTAGCCCGAGACGGTGATGTGGTCGGCGCGCGCCTTGGCAACGCCGGCGGCAACCGTGCCAACGCCGACTTCCGAAACGAGCTTGACCGAGACATCCGAGGTCGGGTTGACGTTCTTCAGGTCGTAGATCAGCTGCGCCAGATCTTCGATCGAGTAGATGTCATGATGGGGCGGCGGCGAGATCAGGCCGACGCCCGGCGTCGAATGCCGGGTCTTGGCAACCGTCGCATCGACCTTGTGACCGGGCAACTGGCCGCCTTCGCCTGGCTTGGCGCCCTGCGCGACCTTGATCTGCAGCACGTCGGCATTGACCAGATATTCGGTCGTCACGCCAAAGCGGCCGGAGGCGATCTGCTTGATGGCGGAACGTTCCGGGTTCGGCGAGCCGTCGAAGAGCGGCATGTAGCGGTCGGATTCCTCGCCGCCCTCGCCGGTGTTCGACTTGCCGCCGATGCGGTTCATGGCGATTGCAAGCGTCGTATGCGCCTCGCGGCTGATGGAGCCGAAGGACATGGCGCCCGTCGAGAAGCGCTTGACGATATCGGCAGCCGGCTCGACCTCGTCGATCGAGATCGGCGTGCGGCCGAGTGCTTCCGCACCTTTGATCTTGAAGAGGCCGCGGATGGTGTTCATCCGGAGCGCCGATTCGTTGACCATTTCGGAGAACTCGCGATAGCGGTCCTCGGCATTTCCGCGCACGGCATGCTGCAGGGCAGCCACGGCATCCGGCGTCCATGCGTGGCTTTCGCCACGCATGCGGTAGGCATATTCGCCACCGATGTCGAGCGTGCTTGCGAGCAGCGGATCGCGGCCGAAAGCAGCCTTGTGACGGGAGACGGTTTCCTCGGCGATCGTCTCGAGGCCGATGCCTTCGATCATGGTTGCCGTGCCGAAGAAATACTTGTCGACCAGTTCCTGCTGCAAGCCCACGGCATCGAAGATCTGCGCGCCGCAATAGGACTGATAGGTCGAGATGCCCATCTTCGACATGACCTTGAGGATGCCCTTGCCAACCGCCTTGATGTAGCGGTAGACGACTTCCGTCGCATCCACTTCCTTCGGGAATTCGCCGCGCTGGTGCATGTCAAGCAGCGTGTCGAACGCCATATACGGGTTGATTGCCTCGGCGCCGTAACCGGCCAGCAGGCAGAAGTGATGCACTTCACGCGGCTCGCCGGTTTCGACAACGATACCGACCGAGGTGCGCAAGCCCTTGCGGATCAGGTGATGGTGGACGGCAGCCGTCGCCAGCAGCGCCGGGATCGCGATGCGGTCCGGTCCGATCTGGCGGTCGGAAAGCACGATGATGTTGTAGCCGCCGCGAACGGCAGCTTCCGCCCGCTCGCAAAGGCGGTCGAGCATCTCGGGCATGCCTTCGGCGCCACGTTCGACATCATATGTGAAGTCGAGCGTCTTGGTGTCGAAGCGATCCTCGGTGTGACCGATCGAGCGGATCTTTTCGAGATCGCCGTTGGTCAGGATCGGCTGGCGCACTTCCAGACGCTTGGCGTTGGCCATGCCGGTATGATCAAGCAGGTTCGGACGCGGGCCGATGAACGACACGAGGCTCATGACGAGTTCCTCGCGGATCGGATCGATCGGCGGGTTCGTCACCTGCGCGAAGTTCTGCTTGAAGTAGGTGTAGAGCAGCTTCGGCTTGTCGGACATGGCCGAGATCGGCGTATCCGTGCCCATGGAGCCGACTGCTTCCTGACCGGTCGTCGCCATCGGCGACATCAGGAGCTTGGTATCCTCGGTCGTATAGCCGAAGGCCTGCTGGCGATCGAGCAGCGACACGTCGCGGCGCAGCGCCCGCGGCTCCACCGGCTTCAGGTCTTCCAGGATCAGCTGCGTGCGGTTCAGCCAGCTGCGATAGGGATGCTTGGTCGACAGTTCCGACTTCACCTCGTCGTCGGAGATGATACGGCCCTTTTCCATATCGATGAGCAGCATCTTGCCCGGCTGCAGGCGCCACTTCTGGATGATCTTCTCTTCCTCGACAGGCAGAACGCCGGCTTCGGACGCCATGATGATGCGGTCGTCGCTGGTGACGAGATAGCGGGCCGGACGCAGACCATTACGGTCGAGCGTCGCGCCGATCTGCTTGCCATCGGTGAAGGCGACGGCGGCAGGGCCATCCCATGGCTCCATCAGGGCGGCATGATACTCGTAAAATGCCTTGCGTTCCGGCGCCATCAGCTGGTTGCCGGCCCATGCCTCTGGGATGAGCATCATCATGGCATGCGCCAGCGAGTATCCACCACGCACGAGGAACTCGAGCGCGTTGTCGAAACAGGCCGTGTCCGACTGTCCCTCATAGGAGATCGGCCAGAGCTTGGAGATGTCGTCGCCGAACAGCGGCGAGGATACCGAAGCCTGACGGGCGGCCATCCAGTTGACGTTGCCGCGCAGCGTGTTGATTTCGCCGTTATGCGCGACCATGCGGTAGGGGTGCGCCAGCTTCCATGACGGGAAGGTGTTGGTCGAGAAACGCTGGTGCACGAGGGCAACCGCCGTCTCGAAACGCGGGTCGGACAAGTCCTTATAATAGGCGCCCACCTGATAGGCGAGGAACATGCCCTTGTAGACGATGGTCGAGCTCGACAGCGAGACGGGGTAGAAGCTGCTCTCCTCGCCCTCGTATTCCGCATAGATGCGGTTGGAGATCACCTTGCGCAGGGTAAAGAGACGACGCTCGAACTCCTCGTTCGTGCCGGCATCGCGGCCGGCGCCGATGAAGACCTGCACATGGTGCGGCTCGGTGGCGGCAATGTCAGGTGCCTTCGACAGCGAAGAGTTATCGACGGGCACGTCGCGGAAGCCGAGCAACACCTGGCCCTCTTCGGTGACGACCTGCTTGATAGCGGTCTTGAAGTGCTCGATCAGCGCTTCGTCGCGCGGCAGGAAGAAATGGCCGACGCCATATTCGCCCGCCTTCGGCAGGACGACGCCCTGCTTGGCCATCTCCTCGCGGAAGAAGCGGTCGGGAATCTGTACGAGAATGCCCGCGCCGTCGCCCATCAGCGGATCGGCACCGACGGCACCGCGATGCGTCAGGTTTTCGAGAATGAACAGGCCGTCGCGCACGATCTGGTGCGACTTCTGACCCTTCATATGCGCGACGAAGCCGACGCCGCAGGCGTCATGCTCGTTGCGGGGATCGTAGAGGCCCTGTTTCGGCGGGATGCCGACAGCGCGTTTCGACGTCTTGGCCGTCGCGGCAGCATTCACTGCAGCGGTCTGGTCAAAACTCGTCAACGTCGTCCTGTTCGTCATGGTCTTCCCTCCGATAAGGCCCGCGTCGCGGGCGCTTCTTCGTCCCGCACGGTCCGTTTCCGAGGCCGACGCGCGACTGCGCTGTTGCATTGTGAAGATCCGGCCGCGAACCGCGGCTCCTTATATGGAGCCCGTCGTCAGCGTTTCGCGTCCTGCTATTCCACCGCCGCATTGCCCCCTGCCCGAAGGGCTGAAAGGGACATGCTCCTGGTAACTATAGCTCGAAATCCCGACATCGTCAGGACCCTTAGCGCATCTTCGGCCTTGGCGGCCAAAATAGGACAGCAACCCTGTCCTAATTCATCAGCTCTATGCCAGAAAGCTTCTGCCTTCGCAAGAGCAAAACGGCAAAATTTCGTCAACCGAAGACGTAAGATTGCCTTTGTTGCATAAATCAAGCAATAAAGTTTCGCTGCAGCGCATCATTTTATTTGTTGATTGCGTAGATCAATTTCTGTGATGCATTCTTCAAACTCATGCTCTTGATAGGTTTTTGCATTGGCGTAATGTCCGCCCGACCCTATCTCATCTAGCCGCAATTCAATCCTCCATCTGGTGCATTTCCATGTTCTTTGCTTCCGATAACTGGGCCGGCGCCCATTCCAAAGTCGCCGAACGTCTGCTCGCCGCATCGAGTGGGTTTGCTTCCGCCTACGGTACAAGCGAGCTCGACCAGCGCGTCGAAGCCAAATTCTCCGAGATCTTTGAGCGCGAGGTCGCGGTCTTCTTCGTAGCAACCGGCACGGCCGCCAATTCGCTGTCGCTTGCCAGCGTTCAGAAACCGGGCGGCATCAGCTTCTGCCACACCGAGGCGCATGTCGCCGAAGACGAATGCGGCGCTCCTGACTTCTTCAGCGGCGCGCGTCTTGCGACCATTGAGGGCGCCCTCGGCAAGATCGACCCCAAGGCGCTTGCCACCAAGATCGCCCGCTTCCCGCAGGATGCCGTCCATCACGGCCGCGCGGCTGCCGTAACGATCACTCAAGCGACGGAAATCGGCACAGTCTATTCGCTTGCCGAGATCGACGCCATCGCGGCCATCGCCAAGGCGAACAGTCTGCCCCTGCATATGGATGGCGCGCGTTTCGCCAACGCCCTCGTCGCGCTCGGCACGACGCCGGCCGAGATGACTTGGAAGCGCGGCGTCGATATCCTCTCCTTCGGCGGCACCAAAAACGGCTGCTGGTGCGCCGAGGCGATCGTCATCTTCGATCCTGAGAAGGCGAAGGAGATGCATTTCATCCGCAAGCGCGCCGCCCAGCTTTTCTCCAAGTCGCGCTTCATCGCCGCCCAGTTCGACGGCTATTTCCAGGACGGCCTCTGGCTTGATCTCGCCCGCCATTCCAACGGAATGGCCGATCGCCTGCGCGCTGGGCTGGAAAAGACCCCTGGCGCTCGCCCGGCGTGGCCGACCACCTCGAATGAGGTTTTCGCGATCATACCGAAGTCTGCCGCCAAGGCGGCCGAAGACAAGGGAGCGAAGTTCTACGAATGGCCGATCCCGGAATCGCAGCCGGATCTCGTCGGCGGCGATGAAACGCTGATCCGCCTCGTGACCAGCTTCGCCACCACCGAGGCTGATGTGGGGAATTTCCTCGCTTGCCTGGGTTGACCACATGAAAAGAGCGCCGGAGCCGACTTTACGGCCGGACGGCGCTCACAATGCCAGAAGGGGTCAGTTTTGATTCCGATGGGCGATCATTGCGAAGTTCGATAGATCGTCGCGATCGGATGCCGGTGCGTTGTGTATAATCATCGTCATTGCCACGACGCAGGCAACAAGCCCGGAAATGAAGATGGCACCATATATCATCGGGCGACTATTCCTCCGCAATTCCCCCACCGCCACCTGAGATAGCAGAAGAAGCTGACTTCCGCCTGAAAACGGGTACGGCAATCAATCAGCCGGCGAAATAAATCCGGATCTCATCCGCATGATTGGAAAGGCTTTTAACGATAGCTCGCAGACAATTTCGTCGTCAGCTTGATCGCGGCCCCCGGACCTTGGAGAGGATATCGTCAGAGAGTGCGTTAACCAGAAGTTGGTCGGCGCCCTTGCGCGGCACAAGGACGAATTCGACATCTTCGAGGACGGGCAGCCAGCCCGGTGCGATCTCCAGCAATCCGGCGGGGGCCATGCTTTTCGGCTGGACGAGAACGCCCATGCCTGCGCGCGCCGCCGCGGTCAGGCCGCTTAGGCTGCCGCAGGTGCAGACGATGCGCCAGGGCATCTGCTGCCGGCGCAACGCCTCGAGCGCCACCGCTCGCGTGACGCTTGGAGTTGGAAAGGCGATCAGTGGCAATGGTCCCGCAAGTTTGCGGATGCGATCCGGGTCGCGCGCCAGCCAGACCAGCGGCTCGCGGTAGACGAGCTTGCCTCTCGCATCGCCGAGCCGCCGCTTGGCAAGCACCAGATCGAGATCTCCATTATCCTGCATTTCATAAAGCACGCCACTGAGCGCGACCGTCAGCTCGAGATCGACGGAAGGATGCGAACGCACGAACTCCTCCAATACGTCCGGGAGCTGGCTGGTGACGAAATCCTCGGAAACCCCGAGCCGGAGGTTGCCGCGCAGGCTGTTGCCGGCAAAAAGCTGACGCACCTCCCCTTCGATCGACAGTATCTGGCGCGCATGGCCGAGCAGCGCCTCGCCATCACCGGTCAGAACGACACGATGCGTATCGCGCGCCAAGAGCTTTCGCCCGAGTTCGGCTTCCAGCCGCTGTATATGCTGGCTGACGGTCGATTGCCCGAGCCCCAGCCGCTCCGCAGCAAGCGTGAAACTACCCATCTGCTCCACGGCGACGAAGCTGCGCAACTGTATGAGATCAAGCATGTCTTATCCTGTATCACGATAACTGTTATTCCTTGCATCGTGGATCACAATAGGTCTATCTGCAAGGAGTATCATCAAGACTTGCAAATGCGATTGGGGTAGGCACGATGCGCCGCTTTCTTCCAGACACCTTCACCATGCTGCTGGTGCTCACCGTCCTGACGGCATCCTTCTTTCCGGTGCAGGGGGCTAGCGCTCACTATTTCAGCATTGCCACCAACGTCGCCATCGGCCTCTTGTTCTTCCTGCATGGCGCGCGCCTGTCGCGCGATGTCGTCATCGCCGGCATGCTGCACTGGCGGCTGCATCTCGTCATCCTGCTGACGACTTTCGGCATCTTTCCGCTGCTGGTGCTGGCCATGGGTCAAATCGTTCCGAACAGCATCCTGCCCGTCTCGCTTTATACCGGCATGCTGTTTTTGAGCGTTCTGCCGTCGACCGTGCAGTCCTCGATCGCCTTCACCTCCATCGCCGGCGGCAATGTGCCGGCCGCGATCTGCTCGGCGTCGGCCTCCAACATCTTCGGCATGTTCCTGACGCCGCTGCTTGTCGGCATCCTATTTTCGGTCGGCGGCCAGGGCGGCGGCTTTTCCTGGGATGTTTTGTGGCAGATCATGCTGCAGCTGCTCGCCCCCTTCATCGCCGGCCAGCTGCTGCAGCCATGGATCGGCGACTGGATCCGTTCGAAGAAGAAGATCCTGATGCCGGTCGATCGCGGCTCGATCCTCATGGTGGTTTATTCAGCTTTCAGCGAGGCCGTGGTGGAAGGATTGTGGCATACCTTCTCCGTCCTCGATATCGTCACGGTCGTCATCGCGAATATGGTGCTTCTGGCGATGGTAATCTGCATCACCATGTTCGGCAGCCGCGCCCTCGGTTTTGAAAAGGCCGACGAGATCACCATCACCTTCTGCGGCTCGAAGAAGTCGCTGGCAAGCGGCGTGCCGATGGCCAACGTCATCTTCGCCGGCCAGAGTATCGGCGCCATCGTGCTGCCGCTCATGCTGTTCCATCAGATCCAGTTGATGACCTGCGCAGTGCTCGCCCAGAAATATGCCGATGCCGCCAAGCGGCGCGAGGCTGCGAAGGCTCAGGCGGGGATGAAAACGGGCGAAGCAACAAACGCAGCCTGAGTTTTCCGATAACACACAAAATGAAAGCGGCGCCCCGATGGAGCGCCGCTTCTTTTGATCTTGGGAGGATCAGGAGCATGACGGTCCAAGACCGTCAGCCATACTTAGTTGATGTGAGCCTCAATGGCCTTCGGGGTTTCCACGGGCTCGGCCGCAATGGAGATACGGCGGGGCTTCATGGCTTCGGGAATGTTGCGCAGCAAATCGATGTGCAGCAAACCGTTCTTCAGTGAAGCAGCCTGAACCTCGACATGGTCGGCAAGCTGGAAACGACGCTCGAAGGCGCGCTTGGCGATACCGCGATAGAGATATTCGCTGGTTTCAGCCGGCTCTTCGCTCTTTTCGCCCTTGACCTGAAGGACATGGGCGTGGGCCTCGATGCTCAGTTCCTTTTCATCGAAACCGGCAACGGCCATGGTGATGCGATAGGTGTTTTCACCCGTGCGCTCGATATTGTAGGGCGGATAGGTCTGGGCCTGATCCGGCTGGCCAAGGCTGTCGAGCATGGTGAACAGACGGTCGAAACCGACGGTGGAACGGTAAAGGGGAGAGAAGTCTACGTGACGCATGGAAGTCCTCCTGTGAGCGACAATTGCGATTTCAATTCTTGTCCCATGACCCCACTCGGGGCGGCCTCGGGACGGTTCTGCGAGCCCGTTTGGCACCCGCGAAAAAGAGATGGGGATCACTTTTCCGGAGTTCAAGCCCCCAGTGCCGCAACCCTCTTTTTGCAGAAAATCACCGCGTGAACCGCAGATGAACGGATAGTTCGGAACCCGTTCAGGCTGGCTGGCCTATCGTTTGACCATCGGAACAACCATCGTCCGATGACTGAAGTGTATCGTCCCTTCTTCTTCAGTCCTTGCTCGGCCGGCGAAGCGGATCTCTCTATCTCCGCAAGCCGGCCTTTTTTCTTTGCGGACACTACCGCAGCAACTTCAGCGACCCAGTAAGCGATTTCACCCATTTCGAAGGCCCCGCCAGCCCGAGGCCATCGATCGCCTCGCCGGCGAGATCGCGATCCGGAAACGTCGCCTCATATTCCCTGTAATCGTGCAGCGAGCGGGCAAAGGCAGGAAACGGAACGATCGCGCGGTCGTTTTCCACCGGCAAGGTCTTCAGCAACAAAGATCGTATGGTTTCCGCATCCGCCTGCAGTATCGGGATGGGCATGTTCGAACTGATGTCGATGGTGCGCTCCTCCCTGTCGGTCAATTGCCTTGCCGCGAGCGAGGGAAACTTTGCGCCCAACCCGATAGAGATGGCGCCGGCGGTGTTGGCGATCAGCCCAAGCGGCAGTGCTGGATTGATGACGATGGCAAGACGGATATCGGGAAGCATGAAGACCTGCTGCTGTTGACATGTGGGATCGCAGGATATCTCTCTCGCAGGGGATAATCCTGCCTTTCATTGCCTCGTATTCAGGGAATGTGGTAGGATCTACCTCATCTTTGCAGATAAAAGGTTGGATATGCCCGACACCCTCGAGCCCATCGATTTGAAGATTCTCGGCGCCCTCCAGAAGAATGGGCGCCTGACGAACCAGGCGCTTTCATCCGAAGTCGGGCTCTCGACATCTCCGTGCTGGCGGCGCGTGCGCCAGCTGGAAGAAACAGGCGTGATCCAGGGTTATACGGCCGCGCTCGACAGGCGCCAGATCGGCCTCGGCGTCCTTACCTTCATCAGGGTCAAGATCGACAGCCATAGCGAGGCGGAAGCCGAGGAATTCTCGCGCGATGTGCTGAAACTCAGCGAGGTCGTGGCCTGCTACAGCATCGCCGGGGACGCGGATTTCCTGCTGCAGGTGGTGGCGGCCGATCTCGACAGCTATGCCGATTTCGCCATGGCGGTCGTGCGCCGCTTGCCGCGCATCAAGGAGATGCAGACCACCTTCGTGCTGAAGGAAATCAAGCCTTTCAAGGGCTTTCCGCTTGGGGTCGGCCAGCGATAGCAGCGCAAGGCACGGATGCAAGGTGCGCTATGGAGAAGATAGCGCACCCATGTGCCTCTTTACGTTTGGATCGAAGCCATCCTATTCTCGGGCAAGTGGCTGCCCACCCTAGGGTATTGCCCGGGGTATAAAATGTCGGCGCTCTCTTTCTCGAAGATTTCCTCATCGCTGAATACGCTTCTGGCAGCAATCGGTCTGCTGACGGTGGCGGCGCTTACGACGCCTGATATCGTCGGACAGACCAGGCTCATCCTGGAACTCCTTCTTGCCGGCGTCTGGGCCATTTATGTCCTGCAATTGATCGAAACGCTGGTCATGCACCGCGCAAGGGACGTTCGCGGCAGGATACCGGAAATCGCAGTCGACATACTGGCCGTTCTGGTCCCCTTGGCCGCTTTCCTTCTCATTCGCGGGCGCGATCAAAGCCTCTATTGCACCATCTGGCTTTTGAAGCCGCTGCGCGGTTCGACCTTCTTCCGGCTGCTGGGCAGGGTCCTGACCAAGGAGGCACGCAACCTGATCGGCGTCACCTCGATTTTCGGCATCGTTCTGTTCGCCGCAGCGCTTGCCGCTTACATCATCGAACGCGACGTCCAGCCTGACAAGTTCGGCAGCATCCCCCTCGCAATGTGGTGGGCCGTGACGACGCTGTCGACCACGGGCTATGGCGACGAGATCCCGCAAAGCCTCGCCGGCCGCACCCTTGCCGGGCTGGTCATGATGTGCGGTATCGGCATCTTTGCCTTATGGGCCGGCATTCTCGCCACCGGCTTCTACGAAGAGGTTCGCCGCCAGGACTTCGTGCGCAACTGGCAGCTGGTTGCGGGAGTGCCGTTGTTCCAGAAGCTCGGTTCAGGCGCCCTCATCGAGATCGTACGGGCGCTGAGACCTCGCGTCGTGCCGGCGGGCGGTATCATCTGCCGCAAGGGCGAGGCCGGCGATCAGATGTACTTCATCGTCGAGGGCCGCGTCAGCGTCGCCACGTCAATTCCGGTAGAACTTGCCTCCGGCAGTTTCTTCGGCGAGATGGCGCTGATCACCGGCGAGCCCCGCTCGGCAACCGTCAGCGCCGCGACCGAAGTCTCACTGCTGTCGCTCTATGCGTCAGATTTCCAGATGCTTTCGAGTAGCAGCCCGGAGATCGCCGAGATCATTCGTCAGACGGCGCTGGAGCGGCGCGGCGCGGTACCGAAGAGCTGATACGGACGATCTTCATGGTGTCGGGCCTTGCGCGCACTGTTCGGAGAAAAGCCATAAACCTGTTGCAATTCCATGAGGCTGCGCTATCCCCTTCAGATAAGCCATTGGTCAGCGAGGCGCGACACCGTCATGGATTCGATCCTCTATTCCACAGCAGATAATCCGGTGCCGGAAAACCGCACCGAAGGCTTCTTCGAAAGTTTCGACGGCCGCAAGCTGCGCTATGCCGTCTTCCGCTGCGAGCAGCCGGTCGCCAAGGGAACCGTTGTGCTGCTGCAGGGCCGTAACGAATTCATCGAGAAATATTCCGAGACGATCCGCGACCTCGCAGCCAAGGGCCTTTGGGTCGCGACCTTCGATCTGCGTGGCCAGGGCGGATCCGAGCGGCTGCTGAAAGACCCGTTGCGCGGCCACATCCGCCATTTTTCCGATTATGAGCGGGATCTGACTGCCTTCCTCGACAAGATCGTCCTGCCGGATACGCGTCTGCCCTTCTTTCTCCTCGCCCATTCGACGGGCGGTCTGATTGCCCTGTCCGCGGCGCCGAGGCTTGCGACACGAATTGAGCGCATGGTGCTGTCTGCTCCGTTCATCGGCCTTACCGGCCATGGCGCCTCTCCTGGCTTTATCCGCTTTCTGTCCGGCGCGGTCAGCGGTATCGGCCTTGGCCGCATGCAGTTCAGCAAGAAGTTCAAGGAAAGGCCATTTGCTGAAAACCCGCTGACGACGGACGAGCAGCGCTACCGCCGCAACATCGGCATCGGCGCCACCTATCCGCAGCTTTGCCTGGGACCGCCGACGGCACGCTGGCTGTCGCAGGCCTTGCGGGCAATCGAACGGGTCAACAGGCCCGAACATCTGTTTTCGATCCAGATTCCGACCGTCCTGATCGCGCCGACGCGCGACGGGGTCGTGCCTTATGCCGATCAGGAGCGGCTGTCGCGCTATTTCCGCGCCGCACAGCTGGTGCCTGTCCACGGCGCCAAGCATGAAATCCTGCAGGAACGGGATGTCTATCGCAATCAGGCACTTGCCGCGATCCACGCCTTCATCCCCGGCAGCGATGCCGAGACCAATGCCTATGAAATTGAGGCAGAAGCCTGAAGGACTTAGCGGGATAGAACTGCCAGGGCCTGCTCGTAAACGGCGCGGCTGCCGGCTGCGATGATCGTCCCGCCCATTTCCGGCCGGCCGCCATCCCAGGTGGTCATGATGCCGCCAGCTTGCTCGACAACCGGAATGATGCCGCCGACATCATAGGGTTTCAGCGAATTCTCGATGACGAGATCGATATGACCGGCAGCCAGCAGCGCATAGGCGTAGCAATCGCAGCCGTAGCGGAAGAGGCGTACCCCACTTTCGATCTCGCGATATTTTGCAAGCTCATCGCCGACGAAGAGATGCGGTGAGGTAGTGAAGAGGATGGCATTGGAGAGGCTACCGCAATCGCGGACCTGCAGCCGCCTCTCGCCGTCAGGACCGGAATAGGTGGCGCCATTGCCATCGGCAAAATAGCGCTCGCCGGTAAAGGGCTGGTCGATCATCCCCATGACGGCGCGGCCGTTCTTCTGCAGGCCGATCAGCGTTCCCCACACCGGGACGCCCGAGATGAAGGCGCGCGTGCCGTCGATCGGATCGATGACCCAGACATGCTCGCGGTCGAGTCCGACATTGCCATGCTCCTCACCCAGAATGCCATGTTCGGGGAACTCGGCTTCGATCAGCGCGCGAATCGCCTCTTCAGCGGCACGGTCGCCTTCCGTCACGGGATCAAAGCCCGTGGCTTCCTTGTTGACCACATCGATGCCGGCGCGAAAACGCGGCAGGGTTTCGGCCTTGGCCGCTTCGGCCAGACGATAGAAGAACGAGCGATCGGGAAGCATGGTGAATCCGGATAGGTGACGGGATGGCGATGTCATAACGCATCTAGACGGGGAAGCAAACCGCCTGATGACGCGCCGGGCGCAATGCCTGCGGATCAGGCAGGATTTTTGAATTTGCCCAAATATTTTGCACCGCAATAAAGTGCTTGACATTTGTGCAATGCAGCAGCAATATCCTCATGCAGTCTTTCGACTGTAAATACCCTCCTTGGGTGTTTCCTCCCTAGACTTAGCCGCGCCACGAGCGCGGTTCTTTTTTGTGGCGGAGTGATCCCCTCGCCCCGCTAGCGGGGAGAGGGCCAGGGTGAGGAGCCAGGCACTAGGTGTGCGCTGCAACGACAAGCACGCCCGACCATCACCATAGCCAAACGCTTGGCAGATTCTGTTCGCTCTGAAAATTCCGAGACAGCCCCTCATCCGAGGCGTCGCCATTTCGCCCGCTCAATGTCTCCGCCCCACGTTCTCCCCGCCTTCGCGGGGCGAAGGGGCCTTGCCTTATTCCGCCGCCAGCGCCGGATCGCCCGTATAGGATTCCACATGCTCGGCCATGCGCTTCATGAAAAGTGTGATGGCAGCGGCGACCTTGTCGAAATCCGGGCGCTTCTCGAGCGTCGTCTCGTCGACATAGAGCGAACGGTTGACCTCGATCTGCAGGGCATGCAGCCCGCGGGACGGACGGCCGTAATGCTCGGTGATGAAACCGCCGGCATAGGGCTTGTTGCGCACGGCGTTGAAGCCCATCTCCTCGAGAATCTGCATCGCCGCACGTGACAGCTCGGCCGAGGCGCTGGTGCCGTAGCGATCGCCGAGGATGAAATCGGGCCGCGCATTGCTGCCGGCGATGCGGATATTGCCCGGCATGGAATGGCAATCGACCAGCACACCGAAGCCGAACTTGACATGAGTGCGCGCGATCAGCCGGCGTAGCGTGGCATGATAGGGCTTGTAGATGGTGTCGATGCGCTTCAGCGCATCCTCCACCGGCACACGGCGCGCATAGATCTCCATGTTTTCGGCGACGATTCGCGGAATCGTGCCAAGGCCGCCGGCGACCCGCAGCGAATTGATGTTGGCATAGGAGGGTAACGCACCGTCGAACATGCGCGGATCGAGCTCATAAGGCTCGCGATTCACGTCGATATAGGCGCGCGGGAAATTGGCGAACAGCAGCGGCGCACCGAGCGAGCTCGCCGCCGAAAAAAGCTCGTCGACATAATGATCCTCGGAGCGGCGGATAGCGATACCCTGCAGGCGGGATTGAGCGATGAAATCGGGAGGATAGATGCGGCCGCTGTGAGGTGAACTGTAGACAAACGGTATCGTCTGGGAAGCGGGTTCCAATACCTCGAAAATCTCGAAACTACGCATTTCCGCGGACATCAACGTCTTTACCATGTCAACAACTTGTCGCAGTCATCATGTTGCCAGTTGCATGACCGCAAGTCCATAGTAACTTGAGCGAAATGGCCTTAATCCAAAACACCGTGCTCGGAATCTCGGATGCCTGGTCAGCGAAAACGCAGGACGTTTTCGTGGAATGGACGTATGCTTCGAACAAATGCTGGAACGGCGCGTTTTGGCTGACTATTCACGGCTTGTTTACGGCGCCGCGGTACCCTAAACGCTGGACGAGTCCAACCAGACAAAGTTGATTAGCGATAGAGATGATGACCCAGAAGATACTTCTTGCCGAAGACGACAACGACATGCGTCGCTTTCTCGTGAAGGCACTCGAAAAAGCCGGCTACAAGGTCTTGTCCTTTGACAATGGAGCCAGCGCTTACGACCGGCTGCGCGAAGAGCCGTTCTCGCTGCTTTTGACTGACATCGTCATGCCTGAGATGGACGGTATCGAGCTGGCGCGGCGCGCCACCGAACTCGATCCGGACCTGAAGGTGATGTTCATCACCGGCTTTGCCGCCGTCGCACTGAACCCCGATTCGAAGGCGCCGAAGGATGCCAAGGTCCTTTCCAAGCCTTTCCACCTCCGCGAACTCGTCGATGAAGTCAACAAACTCCTTGCCGCGTAAGGCTTTCGGCGGCAACGTCACAAAACCGAAAAAAGCCTATTGACGGCCACCAAGGTTTTGTGATCTATGCGCCGCCATCGGATGGGCGTGTAGCTCAGCGGGAGAGCACTACGTTGACATCGTAGGGGTCACAGGTTCAATCCCTGTCACGCCCACCATCCTAATTCGCTGAAAAGCAAGGCCTTTCGAGAAATCGAAAGGCCTTTTTCATTTCTTATCCGTTGACAGAGTCCGGTTATCCCCAAAGCGGATCGGGCCGAAGAATACCCCTCGACCTGAAGCGAATTGCAGTCCGGTCAGCGATCCAGGAAATGCCGCAAAACCGCGGTCGTCGGATAGGCGTAGACGCCACGATCGACAAAGCCGTGACGATAGAGACAATTTCGCAGAGCCAGCCAGTATGGGGTACTGTTGGGATCCGGAGAGCCGCGGCGCCAGGAATAAGCCTCAGGCTCGCAGCGATCGAGAACCCTCTCATATGTCGCCAGCACCACCGGATCACTATCGGCACGAATGCCGCCATGGTAGGTCTGGTAATTCGAAGGCGCCTCGCCGGCAGAGACGCATGCCAGGCTCAAAATCGCTCCCAACGCTAACATCATTCTCATGTGCTTCGATCTCCAACTAGCCGCGTCCCGAAAAATTCGAGCGCAGGTCGAGAATAGTAGTCTTTTGGAAGATAGCCAATCACATGCTGATGTTCGCGGCGATTGCGGGGGCGAACGGAGCTTGCGACACAAGTTCCCGCTACAAGCCGCTTGACTTCCGGCCGCGCCGTCATCCTACTGTCATATCAGCGCATCGATCATACGGGAGGATGAGATGACGGTGATGAAGCGGCAGTTCTACAAGAACCACAAGCCCAATGGCGATGAGTACATGTTCCATCTCGCCCGCGACACCGAGAGCGGTGAGGTCTACGTCATCCGCCAGGCGGATTATGTCGTCGATGGCGGCAGCGAGAAAACCATGACCCTCTATGAATTCCTGGCCGGGGGCGGCAATCGGCAGAATGCCCTGCTGCAGTTGATCGGCGAGCTTGTTCCGGAATCCGCACAACAACATTGAAACGTCGCCTCACGGCCGCGGTGACTTTGCGACAGAGGCATTCCTGCCACCGGACTCTGACGTGCCCGGCCTGGATCCGGGCGTCTGTTGGCTTTGGACTTGTGCACGCTTCGGGTTGACTGCCACATTTTGATCGGCGAATCTGCATGGGCTTGAAAGGAGCCTCTCTTATGCGATTCGCAGGCATTGCTTTTGGATTGACGGCGCTGGTCGCCACACAGGCCGCAGCTGCTACCGTCGAGAATTTTCCGGCACAGGGCGCCACCGTGGTCAGCGGAAAATGTTCCAAGCTCGTGGTCGGCAAACTCGATGCCTCCAAGGGATGCAAGGCAGAACTCGCCAGCGTCACCGCACCTGACGGCTCCGTGACTTTCATTTTCACATCCGGCGGCAAAATGCTCGGTTTCCGTGGCAACGGGAAGGGCATCAAGCCCGGCAGCCAGAAAGGCACCGCGCAATTGCCGATCGACGTTGTCGCGACGGGTGCCGGCAACGATATGTCGAATCAAGTCCCCGCGAAGGGCGCCTGCACCTTCGCAAATCCTTACGCTGGCAAGCCGGTCGCCATCGAGTGCTCCGCCAAATCGCCGGAAATGAGCTTCAACGGCAGTTTCACATCCGACGGCAAGGCGCCTCGCCACAAGTAGCCGTCACCAGCGCGCCGCCGTCATCTTTTGTTAGTGCGGCAGCGCATTCTTCTGTTTTCTGCCATGATTTGCATCGGCCGGCGCTTCCCGGGACAGGTCCGAACCGTTGACGTGGGCGGGAACGTGTACGTCCTCATGGGTTACAGGATGCAGCGTCAGATCCACCTGATGCGGCGGCAGAACCTGGGCTTGGCGAAGCGTATTCGGCCTTGCCTTTTTCTGCCGTTCCGTCAGCTCCGGTTTTGGCGCCTCCGGTGTGCGGTGAATGGGTGCTGGACTCATCGGAATTCCTCCTGTTGAACGCTGTTATTAAGGGTAAGGAGCCCGCCGCAGCGGCGGATGGTCACAAAGACATCCCAAAGGCCAAACGCAGCCTTTTCCGTTTGGTTCCCCGAATTTCTCAATTATCGAGGGCAAGGCCCCCCATCATCATTTCAACTCTTGACCTGCATCCCAACTTCACTAACTATGGAGCATCTCCGCGCCTTCCTGACATCGGCAGCGGATTGAACTTTGGTGCCGGGCCCCTCTGGCGAGAGTTTTCACGGCGCTCTCGCGATGTCGGTACCGCCTGCAGATGAGCCGGCGGATTTCTTTCCATGATGAGCTTGACCATGCCTGACCCGCATGCCGTCTTCGGTATGCGGCTATGCGCGCAATCCGGGTATATCCACTCCATTTCCAGCGAGGCGCATCCATGAAATCGCCCGCCGCCTCAAAATCCGTGCTCGGCTATTTCAGCTGGGCCTTTGCCGTAACCGTCGGCGGCCTTGCGCTCGGTGCGCTGTTAGGTTGGAACACCACCGGCACCTTCAGCGGCCTTGCCACAGCCTTCTTTATCTGTGCCGTCCTGGCTGTGCTGGAAATCTCGCTTTCCTTCGACAATGCCATCGTCAACGCCAACAAGCTGAAGGAGATGACGCCGGTCTGGCAGCATCGCTTTCTGACCTGGGGCATCATCATCGCCGTCTTCGGCATGCGGATCGTCTTTCCGCTGGTGATCGTCGCCATCGCCGCCTGGATTAACCCATGGGAAGCGCTGAAACTCGCCGCCGCGAAGCCCGAGCAATATGCCGAGATCATGCAGGCAGCGCATCTGCCGATCGCCGCCTTCGGCGGCACCTTCCTGATGATGGTAGGCCTGACCTATTTCTTCAACCATGAAAAGGACGTGCACTGGATAGGCTTCATCGAGAAGCGGATGGCGCATTTTGCGACCGTCAAGGGCGTCGAAATCGCCTTCGTGCTGGTCCTGGTCCTCATCTTCACCTCGGTACTCGACGGTGATGACGCGACGACCTTCCTGCACGCCGCGATCTATGGCCTCCTGACCTTCCTGCTCGTCGAGGTTCTGGCCGGCTTTCTGGACGCCTCGCAGCGAACGATGAGCGCTGCGGCGAAGGGCGGGTTCGGCGCTTTCCTCTATCTGGAAATCCTCGATGCCAGCTTCTCCTTCGACGGCGTCATCGGCGCCTTCGCCCTCACGCAAAACCTCTTCATCATCGCCATTGGCCTCGGCATCGGCGCCATGTATGTCCGCTCCATGACGATCATGCTGGTGGAAAAGGGCACGCTCGCCCACTACCGCTACCTCGAACACGGTGCTTTCTACGCCATATTGATCCTCTCGGTGATCATGTACGTGCAGACGCTGACGCATATCCCCGAAGTCATCACCGGCCTTGGCGGCGCGGCCCTGATCGGCATCTCGCTTTGGTCTTCGATCCGGTACAACAGGCGCAACGGCCCCGATCACGTGCCGTCGCAGGATGAGCGGCAAGACCGGGCGGAAGCTTGATCCATGCAGCATTGAGATTATTACTCGCAAGCAATGCTATTTTAATCTGCAGGGAAAGCAGTCTTTGCATGACCTATGCTTTTTTAAAGCAGAGTGATGCCTCCGACACACTTTCAGTGGATCTTGTGGACTAAAGTCGTCGAATGTTTAGGATCTCGACGTATTAGAGCTGGCGCTTTAAGAAAAAACATCGCAATGGCGATGGAAATTGTCGAAGGAGCATGGTCGGCGCACAATGGTTGTGCGTCGTCAGACGGCTTCAATTGAGATGGCCAGGAGAGGCAGAGCATGGCGGCAAAAATCGTCCCGGTGATCATGGCAGGCGGCAAGGGTACACGGCTGTGGCCGCTATCGCGCGCTTCCGCCCCGAAACAATTCATCCAGTTCATCGGCGACAGGACGCTGTTTCAGAACACTTTGGAGCGGGTGGCCGACCCCGAACTCTATGAAGCGCCGATCGTTCTCACCAATGAGGAATTCCGCTTCCTTGTCGCAGAGCAGGCCCGCGAACTCGACCTGAAACTGGCAGCGGTGCTGCTGGAGCCGGTGGCCCGCAACACGGCCGCCGCGGTTGCCGCCGCCGCCGCGCTCGTCACCGAGCTCTTTGGCAAGGACGCGCTCATGCATGTCCTCGGCTCCGACTACGAGATCGACGCCAACACGACCTACTACGACTGCGTGCGGCTGGCGCGTGACACCGCGCTTCAGGGCAAGCTCGTAACCTTCGGCATCAAGCCGACGGAGCCTGCCACCGGCTACGGCTATATCGAAACCGGCAAGGCGCTCGCGACCGGCGCCCATGCCGTCAAGCGTTTCGTTGAGAAGCCCGTCCTGGAAAAGGCAAAGGAGATGGTGGCAAGCGGCAGCTTCTACTGGAACTCCGGTATGTTCATGTTCTCGGCCGCCCAGCTTCTCGCCGAAATGAAGGAATTTGCACCCGACGTCGAAAAGGCTGCCAGCAAGGCCGTCTCGAAATCGACGCGCGACCTCGATTTTACCCGCCTCGACGCCGACAATTTCTCCAAGAGCCCGGATATTTCCATCGACTATGCGCTGATGGAAAAGACGGCCAATGCCGCCGTCGTCCCCTCGCCTTTCACCTGGTCCGATCTCGGCAGCTGGGATGCGGTCTGGAAAGTCGGCAGCCGTGACGAAAGCGGCAACGTGTCGGCCGGTGCCACGACGCTGGTCAACACGAAGAATTCGCTCGTTATGTCGCACAGCCTGCACGTCGCCGTGCAGGGCCTTGAGGACGTCGCCGTCATCGCCAGCGAAGACGCCGTCTATGTCGGCCATCTCAAGGACAGCCAGGAAGTCGGCAAGCTCGTCAAGCTGCTCGCAAGCGAAAAGAAGACGGCCAAACTCACCGAAACGCATCCGACCTCCTACCGCCCCTGGGGCGGCTATACCTCGGTGCTGAATGGCGAGCGCTTCCAGGTGAAGCGCATCTTCGTGCTGCCGGGCAAGAAGCTCTCGCTACAGAAGCATCACCATCGCTCCGAGCATTGGATCGTCGTCAAGGGTACGGCCGAAGTAACGGTCGGCGAAAACGTACAGATGCTGCGCGAAAACGAATCGATCTATATCCCGCTCGGCGAAGTGCATCGCCTTGCCAACCCGGGCAAGATCCTGCTGGAGCTCATCGAAGTACAAACCGGCTCCTATCTCGGCGAAGACGACATCATCCGCCTCGTCGACGAGTTCGGCAGAAGCTGATTGCAAGCAGCCGGGTCGAGATTTCAAAGCGGCGGGCGAAAGCTCGCCGCTTTTGTTTTGGCATGCCACAGCAGGACTTTCCGAAGTGCCTGGAGACACCTTGCTTTCTTTCGCTGCATTGCACACACTGCCTATGGGAACAGCAATCACCGCACAACGATGCGGGCTAGGCAAAGAGACATATGGCGATCAAGGCAAGCATCTATCATCTCACCCATTATAAATACGACAATCCGGTTCGCCTCGGTCCCCAGATCATCCGTCTGAAACCCGCCTCGCATTCCAAGACGCGCGTGCTGAGCCACGCGCTCAAGGTCACCCCGGCAAACCATTTCGTGAACCTGCAGCAAGACCCCTACGGCAACTATCTCGCCCGCTTTGTCTTTCCCGATCCGGTGACCGAACTGAAGATCGAGGTCGACCTCGTCGCCGATATGACGGTCTACAATCCCTTCGACTTCTTCGTCGAAGAGGAAGCGACGAAATGGCCCTTCGAATATCCCGAGACGATCCGTGAGGATTTGTCGATCTATATGAAGCCTGAGGAGCCTGGTCCCCGGCTGAAAGACTTCCTCGCCACGCTCGACCGCTCGGAACAAAAGACCGTCGACATGATCGTCGGCCTCAATGCACGGCTGCAGCAGGAGATCGGCTATGTCATCCGCATGGAAGCCGGTGTCCAGACGCCTGAGGAGACCTTGGAAAAAGCGAAAGGCTCCTGCCGTGACACGAGCTGGCTGCTCGTTCAGGTGCTGCGCCATCTCGGCCTCGCCACTCGCTTCGTCTCCGGCTACCTCATCCAGCTGACACCCGACCTGAAGGCGCTCGACGGTCCCTCCGGGACCGAGGTCGACTTCACCGATCTGCATGCCTGGGCAGAAGTCTATCTTCCCGGCGCCGGCTGGGTCGGTCTCGATCCGACCTCCGGCCTTCTGACGGGCGAGAGCCATATCCCGCTCGCCGCCACGCCGCACTACCGCAACGCCGCACCGATCTCGGGCGGATATTTCGGCGAAGCCAATACCGAATTCGATTTCGACATGAAGGTCGCCCGCGTCGCCGAGCATCCGCGCATCACCAAGCCCTTTTCCGACGAAAGCTGGGATGCATTGAACGAACTCGGCGAAAAGGTTGACGCGATCCTCAAGGAAGATGACGTGCGCCTGACCATGGGCGGCGAACCGACCTTCGTCTCGATCGACGATTTCCAGTCCGAAGAATGGAACACCGCCGCCGTCGGCCCGACCAAACGCGACCTTGCCGATCAGTTGATCCGGCGCCTGCGCGAGCGCTTCGCCCCCGGCGGCTTCCTGCAGTATGGCCAGGGCAAATGGTATCCCGGCGAAAGCCTGCCCCGCTGGACCTTCTCGCTTTACTGGCGCAAGGACGGACGGCCCATCTGGCAGAACCCCGCTCTGATCGCCGAAGAAACGGCACAGACCGGTGCGGACTCGGAGCGCGCCGGCAAGCTTCTGAATGCGATTGCCGAGGAACTGGCAATCGAGCCCGACATGGTGCAACCGGCTTACGAAGACCCGGCTGAATGGATCGTCAAGGAAGGGAGCCTGCCGGAGAACGTTGATCCTTCCAATTCGAAGCTCAAGGATCCCGAGGAGCGCAGCCGTATCGCTCGTGTTTTCGAGCGTGGTCTGACGACTCCAACCGGCTACATATTGCCCATACAGGCATGGAACGCGCGCGCCGGCGGTACGCGCTGGGTCAGCGAAAAATGGCGCACGCGCCGCGGCAAGATTTTCCTTGTGCCCGGCGATTCTCCGGTCGGCTATCGCCTGCCGCTTGGCACCCTCCCATATGTGCCGCCGTCACGCTATCCCTATATCCACACGGCCGATCCCTCCATTCCGCGCATGCCTCTGCCTGACGTCATCGTGCCGGCTGGCCGCACCATGCCGGAAGCCTCGTTCCAGGTGGATGAAAGCTCGCAATCGCGGGTCGAACAGACGCTCGGCGAAATCGGCGGCGCCGTCCGCACCGCGATCTCTGTCGAACCGCGTGACGGTCGGCTGTGTGTCTTCATGCCCCCGGTCGAAAAGATCGAACATTATCTCGAACTGCTGGCAGCGGCCGAGAATGCCGCGGCTGAACTTGCGCTGCCGATTCACATCGAAGGCTATTCGCCGCCACAGGACGAACGCATCAACGTCATTCGCGTCGCGCCTGACCCGGGCGTGATCGAGGTCAATATCCATCCCGCGTCGAACTGGCAGGACTGCGTGGACATCACGACGGCGGTTTACGAAGAGGCGCGACAGACACGCCTCGGCACGGACAAATTCCTGATCGACGGGCGTCATACCGGCACCGGTGGCGGCAATCATGTCGTCGTTGGCGGCGCCAATCCGAACGACAGCCCGTTTCTTCGTCGTCCCGACCTGTTGAAGAGCCTGGTGCTGCACTGGCAGCGCCATCCCTCGCTCTCCTACCTCTTCTCCGGCCTATTCGTCGGCCCGACAAGCCAGGCGCCGCGCATCGATGAAGCCCGTCACGACAGCCTCTACGAGTTGGAAATCGCGCTGGCCCAGGTGCCGGCGCCAGGTCGCGGCATCCAGCCGCTCCCCTGGCTGGTGGACCGGCTCTTCCGCAATCTTCTAACCGATGTCACCGGCAACACGCACCGCTCGGAAATCTGCATCGACAAGCTGTTTTCGCCGGATGGACCGACGGGACGCCTCGGCCTCGTCGAATTCCGCGGTTTCGAAATGCCGCCGAATGCCCGCATGAGCCTTGCCCAGCAATTGCTGGTGCGCGCGCTGATCGCCCGCTTCTGGCGCAGCCCGATCGATGGCAAGTTCGTGCGCTGGGGCACGACGCTGCATGATCGCTTCATGCTGCCGCATTATATCTGGCAGGATTTCCTCGACGTTCTCGGCGACCTTCGCGAAAACGGCTTCGACCTCAGACCGGAATGGTTCCAGGCGCAGCTCGAATTCCGCTTCCCCTTCTGTGGCGAAGTCGAATATGAGGGCAGCAAGCTGGAGCTGCGCCAGGCGCTGGAACCATGGCATGTCATGGGCGAAGAAGGTGCGATCGGCGGCACCGTACGCTACGTCGATTCGTCGGTCGAGCGCCTGCAGGTGCAGTTCGAAACCTCCAATCCGTCGCGTTATACGGTGACCTGCAACGGCCGTCCCGTACCGCTGACGCCGACGGGAATGGCGGGCGTCTCGGTCGCGGGCGTGCGCTACAAGGCATGGCATCCGGCTTCCGGTCTGCATCCTGTGCTTCCCATCGATACGCCGCTGACCTTCGACATCTACGATACCTGGTCGCGTCGCTCGATTGGCGGCTGCATCTACCATGTTGCCCATCCGGGCGGCCGCAACTACGACACCTTTCCTGTCAATGGCAACGAGGCGGAAGCACGACGTCTTGCGCGTTTCGAGCCTTGGGGGCATACAGCAGGTGGTTATGCCGTAAGACCGGAGACTGCATCGGTGGAATTCCCGCTGACGCTCGACCTCAGGCGGCCGGCGGGAATTTGAAACGAGACTGTGCATGGGTAGAAAACGGGCGACGGAACGACGGGACGAGGTAAAGACCGGCACTGCCAAGGCACCGGTCTTTGCCTATCGTCCCCTGCCCGGCGTCGCCGACGAAATGGTCGACAATACCGGCGCCGTGCGCCCGGTCTGGCAAAATTTCCTCTCGGCGCTGACGCGTATGACGGAAGAGGGATTGACCGAGCGCTTCGCCCGCGCCGACCGCTATTTGCGCGATGCAGGCGTCTTCTATCGCGCTTATGGGACAGCGGGTGTCAGCGAACGCAACTGGCCGATCTCCCATATCCCCGTGCTCATCGACGAACGCGAATGGCAGGCTCTCTCCGAAGGCCTGCAACAGCGCGCCGATCTGTTGGAATCGGTCATCGCCGATATCTATGGCGACAGCCGACTGGTGAGCGAAGGGCTGCTGCCGCCGGCCTTGATTGCCGCCAATCCGGAGTTCCTGCGCCCGCTTGTCGGCATCAAGCCCGCAAGCGGCCATTACCTGCATTTCCTGGCTTTCGAGGTCGGCCGCGGTCCTGACGGCAATTGGTGGGTGCTGGCTGACCGCGCGCAGGCGCCATCCGGCGCCGGCTTCGCGCTGGAAACCCGCGTCGCCACAACCCGCGCCTTCTCCGATATCTACGCGGAAACCAAGGTCCATCGCCTCGCCTCCTTCTTCGGCGCGTTCCGCGATGCCCTGCTCGGCGGCAAGCGCGGCGCCGAAGGCCGCGTCGCCGTCCTGACGCCGGGGCCTGCCAACGAAACCTATTACGAACACGCCTATATCGCCCGCTACCTCGGCTTCATGCTGCTCGAAGGCGAGGACATCACCGTCGTCAACGATCAGCTGATGGTGCGCACTGTCGCAGGGCTGCGGCCGATCAGCGTGTTATGGCGCCGCCTTGATGCTTCCTACGCCGATCCGTTGGAGCTCAACCAGCGCTCCCATATCGGCACGCCCGGCCTCGTCGAAGCCCTGCGGGCGCAGACGGTAACCATCGTCAATGCGCTCGGCTCCGGCATTCTCGAGACCCGAGCACTGCTCGCCTTCATGCCGACCATCTGCCGGCATCTGCGCTCCGAGGAATTGAAGTTGCCCTCGATCGCGACCTGGTGGTGCGGCCAGAAGAGCGAGCGTGAACATGTCGCCGCCAATATCGAGAAAATGGTTATCGGTCCGGCCTATTCCTGCATGCCCTTCTTCGATGATAACGGCCAATCCGTGCTTGGCTCGACGCTGCGCAGCACCACCCGCGATTCGATCGCGGACTGGCTGGCGACCGAGGGTAACAAGCTGGTGGGCCAGGAGGTCGTGACACTTTCGACGACTCCGGCCTGGGTCAATGGCAAGCTCACGCCGCGGCCGATGAGCCTGCGCGTCTTCGCCGCCCGCACGGAAAACGGCTGGCAGATCATGCCCGGCGGCTTTGCCCGCATCGGCAGCGGCGACGATGTCGCCGCGATTGCCATGCAGGCCGGCGGCTCGGCTGCCGATGTCTGGATCGTCTCCGACAAGCCAGTCGAGGCGCACACGCTTCTGCCGGCAGAAGAAACTTTCACCCGCAACATGCCGGGCAGCCTGCCCAGCCGGGCGGCCGACAACCTCTTCTGGCTCGGCCGCTATATCGAGCGCGCCGAAGGTGCACTGCGCATCCTGCGCGCCTGGCACGGACGTTTTGCCGAAGCCGCCGATCCGAACCAGCCGCTGCTTGCCGATGTCAGCGCCTATCTTGCCGCCATCGACATCGATACCAAGCAAGCGGTGCCGGAAAACCTGCTGCGCAACATCGATAGCGCCGTCTATTCGGCCAGCAACATCCGCGATCGCTTCTCTCCCGATGGCTGGCTTGCGCTGAACGATCTCGCCAAGACGGCACGCCGCTTCAAGGAAGGCGTGAAGCCTGGCGATGACGCCAGCCATGCCATGACGATCCTGCTGCGCAAGCTCGCGGGCTTCGCCGGTCTCGTGCATGAAAACATGTACCGCTTCACCGGCTGGCGCTTCCTGTCGCTCGGCCGCTATATCGAGCGCGGCCTGCACATGACCCGGCTGCTCGGCCATATGTCCGGCCCCGATGCGCCCGACGGCGCGCTCGATATGCTGCTGGAGATCGGCGACAGCGTCATGACCCATCGCCGCCGCTACAACGTCAATACCGCTCGTCTGACGGTGACGGATCTGCTCGCGCTCGATCCGCTCAATCCGCGCTCGATCCTTTTCCAGATGAACGAGATCCACCGCGAGGTCGAGCAATTGCCGAATGCCTACGTCAACGGCCAGATGTCACCCTTCTTCCGCGAAGCCATGCGTCTGCATTCGGGGTTGGCAGTGATGACGCCCGAAGCAATGACGGTCGAAGTCTACCAGCAGCTGGCGCGCGAACTGGAGCGGCTATCCGATCTGCTGGCACGCACCTATCTCGGATGACGTAATGCTCTACGACCTCTCGCTTCACATGGGCTATATCTATGACGTGCCGGCGAGCGGCGCGCGGCATATATTGCGCGTCATGCCGCTCTCCCTGCCCAACCGGCAGAGGCTGATAGCCGGCTCGGTGAAGATAACGCCGGGGCCGGACGAGCAATCCCACTTCACGGATTTCTTCCAGCATCCGGCGACTTCGATCCTCGTGCGCGAGCCCCATGAAAGGCTCGATATCCGCATGCAGGCGCGTGTTCAGGTGGAGAGCCAGCCCGTTGGGGCGGACTTCTCGCCGCTGCTCGCCAAGCTGCCAGAGGAGATCAATGATTGCTGGTCGATCGATCCGTCTTCGCCCCACCATTTTCTCGGCAGCAGCCCGCGTCTGCCGGACACGAGGGAAATCGCGGATTACAGCAGACAATGGAAAACAGCCAATCTGACGACCCTGCAGATCGCCCATGCGGTCTGCGCGCAGGTACACAAGGACTTCGTCTATGATACCGAGGCGACGACAGTGGACACCACGCCGAGGGAAGCCTTCCGCCTCAAGCGCGGCGTCTGCCAGGATTTCTCGCATGTCATGATCATCGCGCTTCGCAGCCTCGGCATTCCCGCCGGCTATGTCAGCGGCTTCCTGCGCACCATTCCGCCGCCCGGCAAGGAAAGGCTGGAGGGCGCCGATGCCATGCATGCCTGGGTGCGCGTCTGGTGCGGCGAAACGGCGGGCTGGATCGAGCTCGATCCGACCAACAATATTCCCGCCGGCACCGATCACATCGTCGTCGCCTATGGCCGCGATTATTCGGACGTTGCGCCCGTTATCGGCGTACTGAAGAGCTACGGCAATCAGGAAGCCGTTCAGGCAGTAGATGTAATTCCACTAAAATAGAATATACTTAAAGTAGTAAAAAGTTGAAGCAAATCGCGTCAGATGAAGTAGTTTGTTAAAAATCTACTGGCCGCTTAAACGTTCAACTAATATTTGTAATCGATAGTCCCGCCGTTCTTGAGAATCCAACTCTTTCCAATAGGCGGACATGATGATTGCCGGCTCCAATTTACTTTGCGCATTGAAACAACTTTTACGCGATAGAGCCGGAAATTTTGGCATCCTGACGGCGATTGCAGTCCCGGTGCTGGCCGTAGCGGGTGGTGTGGCGGTCGATGTCACGAACATGTCGCTGACACACAGTCAGCTTCAGGAATCCACGGATGCCGCCGCGCTCGCTACGGCAACGGCGCTTGCGGACGGCAGTGCAACCACGACAACCGCCAAGGATATGGCCAACAATTTCGTCCTCGGCCAGATGTCGAATTATCTTGCCGGTGATACGGATGCTACGAATTCACTGAAAGCCGGCACCAGCACGACGGTGACAAAAACGACCGATTCCTCTGGGAATTCGGGTTACACGGTCGCTGTGAATGCATCCTATTCAATGCCCGTGAACAGCATGACCCGGCTGACTGGGCAGAGCTCCCTGAACATTTCTGCGTCCAGCACGTCAACCAGCGGAAAGACTACTGAAACCCAGAAGAATGCGCTGTCGATGTATTTCGTTCTGGACCGCTCCGGATCCATGGATGAAGCCACGGACACGGTTAATACCGAGCAACCTACCCAAACATATAGCTATGGTTGCTTAAAAACGAATTCGCAAGGCTGGCAGGAGTGGGGTACGTGCACTGCCACCAAGACGAATTACTATACAAAAATGGAATCTCTGAAGATTGCGACGTCTAATCTCTCCGCGCAACTGAGCAAGGCTGACCCGAACATGATGTATGTTCGCACCGGGGCAGTTTCCTATAACAACGTCGCCCAAACGGCGACAGCTTTGGCCTGGGGTACGAGCGGCATCACAACATATGTCAACAACTTGACGTCAAAAGGTTCCACGAATTCGGCGCCTGCTTTTACGGCGGCAGTCGACGCGTTGACGAAACCGTCTGCGACAGCCGGGCTGACGAACGAGCAACTTCAGCACAAGAATAAGAGCGGCGTCAAAAATCCAACCATGTACATTGTTTTCATGACCGACGGCGAAAACAACGTGACAAATGCTGATGCGGATACCAAAGCACAGTGCGACAAGGCACGCAGCAATGGCATCCATGTGTACACGATCGCCTTCATGGCACCGGAAAATGGCCAGGCCTTGCTGAAGTACTGCGCTACTTCAGCCTCAGACTACTTCACACCCCAAAGCGCGGCGGATCTTTTCAAGGCGTTCACGACAATCGCCACGGAAACATCGAAGCAAATGACGCTCCTGACCAAGTGATCGCGCCCGGCATCCGCGCGGAGCAACCACCGATAGACTACAAAATAAAAGCCGCGCGATACGAGTATCGCGCGGCTTTTATTTTGATCGATGCGCGAATAAGAACCCGAAATATCATCAGAATCAAGTCCTTTCGCGTTCACTGGAAACCTTTCGCCGCAATTTTCGCATCCGCGCAACTCGCTTGTTGCAACTGCTTTACATCGGTGCGTAAACTGATAGTGAAACGGAAAGGCAAATCGATTTAATTGGCCGTAACACGCTGAATATAAATCACAAATGGCGAGAGTTGATAGTATGAATAACTTGACGAAGGCCGATCTCCCCGTTCCAGCCCCGCGCAGTTCCCGCCCCGAAATCCTTGCCGAAGAAATCATCGAGCGCCTGACATACCGCATCGGCAAGGACGCGAAGGTCGCCAAGCCGCATGACTGGCTGACGGCAACGATCCTCGTCATTCGCGACCGCGTCATCGACAAGTGGATCGAATCGACCCGCAAGACCTACGAGACGAACGCCAAGCGCGTCTACTATCTATCGCTCGAATTCCTGATCGGCCGCCTGATGCGCGACGCCATCTCCAATCTCGGCCTGATGGAGGAGATCACCAACGCTCTCGCTTCGCTGGGCGTCGATATTCGTGTCATCGCCGGCCTCGAGCCCGACGCGGCGCTCGGCAATGGCGGTCTTGGCCGTCTAGCCGCCTGTTTCATGGAATCCATGGCAACCGTCGACGTGCCGGCCTACGGCTATGGCATTCGCTACGTCCACGGCCTCTTCCGCCAGCAGATGGCCGATGGCTGGCAAGTGGAATTGCCGGAAACCTGGCTGGCGCACGGCAACCCGTGGGAATTCGAACGCCAGGAAAGCTCCTATGAAATCGGCTTCGGCGGCGCCGTCGAGACCATCGGCAGCCACGACGATCAGCCGCGTTACGTCTGGAAGCCGGCCGAGCGCGTCATCGCCACCGCATTTGATACACCCGTCGTCGGCTGGCGCGGCAAGCGCGTCAACACGCTGCGCCTCTGGTCGGCGCAGCCGATCGACCCGATCCTGCTCGATGCCTTCAACGCCGGCGATCACATCGGCGCGCTGCGTGAAAGCAACAAGGCCGAAAGCCTGACACGCGTCCTCTATCCCGCCGATGCGACGCCCGCCGGCCAGGAGCTGCGCCTGCGCCAGGAATTCTTCTTCTCGTCCGCCTCGCTGCAGGACATCCTGCGCCGTCACCTGCAGCAATATGACGATCTGACCAATCTCGCCGACAAGGTCGCGATCCAGCTGAACGATACACATCCGGCCGTCTCCGTCACGGAAATGATGCGCCTGCTGGTCGATGTCCATGGCTTCGATTTCGACAAGGCCTGGGACATCACCAGAAACACCTTCGGATACACCAATCACACCCTGCTGCCGGAAGCTTTGGAAAGCTGGCCGGTGCCGCTGCTCGAGCGGCTTTTGCCGCGCCACATGCAGATCGTCTATGCCATCAACGCCAAGGTTCTGGTGGAAGCGCGCAAGCTGCGCAATTTCAGCGACATCGAAATCCGCTCTATCTCGCTCATCGACGAAAATGGCGATCGGCGCGTGCGCATGGGCAACCTCGCCTTTGTCGGCTCGCATTCGATCAACGGGGTTTCCGCGCTTCATACCGACCTGATGAAGGTCACGGTCTTTGCCGACCTGCACAAGCTCTATCCGGACCGCATCAATAACAAGACGAACGGCATCACGCCGCGGCGCTGGCTGATGCAGTGCAATCCCGGCCTGACCAATCTCGTACGCGAGACTATCGGCGACGCCTTCCTCGACGATGCCGAGCAGCTGAAGCCGCTGGATCAGTTTGCACACGACAGCGCCTTCCAGGAGAAGTTCGCTGCCGTCAAGCGCGCCAACAAGGTGCAGCTCTCCAATCTCGTCGCCAGCCGCATGGGCATCAAGCTCGATCCGAATGCGATGTTCGATATCCAGATCAAGCGCATTCACGAATACAAGCGCCAGCTTCTGAACGTTATCGAGGCCGTTGCGCTCTACGACCAGATCCGCTCGCATCCCGAGCTCGATTGGCAACCGCGCGTCAAGCTCTTTGCCGGCAAGGCGGCGCCGAGCTATCACAATGCGAAGCTCATCATCAAGCTGATCAACGACGTCGCCCGCGTCATCAATAATGACCCATCGGTGCGCGGCCTGCTGAAGGTCGTCTTCGTGCCGAACTACAACGTCTCGCTGGCAGAGGTCATGGTTCCGGCCGCCGATCTTTCCGAGCAGATTTCGACCGCCGGCATGGAAGCCTCGGGCACCGGCAACATGAAATTCGGCCTCAACGGCGCGCTGACTATCGGCACGCTTGATGGCGCCAATGTCGAAATGCGCGACAATGTCGGCGAGGACAATATCGTCATCTTCGGATTGCGGGCCGATGAGGTCGCAAACCTGCGCACCGACGGCCATAACCCTCGTGCCATCATCGAGCGCTCGCGCGAATTGGCTCAGGCTCTGTCAGCCATCGCCTCCGGCGTCTTTTCTCCCGACGATCGCAACCGCTATGCCAGCCTGATCGACGGCATCTATAGCCACGACTGGTTCATGGTCGCCGCCGATTTCGACGCCTATGCCTCGGCCCAGCGCGAGGTCGATATTCTTTGGGCCAATCCATCCGAGTGGTATGCGAAGACGATCAACAATACCGCTCGCATGGGCTGGTTCTCCTCCGACCGGACGATCCGTCAGTATGCCAAGGAAATCTGGAGAGCCGGATGAAAAAGCCGAAAGAGCCCGCTGATGGCACAAGCTTGAGGGATATTTCGGCAGGGGATATTGCTGCAATTCGATCATGTCCCAGGACGTGGTGTAGCTTAGACGACCACGGCTCATCCCAGAGGGTCGGATGAGTATCAGCTTGCTGCTGGCAGGCTGATGAGCGGATCATCGCTCATTGTGGCGATTGTCTCAAGTGTCATGTAGCGGGATCGCTGGACGGCCCATTCATCGTTCTGTTCGAGCAGCAGCGCACCGACCAGGCGCACGATGGCGTCGTCGTTGGGGAAAATGCCGACGACCTCTGTGCGCCGCTTGATCTCACCGTTCAATCGCTCAATGGGGTTGGTCGAGTGAAGTTTGGCCCAATGCTGCTTGGGAAAGGTCATGTAGGCGAGCACGTCTTGCTCGGCACTGTCCATGAGACTGGCGAGCTTCGGTACCTTTGGCCTGATCTGGTCGGCGACGTTGCGCCACTGAGTGCTTGCGGCCTCCGGCGTGTCCTGAGCGAAGGCCGTTGCAATGAACGCGGAGACAACCCGGCGTCCGCTCTTTCCAGCATGGGCCAAGGCATTGCGCATAAAGTGCACCCTGCAGCGCTGCCAGGTGGCGGAAAGCACTTTCGATACTGCGGCCTTGATGCCCTCATGGGCATCGGAGACGACGAGCTTGACGCCGCGCAGCCCCCGCCTGATCAGCTTTCGAAGAAACTCGGTCCAGATCGCCTCGGCCTCGGACGTGCCGATCTCCATGCCGAGCACTTCGCGTCGGCCATCGGTGTTGACGCCGACGGCGATGATTACGGCGACGGAGACAATACGACCACCGCGCCGAACCTTGAGGTAGGTCGCATCGATCCACAGGTAGGGCCATTCTCCTTCGATGGGCCTGTCGAGGAAGGCCTTCACCTTCTCATCGATCTCCTCGCAGAGCCGGGACACCTGACTTTTGGAGATGCCCGACATGCCCATGGCCTTGACGAGGTCATCAACAGAGCGGGTCGAAACACCCTGGATATAAGCCTCCTGGATGACCGCCGTCAGAGCCTTCTCGGCCATGCGGCGCGGCTCCAGGAAGCTCGGGAAGTAGCTGCCGGTGCGAAGCTTGGGAATGCGCAGCTCGACGGTGCCCGCCCGTGTCTCCCAATCCCGGTCGCGATAGCCGTTACGCTGGGCCAGCCGGAAGCCATTCTTCTCGCCATAGGCCGCGCCGGTCTTCGTGCCGACCTCCAGCGCCATCAGCTTCTCGGCAGCAAAGCCGATCATCTCCCGCAGCAAATCGGCATCAGCGCTCTTCTCAACGAGTGAGCGCAGGTTCATCATGTCGTCGGTCATCGGTGGTGTCCCTCAGGTTGGCTCTAAGCAACCCGACCCTACCGGAAATCACCGATGGCTATGAAATCAAGCTACACCACTCCATGGGACACGATCTGCAATTCTCGCAGGCACGCATTCCAATCCGTTCGCCGTTCTCGGCGTGCACAAGACGGATGAAGGCTATGTGGCCCGCTGTTTCATCCTTGGCGCGGAAGCTGTCACCGCCACGGCGCTCGACGGTTCTGTCATCGGCGAGCTCGAATGCCTCGATCCGGCAGGCTTCTTTTCCGGCGACGTCAAACTCGCCAAGCAGCAGCCGGTCCGCTATCGCGCCAGGCGCGGCGATGTCGAATGGGCTGTGACCGACCCTTACAGCTTCGGCCCGGTCCTCGGACCGATGGACGATTACTTTGCGCGTCAGGGCACGCATTTGCGCCTCTTCGACAAGATGGGCGCCCATCCGCTGAAGCATGAGGGCGTCCAGGGCTTTCATTTCGCCGTCTGGGCACCGAATGCACAGCGCGTTTCCGTCGTAGGCGATTTCAACAATTGGGATGGCCGCCGGCATGTCATGCGCTTCCGTTCCGATAGCGGCATCTGGGAAATCTTCGCCCCGGATGTGCCGGCCGGTGTCGCCTATAAGTTCGAGATCCGCGGCCAGGATGGCGTGTTGCTGCCGCTGAAGGCCGATCCCTTCGCCCGGCGCAGCGAACTCCGCCCAAAGACGGCGTCGGTCACCGCCAACGAACTGCTCCAGGTATGGGACGATGCCGCTCACCGCGAACATTGGGCAAGCGTCGACCAGCGCCGTCAGCCGATTTCCATTTACGAAGTCCATGCCGCTTCCTGGCAGCGCCGGGACGACGGTTCGATGCTGTCATGGGATGAACTCGCCTCGCGCCTCATCCCCTATTGCGTCGACATGGGCTTCACCCATATCGAATTTCTGCCGATCACCGAACACCCCTACGATCCGTCCTGGGGCTATCAGACCACGGGTCTTTACGCCCCGACCGCCCGTTTCGGTGAGCCGGAAGGCTTTGCCCGCTTCGTCAACGGCTGCCACAAGGTTGGGATCGGCGTCATCCTCGATTGGGTACCGGCGCATTTCCCGACCGACGAGCATGGCCTGCGCTGGTTCGATGGTACAGCGCTCTACGAGCATGAAGACCCGCGAAAGGGCTTTCATCCCGACTGGAACACGGCGATCTACAATTTCGGCCGCACCGAGGTTCTCGCCTATTTGCTGAACAATGCGCTCTACTGGGCGGAAAAATACCACCTGGATGGTTTGCGCGTCGATGCGGTCGCTTCCATGCTCTACCTCGACTATTCCCGCAAGCATGGCGAATGGATCCCGAACGAATATGGCGGCAACGAAAACCTGGAAGCCGTCCGTTTTCTGCAGTCCATGAACACCCGGCTCTATGGCGCTCATCCCGGCGTCATGACCATCGCCGAGGAATCGACCTCCTGGCCGAAAGTGTCACAGCCTGTCCATGAAGGCGGCCTCGGCTTCGGCTTTAAGTGGAACATGGGCTTCATGCACGACACGCTGAGCTACCTCGCCCGCGAGCCCGTGCACCGCAAATATCATCACAACGAGCTCACTTTCGGCCTGATCTACGCCTTCTCGGAAAACTTCGTGCTGCCGCTCTCCCATGATGAGGTGGTTCACGGAAAGGGATCGCTGATCGCCAAGATGGCCGGTGACGACTGGCAGAAATTCGCCAATCTGCGTGCCTACTACGCGTTCATGTGGGGTTATCCCGGCAAGAAGCTGCTCTTCATGGGCCAGGAATTCGCCCAGTGGAGCGAGTGGAGCGAAGAACGCGCGCTGGACTGGAACCTGCTGCAGTACCGCATGCACGAGGGCATGCGGCGCCTCGTTCGCGATCTCAATTTCACCTATCGCAGCAAGCCGGCGCTCCATGCCCGCGACTGCGAGGGCGATGGTTTCGAATGGCTTGTGGTCGATGATTTCGAAAACTCGGTCTTCGCCTGGCTGCGCAAGGCGCCGGGCGAAAAGCCGGTTGCCGTCATCACCAATTTCACGCCAGTCTATCGTGAGAATTACACCTTGCGTCTGCCGGCGGAGGGGCGATGGCGCGAGATATTGAATACCGATGCCGATATCTACGGCGGCAGCGGCAAGGGGAATGGCGGGCGCGTCCAGGCCGTGAATGCAGGCGGAGGCGTACAGGCGGTGATAACGCTGCCTCCGCTGGCGACGATCATGCTCGAACCAGAATTTTAAGATCACTACGGACAGGGAGGAATAAAATGGTAGAAAAACGTTTCCAGCCGCTGGCGCGCGATGCCATGGCCTACGTTCTTGCCGGGGGGCGCGGCAGCCGCCTGAAAGAACTGACCGACCGCCGTGCCAAGCCAGCCGTCTATTTCGGCGGCAAGACCAGAATCATCGATTTTGCGCTGTCAAACGCGCTCAATTCCGGCATCCGCCGCATCGGCGTCGCGACGCAGTATAAGGCGCACTCGCTGATCCGCCATATGCAACGCGGCTGGAACTTCTTCCGCCCAGAGCGAAACGAAAGCTTCGATATCCTGCCGGCCTCGCAGCGCGTCTCGGAAACGCAATGGTATGAAGGCACCGCCGACGCCGTCTACCAGAACATCGACATCATCGAGCCCTACGGTCCGGAGTATATGGTCATCCTTGCCGGCGATCATATCTACAAGATGGACTACGAATGGATGCTGCAGCAGCACGTCGATTCCGGCGCAGACGTCACTATCGGCTGCCTGGAAGTGCCGCGCATGGAGGCCGTCGGCTTCGGCGTCATGCATGTCGATGACAAGGACCGGATCATAGATTTCGTCGAGAAACCGGCCGATCCGCCGGGGATCCCCGGCAATCCCGATTTCGCGCTCGCCTCGATGGGCATCTACGTCTTCCATACGAAGTTCCTGATCGAATGCCTGAAGCGCGATGCGGCCGACCCGAATTCCAGCCGCGACTTCGGCAAGGACATCATCCCCCATATCGTCAAGAACGGTAAGGCGGTCGCCCATCGCTTCACGCAGTCCTGCGTTCGCTCGGATTTCGAGCGTGAAGCCTATTGGCGCGACGTCGGCACGATCGATGCCTACTGGCAGGCGAATATCGACCTGACCGCCGTGGTGCCGGAACTCGACATCTACGACAAGTCCTGGCCGATATGGACTTATGCGGAAATCAGCCCGCCGGCCAAATTTGTCCATGACGACGAGGACCGCCGCGGTTCGGCAGTCTCCTCCGTCGTCGCCGGCGATTGCATCATATCCGGGGCCAGCCTCTACAACAGCCTGCTCTTTACCGGCGTGCGCGCCAATTCCTATTCCAAGCTGGAGGGTGCGGTCGTGTTGCCGAGCGTCAAGGTTGGCCGCCGGGCACAGCTCAAGAATGTCGTCATCGACCACGGCGTCACCATTCCCGAAGGTCTGGTGGTCGGTGAAGATCCGGAACTGGATGCCAAACGCTGGCGCCGCACGGAAAGCGGCATCTGCCTCATCACCCAATCGATGATCGACAAGCTGGATCTGTAACCTATGAAGGTTCTCTCGGTTTCGTCCGAAGTCTTCCCCTTGATCAAGACAGGGGGTCTGGCCGATGTGGTCGGCGCCCTGCCTATTGCACTGAAGCCCTATGGCGTCGAAACCAAGACCCTCATCCCAGGCTATCCTGCGGTCATGAAAGCCATTCGCGATCCGGTTGTTCGTCTGGAGCTTCCGGATCTTCTTGGCGAGGCCGCCACCATTCTAGAAGTCGAGCACGCGGGCATTTCCTTCCTCGTGCTCGACGCACCGGCCTATTACAGCCGCACCGGCGGCCCCTATGTCGATGCGACGGGCAAGGACTATCCCGACAATTGGCGACGTTTCGCCGCGCTGTCGCTGGCCGGCGCGGAAATTGCAGCTGGTCTCCTGCCCGGCTGGCGGCCGGATCTCGTGCACGCACATGATTGGCAGTCGGCGCTGGTGCCGGTCTATATGCGTTACTATCCGACGCCGGAACTGCCGAGCGTTCTGACCATCCACAACATCGCATTCCAGGGCCAGTTCGGCGCCGATATCTTCCCCGGCCTTCGTCTGCCGGCGCATGCTTTCTCGGTGGAAGGCATCGAATATTACGGTGATGTCGGCTTCCTGAAAGGTGGGCTGCAGACGGCGCATGCCCTGACCACCGTCAGCCCTTCCTATGCCGAGGAAATCCTGACGCCGGAATTCGGCATGGGCCTCGAAGGCGTCATCGCCAGCAAGGCCTACAATCTCTACGGCATCGTCAACGGCATCGACGACGATATCTGGAATCCGGCGACCGATCCGATGATCGCGCAAACCTATAGCGCGGCGACGCTGAAGGAGCGCGCCATCAACCGCCATCGGGTCGTCGAGCATTTCGGCCTCGAAGAGGATGATGGTCCGATCTTCTGCGTCGTCAGCCGCCTCACCTGGCAGAAGGGCATGGATATTCTGGCGGAGGTTGCGAGCGAGGTCGTCCACATGGGTGGCAAGCTCGCAATTCTCGGCGCAGGCGACGCGGCGCTGGAGGGCGCGCTCTTTGCCGCAGCCGGCCGTCACCGCGGTCGCGTCGGCGTTTCGGCAGGCTACAACGAGCCCATGTCGCATCTGATGCAGGCCGGCTGCGACGCGATTATCATCCCCTCGCGTTTCGAACCCTGTGGTCTCACGCAGCTTTATGGCTTACGCTATGGCTGCCTGCCAATCGTTGCGCGAACGGGCGGGCTGAACGATACGATTATCGACGCCAACCACGCCGCGCTGCAGGCAAAAGTCGCGACCGGCATTCAATTTTCACCCGTCACCGCGGAGGGGCTGTTGCAGGCCATGCGCCGCGCGATGCACCTCTTCCAGGATCGAAAGGTCTGGACGCAGATGCAAAAGCAGGGCATGAAATCCGACGTATCCTGGGGCAGGAGCGCAGAACGCTACGCCGCTCTCTACTCCAGTCTAGTCTCGAGAGGCGCTTAACCCGATGATTAAAACCGTACCGACCACCCCCTATGCGGATCAGAAACCCGGCACTTCGGGCTTGCGAAAGAAGGTTCCCGTATTCCAGCAGCCGAACTACGCGGAAAACTTCATCCAGTCGATTTTCGATTCGCTCGAAGGCTATCAGGGCAAGTGCCTGGTCATCGGCGGCGACGGCCGCTACTACAATCGCGAAGTCATCCAGAAGGCCATCAAAATGGCCGCTGCGAACGGTTTCGGCAAGGTGATGGTCGGCAAGGGCGGCATCCTCTCGACGCCCGCAGCCTCCAATATCATCCGCAAATACAAGGCCTTCGGCGGTATCATCCTGTCGGCCAGCCACAATCCCGGTGGTCCGACCGAAGACTTCGGCATCAAATACAACATCAGCAATGGCGGCCCAGCGCCCGAAAAGATCACCGACGCCATCTATGAGCGCTCCAGGGTGATCGACAGCTACAAGATCGCCGACTTCCCGGACATCAACCTCGACCGCATTGCCCGCGAGGACGTCGGCGGCATGATCGTCTCGGTCATCGACCCCGTCGAAGACTATGCGGCTCTCATGGAGGAGCTGTTTGATTTCGGCGCGATCCGCAACCTGATCAGCCTGGGCTTCCGCATCTGCTTCGACGCGATGAGTGCCGTCACCGGTCCTTATGCCAAGGAAATCTTCGAGATCCGCCTCGGCGCCCCGGACGGATCGGTGCGCAACTTCCTGCCGCTGCCGGATTTCGGCGGTCATCATCCCGATCCGAACCTTGTCTACTGCAAAGAGCTCTACGATGACATGATGAGCGACGATGCGCCCGATTTCGGCGCAGCGTCGGACGGCGACGGCGACCGCAATCTCATCATCGGCAAAGGCATCTACGTCACCCCTTCCGACAGTCTGGCGATCCTGGCGGCCAACGCCAACCTCGCTCCCGGCTATTCGCATGGCATTGCCGGCATCGCCCGTTCGATGCCAACAAGCGGCGCTGCCGATCGCGTAGCCGAAAAGCGTGGCGTTGGCATCTACGAAACGCCGACCGGCTGGAAGTTCTTCGGCAATCTGCTCGATGCCGGCATGGCAACGATCTGTGGCGAGGAAAGCTCCGGCACCGGCTCCAACCACGTTCGGGAAAAGGACGGTCTTTGGGCCGTGCTGCTCTGGCTGAACATCCTGGCTGTACGCGGCGAAAGCGTCATCGATATCGTGACGCAGCATTGGGCCACCTATGGCCGCAACTATTATTCCCGGCACGATTATGAAGGTGTCGACACAGACGCTGCCAACGGCCTGATTGCAGCGCTGCGCGAAAAGCTGCCGACCTTGCCGGGCACGAAAATCGGCGATCTCACCGTTTCCGCCGCCGACGACTTCGCGTACCACGACCCGGTCGACAAGTCGGTCAGCCAGCATCAGGGCATCCGCATCCTCTTCGAAGGTGGCTCTCGCGTGGTCTTCCGCCTCTCCGGCACCGGCACCACCGGCGCCACGCTGCGCGTCTATATCGAGCGCTACGAGCCGGATCCGACCCGTCACAATATCGAGACCCAGGAAGCGCTGGCCGATCTCATCACGGCTGCCCAGGATATCGCCGACATCAAGGGCCGCACCGGCCGTGACGCACCGACGGTGATTACCTGAGTTTTAGGTTTTAAGTTCCTTCTCCCCGTAATGCGGGGAGAAGGTGGTCATGAGCGGCTGAACGAAGTAAAGCAGCGACTGGTCGGAGAGGGGCCTTCTCGAAATTCACCGCAACTGCATAATATGCCGAACGCTCTGCCCCTCACCCTAGCCCTCTCCCGGCAGGCGGGGAGAGGGAACAATCTCCAGCGATCCGGAAAGCCCGCGAGATATGTCAGAACCGACAACCCGCAGCCTTGGCGCGACCCTCACCGACTCGGGTGTTGAATTTGCCGTCTATTCCAGGCATGCCGAGCAGATAGACCTCTGTCTGTTCGACGCTGAGGGCCGCAAGGAAATCGCGCGGCTTCCGCTCGCACGCGACGGCGATGAGCATCGACTCTTTGTTAGAGATGCCGGGGAAGGCACGCGCTACGGCCTGCGAGCCCATGGTTCATACGATCCCGACCAAGGCCTGTGGTTCGACCCTTCCAAACTGCTGGTCGACCCCTATACCAGGGAAATAGACCGGCCGTTTCGCTACGATCCGCGCCTGGGGATCTTCGGTGCGGACACGCAGGATCTGATGCCCAAGGCGATCGTCTCGCGCGATATCGCGGTAAAGCGAGCCAAGCCTTTGTTTCAGCCGGGCGGTCTGATCTATGAAATCGCCGTGAAGCCCTTCACCATGCTGCATCCCGACGTGCCGGCGAAACAGCGCGGCACGCTCGGCGCCCTCGCCCATCCCTTCGTCATCGCGCATCTCAAGCGTCTGCAGGTCGACGCCATCGAACTGATGCCGATCACCGCATGGATCGATGAACGGCACCTGCCGCCGCTCGGCCTCACCAATGGCTGGGGCTACAATCCGGTCGCCTTCATGGCGCTCGACCCGCGCCTCGTCCCCGGCGGCATGAAGGAGCTGCGCGAGACGGTCGCTGCCCTTCACGCCGAAGGCATCGCCGTCATCCTCGATCTCGTCTTCAATCATACCGGCGAGAGCGACCGCCAGGGCCCGACACTATCCCTGCGCGGCCTCGACAACCCCACTTATTTCCGCCATTTGCCGGACCAGCCCGGAACGCTGGTCAACGATACTGGCACTGGAAACACCGTCGCCTGCGATCAGCCGGTAACGCGAAAGCTCATTATCGACAGCCTCAGCCATTTTGTCCGCAATACCGGCATCGACGGCTTCCGCTTCGATCTCGCCACCGTGCTGGGACGCAACGGCAAGGGCTTCGATCCGGAAAGCATGACGCTTCGCACCATGCTGGCGGACGAAGTGCTGCAGGATCGCATTATGATCGCCGAACCCTGGGACATCGGTCCCGGCGGCTATCAGCTCGGGAATTTCCCGGCACCTTTTCTCGAATGGAACGACCGCGCCCGCGACGACCTGCGCCGCTTCTGGCGCGGCGATGCCGGCATCGGCGATCTGGCAACGATCCTTGCCGGCTCCTCCTCCATCTTCGGCCGTGACGGGCGCACGCAGACGCGCTGCGTCAACTTCCTCGCGGCCCATGACGGCTTCACGCTGATGGATCTCGTTTCCTACGAGAACAAGCACAATGAGGCCAATGGCGAAAACAATCGCGACGGCCACAACGAAAACTTCTCCTGGAACAACGGCATCGAGGGAAAAACGGACGATCAGGCGATCCAGTCCAAGCGCCGCGCCGATATCGAAGCCATGCTGTCGACGCTCTTTGCCGCGCGCGGCACGATCATGCTGACCGCGGGCGATGAAGGCGGGCGCAGCCAGCAGGGCAACAACAATGCCTATTGCCAGGACAACGCCATCACCTGGATGGACTGGAAGCTGCTGGACGAAGAGCTGATCGGCCATACCGCCTGGCTCGCCGGTCTGCACCGCCGCTTCACGGCCTTTGCCGATATGAATTTCTTCCGCGGCGATGGCGACGTGCTTTGGTTCTCAAGCGCAGGGACGCCGATGACGGTGCCGGATTGGGAGGCGCCGGGAGCGGCCGTGCTCGGCATGGCGCTGCAAACAGGGGATCGCGCGACACATCGATCGACGCGGCTCGCGCTGGTCTTCAATCGCGCCGCGGACGAGCGCTCCGTGACATTGCCGGTTTCCGAAAGCGGCGGCTGGTCCCGGCTGACGGTGGCAGGCGAAACGCCAGCCGGGGAGCAGATCGCCATTCCCGCCCGCTCCGTCGCTTTCTTTGTCGAAAACTGATCCCGGTTGCACTTTCAGTCTCGATTCGCCAGAAAGGGCTTTGACGACACAGACTGACGAGGATGGCATGCCTGGCGAAATTTCGCTTGTTGAGATCATGAAGCTTGCGGGAACGGAAATCGGCGTTTCCGATTGGATCACCGTCGACCAGACGATGATCGACACCTTTGCCGATGCGACGCTCGATCACCAATTCATCCACGTCGATCCCGAGCGCGCCAAAGCGGAAACCCCCTATGGCGGCACCATCGCCCATGGCTTCCTGACACTCTCGCTGCTCTCGGCGATGAACTATAGCGCATTGCCGAAGATCCGCGAACAGACCATGGGCATCAACTACGGCTTCGAGAAGATCCGCTTCATGTCGCCGGTCAAGTGCGGAGCGCGGGTGCGAGGACGTTTCACACTCGCCGAAACGCGGCTGCGCGGCGCCAATATGCTGATGCTGACCTATGACGTGACAGTCGAGATCGAAAACGAACGCAAACCGGCGCTAACCGCGACATGGACGACCATATCGCAGTTCGACCCGAAGGATCGGCCCGAAGAGGGTTAAGACTTTTTCAGGATGGAGCGGATTTTCTGCATAAATATAACCAGAAGAAGAAGCGCAATTCCACAGAGAGCTTCCGGGAGTTGGGAAGTTAAAGCGCGAAATATGGAAAGCGCATCGAAGGAAACTTCGCCGTCTACAACCTGCTCGATTATATGAAGAACTATTATTGCGGGTATGAAAGCCATCAAGTAGCTTCGAATATGGTCTAAAGCGTTAAATTTACTTGGTATCGTTGGCTGCGTGCTTCCGAAGCCTATACCGGTCCATGACTTGGAATCGACTTCCAGGCTTTCCCTGTCAGAGCCCATGGGCATGACCTTTGTATCGCGCATCACGCTGCGCTGATTGAGGGCGAGTGCTACGAGCGCGCCCATACAGCCAGTATGCAACCGAAATTGACGGTACACAAGATCGATTGCCATCAACTCTCGGCATCATGCACCAAGCCAATTTTTACATCGACTTTGCCTGCGAAGTCCGTCGGGCTTAAAGCCCAGCATCCTCCGCACCTTCGGCGAGAAGGCCGAACGCATAGTCGGAGAAGGAGCGCCAGACCTCGACGCGGAACGTCTCCTCATCGAGCCGCAGGACCACGACCTCAGCCTTGCCGAGCAGCGTGCGCGAGCAAGCGCCGACAGAGAATGCGCTCAGCGAAACATCCTGCGGGCAGCCGGCGGCAAGCGTTGCTTCCGCGCCGGGACCGGAGATGATGACTGCGGTATTGCGATGTGAGACATCGGTCGCCGAATGCAGCACACCGGACGATGCCGCCACGCCGACCAGCTCGGCACCGTTTTCATCGATGACGAGCCATTCGTCCGGGCCGAGCCACAGGGCATGACGGCCATTGGCGCCGGCTGACGTCTTCGGGCGGGTCGGCAGCTGAAGGCCGAGCGCCTGCGAAAGACCATGGACAGAATCCGCAGGCGCGCGCAGCGAAATGCGGCTTGCAGGAGCGGCTGGCGTCAGCCGGACGGTCGAGGAACCGCCGTGGCGGCCGGCGAGTGGCAGTTTGCGGGTAGCGAGATCAGCCATTGATCCGGCCTCCTTCCTTGTCAAAAAATACCAGATCCGTCACCTCGACTGATATCGTCTTGTCGGGCATCGGCACATAGAGCGTCTTGCCCATGCGCTCGCGCCCGCCGGCAACCAGCGCGAAGGCGATGGAGCGGCCGAGATTTTCGGACCAGTAGGACGAGGTGACATGGCCGAGCATGGCCATCGGCTTCTGCTCGTTCGGATCGGCAACGATCTGTGCGCCCTCCTCCAGCACCACCTTCGGATCGCGGGTGACGAGACCGACGAGCTGCTTGCGGCCTTCCTTGACCAGATCCTGCCGTTTCAGGCCGCGAATACCGACGAAATCGGTCTTCTTCTTGGAAACGGCCCAGGCAAGGCCGGCGTCATCGGGCGTCACCGTGCCGTCGGTATCCTGGCCGACGATGATATAGCCCTTCTCAGCGCGGAGCACGTGCATGGTCTCGGTGCCGTAGGCGCAGGCGCCCAGCGGCTCAGCGCGAGCCCATACGGCCTCCCAAACCGACTGGCCATAATCGGCCGGCACATTGATTTCGTAGCCGACTTCACCGGTGAAGGAGACGCGGAACAGCCGCGCCGGCACGCCGCAAACCTTGCACTCGGCGACACTCATATGCGGGAAGGCCTCGTTGGACAGATCCTGGCCCTCGACCAGCGGCTCGATGATCTCGCGTGCCTTCGGACCCTGTACGGCGATAACAGCCCATTGCTCGGTGGTCGAGGTCAGCCACACCTTCAGGTGCGGGAACTCGGTCTGCAGATAGTCTTCCATATGATGCAGCACACGCGGCGCACCGCCCGTCGTGGTCGTCACATGGAAGCGATCCTCGGCCAGACGTCCGACGACGCCATCGTCATAAACGAAGCCGTCTTCGCGGGTCATGATGCCGTAGCGGCAGCGGCCGGGCTTCAGCGTATCCCAGGCATTGGTGTAGAGGAGGTTCAGGAATTCCGCCGCATCCGGCCCGACCACTTCGATCTTGCCGAGCGTCGAGGCATCGAACACGCCGGCCACTTCGCGCGCCGTACGGCATTCGCGATTGACGGCCTGATGCATGGTCTCGCCGGCACGCGGATAGAACCAGGCGCGCTTCCAGTTGCCGACATCTTCGAAGATCGCGCCGTGCGCCTCTTCCCAGGCATGCATCGGCGTCTTGCGGGCGGGATCAAAGAGAGCCCCGCGCGAATGGCTGATCAGCGTGCCGTAGGTAACGGGCGTATAGGGCGCGCGGAAGGTGGTGAGACCGACCTGCGGAATATCCTTGCCGAGCATTTCGGCAGCGATCGCCAGGCCATGCATGTTGGATAGTTTGCCCTGGTCGGACGCCATGCCGTTGGTGGTGAAGCGCTTGATATGCTCGATGGAATGCATGCCTTCGCGCACTGCAAGGCGGATATCCTTGGCGCAGACATCGTGCTGGAAATCGACGAAAGCCTTGGCATTCGTATCCGGTCCCGCACCTTCGGCAGCACCGATCATGCCGCCTGTCCATTCGAAGGCCTGCTCGGCGTGGAGCTGGATCTTCTCTCCGCCATTGGTGCTGCCGGTCGCGCGCGCCATCAGCTCGCCGGCGGCAAGTGATTCCTCGATCGCGGCTTGCAGCCCATCCGTGCCGTTGCAGGCGCCGACCGAAAGGCAATCCTGAACATAGGTGCCCGGCAGGAAGCGCTGCTTCTCGGTATCGAATTTCAGCTTGCCGCGCGATTGCGAAAAGAGATGAACGGAGGGCGTCCAGCCCGCCGAAACCAGGAGGGCATCCACGGGGATCTTGCGGGTTGCGGAACTGCCGTTGCGCGAGACGGTCATCGAGGCGACGCGCAGCTTGCCTGATGTATCGACGACGGCATAGTCGGTCAGCACCTCGATGCCGAGCCGCTTTGCTTCGGCGAGAACCGCCTCGCCCGGACGCGCACGGCTGTCGACGATGGCAGCGATGGAAACGCCGGCGCGCTTCAGATCGAAGGCGGCCTCATAGGCCGAATCATGCGCCGTGTAGACGCCGATCTTCGCACCGACGGCGACGCCATAGTGGTTGAGATAGGCACGCGCAGCCGAAGCGAGCATGATGCCCGGACGATCGTTGTTCGGAAACACCATGTGGCGTTCGATCGCGCCTGTCGCCAGGATGGCGCGCTTGGCGCGGACCTGCCATAGGCGCTCGCGCGGCAAGTCGCGGCCGGGTTTGGCCAGATGGTCGGTCACGCGTTCGGCAAGGCCGAAGAAATTATGGTTGTAATAGCCGAAGGCGGTCGTGCGGGTCAGCACCTGGACATTCGGCATCGCCTTGAGCTTGGCGACGGTCGCTTGCGCCCACTCGTACCCTTCGGCGCCATCGATCTTGATGCCGGTATCGAAGCGGAGCGCGCCGCCGACATCCGGCTGTTCGTCACAGAGGATGACCTTGGCGCCAGTTTCAGCCGCCGCGAGCGCCGCGGAAAGACCGGCGACGCCGGCACCCACGACAAGAACGTCGCAATGGGCGTAACGACCGGCATAGTGATCCGGATCCTCTTCCGTCGGCGCAACGCCGAGGCCGGCAGCACGGCGGATGAAGGGCTCGTAAATATGCTTCCAGGCCGACTTCGGCCACATGAAGGTCTTGTAGTAGAAGCCAGCGGCAAAGAAGGGCGACATCAGATTGTTGACGCCACCGATATCGAAGGCGAGCGACGGCCAGCGGTTTTGCGACTGAGCCTTCATGCCGTCGAAAACTTCCTGCACGCTGGCACGCACGTTCGGCTGTCGCCGCGCCGCATCGCGCGAGATATCGAGCAGTGCGTTCGGTTCTTCGGCTCCAGCCGAAAGGATACCGCGCGGACGGTGATACTTGAAGGAACGGCCGACAAGATGGACGCCGTTGGCAAGCAGCGCCGAGGCGACGGTATCGCCCTCGAGCGCGGTATAGGTCTTGCCGTCAAAAGTGAAGCGAGCGGTTCTGGCCGGCGTCAAACGCCCCTTGCCCGCGATACGATTGGCGCCGCTCATTCAGCAAATCCCTCTGTTGGTGCCGTCTTTTCTTGTTCGTTCTGTTGCTGCGTCACCGGTTCGGCCGCGCCGGGCTTGAGCGTCGCTGGATCCGGCTTCGGTTCGCCGGCCTTGTAGGTTCGGTAGAAGTGATCGCTCACCGTGTCGCGCGCCGCATTGAAGAAGCGGCCGCAGCCATGGATGTGCCGCCAGCGCTCGAAGATCAGCCCCTTCGGGTTGTCGCGCAGGAAGAAATATTCCTCGAATTCCTCGTCCGAGATCCCGGCAATATTGGCCGGCCGCACGATATGCGCGTCGCCGGCGTTGCGGAATTCGAGTTCCGAACGCTCTTCCTCGCAATAGGGGCAGTAAATCAGCAGCATTGTTTTCTACCTGTGTTAAAGCTCGGAGCCTGTAAGGCTTGTGCCGGGAGGCTGCGCGCAAAGCTGCCGCCCCATGATGACGAAAGGTGTTATGCGCTTCAGCAGCGCCTCCAGCGATCCATAGGGCTTCAGCACATTGGTCATCCCCAGATTGACCAGGCTCATGCCCAGCAGATCCGTGTCGATCGCAAACGCCCTGGTCGCCTCGGGCGTCTGATCCGGCACGAAATAGACCGCCGGCTTGTTCAGCACCTTGGCGCAGGCAATCACGCCGCTTTCGGCCACGAAGGGCCAGTCGGCCTCATCCTTCGCCTTGTGGATCACCTGCATGCGAAAATCCTTGACCCCCGGAATAAGATCGCTGACTTCGGTCGCGATCGCTCCGACCGGCAGGGAAAGCCCTGCGGCAAGAACGATCCCGACCGCGGCCAGCATCAGTGTGCCACGGCGGCGGCCGCCGCCTCATCGATCAGACGGCCAGTGCGGAAGCGATCCAGCGTCAGGCCGGCATTGAACTTGTGCGGCTCGTCGCGGGCAATCAGATGGGCAAAGAGATTGGCCGAACCCGGCGTCGCCTTGAAGCCGCCGGTGCCCCAGCCGCAATTGACATAGAGCCCGGGCACCGGCGTCTTCGACTGGATTGCCGAACGATCCGGCGTATTGTCGACGATGCCGCCCCAGGAACGCATCATCTTCACGCGACGGAACATCGGGAACAATTCGCAGATCGCATCCAGCGTATGGGTGATGATCTGCAACCCGCCGGTCTGGCTGTATGAATTATATTGATCCGTGCCGGCGCCGATGACGAGCTCGCCCTTGTCTGACTGCGAGATATAGGCATGCACCGTGTTCGACATGACGACGCAGGGGAAGATCGGCTTCAGCGGCTCGGAAACGAGCGCCTGCAGTGGGCTCGATTGCAGCGGCACGCGAACGCCGGCCATCTGCATGACGACGGTGGTGTGGCCGGCTGCGGAAACGCCGACCTTCTTGGCGCCGATAAAGCCCTTACTCGTATCGACGCCGGTCACACGGCCGTCTGGCCCGCGCCGAATGCCGGTCACTTCGCAATTCTGGATAATGTGCACGCCGCGATCGGAAGCGGCGCGCGCGAAGCCCCAAGCGACCGCATCGTGACGCGCCGTGCCGCCGCGACGCTGCAGGGCGGCACCGTTGATCGGATAGCGCGCCGTCTTCGAAATATCGAGCGGCGGGCAATATGCCTTAGCCTGCTCGGGCGTCAGCCATTCATTGTCGATGCCATAGAGACGGTTGGCGTGGATATGCCGCTTGAAGGACTGCTGGTCATGCACATTGTGCGACAGCATCATCACGCCGCGCGGCGAATACATGACATTGTAATTGAGATCCTGAGACAGCCCTTCCCAGAGCTTCATCGAATGCTCGTAGATGTGCATGCTCTCTTCATAGAGATAGTTCGAGCGGATGATGGTCGTGTTGCGGCCGGTATTGCCGCCGCCGAGCCAGCCCTTTTCGATCACCGCGACATTGGTGATGCCATGCTCCTTGGCGAGATAGTAGGCTGCACCCAGGCCATGACCGCCGCCACCGACGATGATGACGTCATACTCCTTGCGCGGCTCCGGCGAGGTCCATTGAGCCTCCCAGCCCTTGTGAGCCCGCATCGCTTCCCGTGCCACGGCAAAAACCGAGTATTTACGCATTCGCCCTCAACTCCTTCAGGCAAGACGCCCTTTTTCTGGGTCATACAAATCGCAAATCCAAAACCGACACAACGGCTCTTTTGCGACGCATTCAGCACCGTCTTTCGACACGGTTAAGATTGCCGCCATCCCGCCTGCCCCGCTTACGACCTCCTAGCCGATTATTTGCGCTGCAGATGGCAGACCTTCACGCGCCCGCCATGACCGTCCTTGCTCCAGACACATCCCTCTTTTCGCGGCTTTCCATTGTGGAGATAAATTCTCGCACGATGTTTGCTGTCGTAGGTCTGATTGGAAAAATCATGGCCACCGATGCGCACATTCTTACCAAACCGCACTTCGCCGGCTGCTGCAGGCGCAAACACCGCAGTGAGTACCACAAGGCTGAGCGCGAGCGCAGCAAGCGCTTTCCCAACAGCGATAAAGCGATGCGATTGCATGAAGTGATTCCCTCCCGTTTCGGACAGCTGCTCGAATCCCCCGCAGCTCACGAATGATTCTGATCCGAAATGCTCACATAAGCATGTCAGTGCCGCAAAGATCGGGATCTGCCAATCCCTCTTTCAAGCGCCTTCGTGAAAGCGCAGCAGGTATCGCCGGTTCAATTCAACCCTCGACAACTAGCTTTTTCCTCTGCAAACTCACGATCTGGCTAGACTTTGACAAACCGATCTGCTATCCCGCCACCCAATCGCAAGGCTGTGGCCGCGCGAACGTTATATTTTTGCCTCCTGGCGCTGCCGTCGCCGCTGGCATCAACCAAACCAAAGGAACGTGATTCTCGTGCAGGTACTTGTCCGCGATAACAATGTCGACCAGGCTCTCCGCGCTCTCAAGAAGAAGATGCAGCGCGAAGGTATTTTCCGCGAAATGAAGATGCGCGACTACTATGAAAAGCCGTCGCAGAAGCGTGCTCGCGAGAAGGCTGAAGCTGTTCGTCGCGTTCGCAAGCTTGCTCGCAAGCGCGCTCAGCGCGAAGGCCTTGTTGCCAAGTAATCGCCGTTTTTTCGACGTTTTCAGATGCATGTGTGGCGGGGGCGAGTCGTTCGCCGCCGCCTTTTTGATTTATTCTCTACGCAAATCGGATTAAATCAGAACAGCCTGATATGACGCATGGGGAAAGCGAACCCGATAATGGCAATGACGACTTCCGTAAAGTTCCGCACTTCGAACCTCTCCTTACCCGTTTCGAAGCGCGCCGCGGTGCTGCCTGCTTTGGCGATACTTGCCGCGATCAGCCTTTCCGGCTGCCAGACGGCTACGACCGATAATGTGATCCAGATCGACAAGGCTCAGGGCTCGTCCGAAAATATCGCCTCGCTGACATCAGTCATCAATGCCAATCCGCAGGATCCGGAAGGCTACAATGTGCGCGGCACGGCCTATGGCCGCGGCGGCGATTTCAACCGCGCTCTTGGCGATTTCAATCAGGCGATCCAGCTCAATCCGAAGTTCTACCAGGCCTATGCCAACCGCGCGCTCATCTATCGCAACATGGGCAAGCTGCCGGAAGCGGTCGCGGACTATAATGCGGCGCTGCAGATCAACTCGAACTACGACGTCGCCTATATCGGCCGCGGCAACCTCTACCGCCAGTCAGGCCGCGACAACGACGCCTTCAACGATTATTCGAAGGCCATCAGCCTCGGGACGACGGACGGCCGCGCCTATAATGGCCGTGGCGTGATCTACCAGAAGCGCAATCAGCAGGATAAGGCGATCGACGATTTCTCCAAGGCGATCTCGCTGTCGCCGAACTCGCCGGAGCCTTACAACAGCCGCGGCATCTCCTATCTCGCGCAGAACGACGACGACAACGCGTTTGCCGATTTCAACCATGCGATCGAGCTGAACAACAAGCTCGCCGAATCCTGGGCAAACCAGGCATTCGTCTATGAGCGCAAAGGCGACAAGGCGAAAGCCCGCCGCTCCTATCAGCATGCGGTCAACCTCGATCCCAACTATCAGCCGGCCAGAGACGGCCTGGCGCGCGTCGGCGCCGGCGCCTGACACGGGGCATATCGCCGTAAAGATATCCAGCCGCCGGCGATCCCTGCCCGGCGGCTTTTCTTTGCCCTGGTCTTCGATTTTGCGCATGTCGATATCGCAAAACCGCTGCACACTTTTGCGCGACATGCTGTAGTCTCGGGCTCATCCGTTCAAGCGAGACAAAGACATGCCCTCCCCGCAGAAAATCATCGTCATCGGCGCCGGTATCATCGGGGCTTCCATCGCCTGGCATCTGTGTCGCAGGGGGGCGTCGGTAACGGTGGTCGCACAGCAGATCGGCGGCGTTGCCACCCCGAACTCCTTCGCCTGGATCAATGCCAGCTGGGGCAATCCGGAATTCTACTTCCATCTCCGCCATCGCTCGATGGCCGAGTGGTCGAGGCTGAAGGCAGATCTGCCTGACATCCCTCTATCCTGGTGCGGTAGCCTCAGCTGGGATCTTCCCGAGCCGGAGCTGGACGCCTATGCGGCGCAGCACCATGGCTGGGGCTATGGCATACAGCCGGTGAACCGGGCGACAAGTGCGATGCTCGAACCGAATCTGGCCAATCCGCCCGACTATGCTCTGCACGTCGCGGAAGAAGGCGCGGTCGAACCCGTTGCCGCCGCCAAACTGCTGCTGGAAGACGCATGCCTTCGGGGAGCGATCCTGTCATCCAGTGTCGAAGTCAAAGGCCTGCTGAGGCAGGGCGAGCGGATCGTCGGCATCGAAACGAGCGAAGGGCCGATGCACGCCGATCATGTCGTTCTGGCTGCCGGTGCAGGCACGGCAGCACTTGCCGCCTCGGCGGATATTCTCGTACCGCTTGAAACACCTCCGGGGCTCATCGTCCATTCACGACCCGTAGGGAAAATGCTGAACGGTCTGGTGATGGCACCGGAGCTGCATCTGCGCCAAACGGCAGAAGGACGAATCATAGCCGGCGGCGACTTCGGCGGCACCGATCCCGGCGATAATCCTCAAGCGGCTGCCGACGCGCTCTTCGCCAAGGTCAGAGCAACATTGAAAGGAGGCGAGGCGCTGGAGCTCGATTTCCACACCGTCGGTTATCGCCCGACGCCGAAAGGCGGCCTGCCGGTCCTCGGCAATATCGGTGCGGCACCGGGCCTCTACCTCGCAGTTCTGCATTCCGGCGTTACGCTCGCACCGCTCGTCGGCCTGCTCGCCGCGCAGGAAATCGTCGATGGCAGCGAAGCGCACGAGCTTGCGCAGTTCCGGCTCTCTCGCTTTTCCTAGCCCGAGAATGAGGCGGTCAGCGCAACTGCAGGGATGCGTTGCCACAGTCGTAAATACCCGAGATCGCTTACGATTTCGCAATAATGACTTTTCAGATGTTGCAAGGAAAATTACCGAGCCCTAACATGGCGCTTCTGGAGCATGTAGCTCGGATCGGGGCACGGGGGCGCTTGGCATGATGACCAATACCATTCTATTTGCGTTTGCCGGCGCGTCGTATCCTCATCGAGGCACGATCGGTTGATCGCTTCATGAGAAAGCCGCATTTTCCGAAAGCGTCGATTGGTGCCTATCTGATCGCAATCGCTCTGGCGATTGCCTTGCCCATTCTCGCTTTCGTCGCGCTGCTTCTGGTTCAGCTCGAAAATAATGAGCGCGATGTGCTGAAGGGTGACACCGTTCAGGATGCGCAGGCGCTTTCGCGCGTCATCGATCGCCAATTGCAGGACATGGCGACGACATTGCGCCTTCTGTCTTCCTCACCGGAACTCGAACGCAACGACATTGCCACCTTCTTCGCCCGCACGGAAACGGTCCTGCGCACTGATTCGCTCTTCGTGCTGCTCATGGAAAAGGATGGCCAGCTCCGGCTGAATACTCGCTGGCCGCTTGGAAAACCACTCGGCAAGACCGGTAACATTGCAGCACTGCAATCGGCGCTGAACTCCGGCCGCATCGAGGCATCCGACGTCTTCATGGGGCCCAACGCCCGCCGCTGGGTCTATAACGTCACCCTGCCCCTCGAACATTCGCCAGCCGGCGCCGCTTTGGCTGTAACCCAGGATGCCGACGAACTGGCCAAGCTCGTGACGACGCAAGCCTTGCCCCCCGGCTGGTCCGCCGCCGTTGTGGATAAATCCGGCCATGTCGTTGCCGCTGGCGGCCCGACGACCCTTGCGCCGGGCGACACGTTCAACAAGGATATTCTGCCGAAACTGATCGCATCGAGCGGTGTCTACCAGGATGAAAAGACCCTCCCGAATGCGGTGCTCGGCTATGCCCAGATCTCCGGCTGGTCCTGGAAGGCCGTCGTCTGGGGACCGATCGCGTCCGCGCAGCAGTCGCTGATGAGCACCTGGCGATTCCTGATCTATGGCGGGGTGACGCTGCTGCTGATCGCGCTGATCGCCGTCTATGCGCTGGCGCGCCAGGTGCGCACGACCATCCAGAGCATAGCCGACATGGCAGACCGCATGGGTCGAGGCGAAATCGTGTCGCCCGTTGACACCAGCGTCATCGAGGCAAACCAGGTGGCCATCGCGCTCTCCAACGCATCCTTCGACCGCAGCGTTACCGAGGATCGGCTGCATTTCGTCATGCACGAGCTTGTCCACCGCACCAAGAATCTATTGGCACTCGCCCAGGCGATGACACGCCAGCTCGCACGGCAGACGGATAGCGTCGATACCTTCCAGCGGGCGGTCGCCGACCGCCTGGAAGGCCTGGCGCGCTCGATCGAGGTGCTGACCAGCGAACAATGGTCCGGCGTGTCGCTGCGCCGCGTGATCGACATTCATCTCGCGACCTTCCTGCAGGGACCTCAGCAGCTCGACGTCCTCGGCAACGACTTCCTCTTGAAGCCGGAGGCGGTGCAGAATCTCGGCCTGATCCTGCACGAGCTTGCCACCAATTCGGTCAAATATGGCGCGCTTTCTGCGCCGGAGGGCAAGATCACCATCGAATGGACGAACGAAGTCACTGAAACCGGCACCATGATCCGCTTCGTCTGGAGCGAAACCGGCGGTCCCACGGTCAAACCGCCCAGCGTGACCGGCTTCGGCACCACCGTCACGAAGACCCATGCCGCGGCATCCTTCAGCGGCCATGTCGAGGTCAATTTCCGTCCGGCCGGACTTGTCTGGATACTGACGGCACCGCGCAACATGATGGAGCGTCAAAGGACTTAAGAGCAGTTCCAGCAAAAGTGCGAAGCGGTTTTGCGTCCGGAACGGCGTAAAAACAAGAAGATAGAGCGTTTTCGCGATTCGAAGAAAAGCGGAATTGCTCTAAGAGCGGAAACACCGCCCTTGCGGGTGCAGCGGCAGCCTACTCGTTCATTGCCTTGACGATGTCCTCGGTCACCTTCTTGGCGTCGCCCAGAAGCATCATCGTGCCATCCTTATAGAACAGTGTGTTGTCGATGCCCGCATAGCCGGAGCCCAGCGAACGCTTGACGAAAAGGCAGGTCTTCGCCTTGTCGACATCGAGGATCGGCATGCCGTAGATCGGCGAGGTCTTGTCGTCGCGCGCCGCCGGATTGGTGACGTCGTTGGCGCCGATGACATAGGCGACATCGGCCTGGGCGAATTCCGAATTGATGTCCTCGAGCTCGAAGACTTCATCATAGGGTACGTTGGCTTCAGCGAGCAGCACGTTCATATGGCCCGGCATGCGGCCGGCAACGGGATGAATGGCATATTTGACCTCGACGCCATGTGCCTTCAGCCTGTCAGCCATTTCGCGCAGCGCATGCTGGGCCTGCGCCACCGCCATGCCGTAACCGGGCACGATGATGACCTTGGAGGCATTCGCCATCAGATAGGCGGCATCCTCGGCCGAGCCGAGCTTCACGGTCTTGTCGGAATTATCAGCTCCGCCCGCGGCCGTCTCGCCGCCGAAACCACCGAGAATGACTGACATGAAGGAGCGGTTCATGCCCTTGCACATGATGTAGGACAGGATCGCACCCGAGGATCCGACAAGGGCGCCGGTGATGATGAGCGCGAGATTACCGAGCGTGAAGCCGATGCCGGCGGCGGCCCAGCCGGAATAGGAGTTCAGCATCGACACGACGACGGGCATATCGGCGCCGCCGATCGGCACGATCAAAAGTACGCCCAGCGCCAGCGATAGCAGCACGACTGCCCAGAAGGCGAAATGGCTCTCGCTCGCCGCCAGGCTGATGATGAAGAACACGATCAGGACAAGCAGAGCGGCATTGATGATGTGTCGGTTCGGCAGCAGGATCGGCTTGCCGGACATGCGCCCGTCCAATTTCAGGAAGGCGATGATCGAGCCGGTGAAGGTCAAGGCTCCGATCGCTACACCGATCGCCATCTCGATGCGAGCCTCGGTGTGAATGTACCCGATCTCGCCGATGCCGAAGGAGGATGGCGTATAGAGCGCCGAAGCAGCGACGAGGACGGCCGCAAGACCGACCAGCGAATGGAAACCTGCCACGAGCTGCGGCATCGAGGTCATCGGAATGACACGCGCGATATAGGCACCCGCTCCGCCGCCAATGGCAAGGCCAAGGATGATCAGCACGAAGCCGCCGAAGGATGGCGTCGCCAGCACAAGCGTGGTGACGATGGCAATGCCCATGCCGATCATGCCGTAGAGATTGCCGCGCCGGCTGGTGGCCGGATGCGACAGGCCGCGCAGTGCCAGGACGAACAGGACGCCGGAAACGAGATAGAGGAAAGCCGCGATATTGCTCAGCATGCCGCCCTCACTTGTCCTTCTTCTTGTACATCGCCAGCATGCGCTGGGTGACAAGGAAGCCGCCGACGATATTGACCGAGACGAGAACCAGCGCCACGAAACCGAAGCCCGTGGCAAGGCCGCTCGCCGAAATGCCCACGGCCAGCAGCGCACCGACGACGATGACAGAGGAGATGGCGTTCGTGACCGCCATCAGCGGCGTATGCAGGGCCGGCGTCACCGACCAGACGACGTAATAGCCGACGAAGATCGCCAGCACGAAAATCGCGAACTGGAAGACGAAGGGATCGATTGCCCCGCCTGTTGCCGCGCACACAGTCTCCGGAGCCTGCGCTGCGGCTGAAGTGACGGCATTAACGGCATCATGCAGTTGCTGCAGTGCCTGGTCCATCGCTTGACTGGCCATCTCAGAGATCTCCCTTCTTGATCGTCGGCTGGTCGGGATCGACGAAGTTCGGGTTCACGACCTCGCCGCCGTCGGTCAGCATCGTCGCCTTGATCAGCTCATCGGTTCGGTTGACGGCGAGGCTCTTCGTATCCTTGTCGACCATCGTCTCCAGAAAGGTCACGAGGTTCTTCGCATAGAGAGCCGATGCGCTGGCCGCGATCCGGCCGGCCATGTTGGGATAGCCGACCACCCGGACGCCTTCGACCTCGGCGACCTTGCCATACTCGGCGCCTTCGATATTGCCACCGCGCTCCACGGCCAGATCGACGGCGACGGCGCCAGGGCGCATCGCCTTCAGCATGTCGCGGCTGACGAGACGCGGCGCCGGCCGGCCGGGGATCAGCGCCGTGGTGATGATAATGTCCTGTTTGGCGATATGATCGGCAACGAGAACAGCCTGCTTGGCTTGATACTCCTTCGACATTTCCTTGGCATAGCCGCCGGCGGTCTCCGCCGCCTTGAATTCCTCGTCCTCGACGGCGACGAATTTTGCTCCGAGCGAGGCGACCTGTTCCTTCGCAGCCGGACGAACATCGGTCGCCGAGACCTGCGCGCCGAGACGCCGCGCGGTCGCGATCGCCTGCAGGCCGGCAACCCCTGCCCCCATGACGAACACTTTCGCCGCCGGCACCGTCCCCGCCGCCGTCATCATCATCGGCAGCGCCCGATCATAGACGGCTGCGGCCTCGATGACCGCCTGATAGCCGGCGAGGTTTGCCTGCGACGACAGGACATCCATCGACTGCGCACGGGTGATGCGCGGCATCAGTTCCACGGCGAAACTCGTCAGCCCGCGACGCGCCATCTCGGCAAGCGCTGCCTCATTGCCATAGGGATCCATGATAGCGATAATGATCGCGCCGCTCTTGTAGCCGGCGATTTCCTTGGTCGTCGGGCGCCTGACCTTGAGGACGACGTCGGCCGCCTTTGCCTCCTTGATGGAGCCTATCCGCGCGCCGGCAGCTTCATATTCGGCATCCGGGATGCGCGATAAGACACCCGCACCAGCCTCGACCACGACATCAAAACCGAGGCTCCTCATCTTCTTTGCCGTCTCGACGGACGCCGCAACACGCGTCTCCTCCACCACGCTTTCCTTGGCCACGAAAACCAGATTGCTCAACGACGACACCTCGCATCAGACGGCGCAGCTCCTGGATGCGGCGGCGCTGTAGCCTGCAGAATCATGGGAAAGCGCGGAAGATCGGCCCGCCATCTGTCAGCGCTGTTATATCAGCGCAACAGGACGACGCTGGCGATGGTCAGAACGATGAATATCAGGACGCCGCCGAGAAAGCCGGCATGACCGAAGAAACCGGCCGCCATGGCGATCAACAGGGCCGCAACGATCGCAGACCCAACTTTGGCGCCCGAGATGAAAAGATTGTAGGTCTTCTCATGCTCCTTGTAGTCCATGGGAGCACCCACTTCAGCAGGTCCAGTGTGATGTTCGGCCATTCAGAAATCTCCCCTCAATCCTCTCCCCGACAGATGATCTAGACTGCCGGCCGGAGCTCGTCCTCAAAAGCTGCGACATCCCGCAAGGGAAATACCGCAGCCAATTTCCTCTACCGAGGCGTTACACAAAGCGAGGAAAAATGCAATGCACGAGAAGGTCGCAGGTGGCCCAGGCGGATCGAATTGTCAGAGGATTCCAAATGCCTGCCACTGCAGCGCCGCCGCAAGCTATCGGACGACCTCGGGCGAGAAGAGCCTGCCCGCTCCCAGCTGCCGTTTATCGAGATTCGCAACCTTCTCGGCGACTTGCTCTGGGGTTATCGGAGGGGAAAATACATAGCCCTGGATGATATCCGCCAGGTTTCGCTCGACGACCAATGCCAGCTGCTCCAGCGTCTCGACACCTTCGATTACGACATGCAGGCTGAGCGCGCGAGAAAGATCGACGATGCCGCACAGCAGCTTGAAACGACGGCTGTCCGTCGTGATATCGCGAACGAAAGACCGGTCGATTTTCACGACATCCACCGGCAGCGTATCGAGGTAACTGAGGCTGGAAAATCCCGTTCCGAAATCGTCGATCGCAATCGTGATGCCTCTAGCCCGCAGATCGGCGAGAATGGAGCGGACGGTTGCCACCTCGTCCATCAGGCAGCTTTCGGTAACTTCGAGATGCAGGCGGGAGGGCTCAAGTCCCGACGTCTCGAGCGCCGCGATCACGATTTTGACAACCTCGTCATTGCGCAGATCCTGCGCCGAGAGATTGACTGAAACGGCGAGTGGCGCAGGCCATGAAACGCAATCGCGGCAAGCACGATCGACCATGAAGCGAGTGATGCCGGCAACGATGCCCATCTCCTCGGCAAGCTGCACGAAAAGATCGGGCGGGATCGAGCCCTTTTCGGGGTGAATCCAGCGCGCGAGCGCCTCGCAGCATTCGATGCGGGAGCCATCCGGCGTGTACATCGGCTGGTAGACGGCTTGAAGCCTGCCGGCTTCCACTGCCTCACGCAGGTCGTCCTTCAGCGTCTGCCGCTCGACATAACGTGCGTCCATTTCCTGCTCGAAGGCGCTGCAGCCACCCTTCATCCGTGACTTCGCCTCGAAGAGTGCGAGATCGACCTTGATCTGCCACTCCTCTGGGCGAAATTCCCGGCCGGGCATGGTCATATACCCGCCACTGGCGGAAACCCGAAAGCTGCTGTCCTCTGCATCATAGGTGCCGGCCATTGCCGCATGCAGGGCGCGGATGCGGCCATCGATATCCGGAACATCGTCCTCATTCGGAAAGAACAGCACGAATTGATCGCCGACAAGACGAGCGACAAGCACTGTCGTGCCGGCAAGCGCCTTCAAACGCTCGGCTACGGCAACCAGCAGACGATCCCCGGCAACATGCCCCTTGGTATCGTTGACATGCTTGAAATCGTCGATATCCAGAACAAGGATGCCGATGCGGCTTTCCCGGTTGCGCGCAGCCAGCTTTTCCTTGACCTGGTCCACGAAATATTCACGGTTCGGCAGCCCGGTCAAAGGGTCGTACCGCACCATATGCAGGATCTTGCGCTCAGCGCGAATACGCACCGTCACGTCTTCAAAGATCAGGATGACGATCCCATCGGCACGCCGGCTGGCCGAAAATTCCAGAAACTGATCCTCATTGAATTGAATGAGGGTTCGGGAAAGCGTGCCGCTGACGAGTTGGGCCAACTGCCGCTGAATGAGCCCGGGAAGCGATCCGTCGATGAAGGCGTGACGGGCGCCGTAACGTAGAACGACGTCGAATTCGCAGTCCTTGAGCCGCTGCGGATCGGCGAAATTGAGGAGCTCGCAGGCTTTGCGATTGACGACCAGAATCCGGTTTTGGGCGTCCAGCATGAACAGCCCGTGGGGCATGTTGTTGAGCGCGGTGTCGAACCTGTCGGCCATCAACGATATCTCGCGAGAGGCGACAATATTCCTGTAGAGGAATTCGCGCATGCCATTTGCCATCGCACGCGTGGTCAGCCCGAACGGGATGAGCATGAGGGAGGCGATTCCCTTGTAGAGTTCCTGCGACAGCAGGCAGGCGATGACAATCGGCACGCAGCAGGCCAGAATCTGAAGATCGACCGCACGAGGTGAGCCGTAGTTACGGCCGACGATCGACACCATGGACGCCATGGTGACGGCGACGCAGATGAATTCCGCCAGCGGATCGCGCAGGATGAGGATGGCATAGCCGCTTCCGATGCCAAGAATGGCGGCGGTGGCCGCGGCGCCGATGACATAACGTGTTTCCCAGCTAGCTATATCGGCGCGCGTAAAGCTATTCTTGTCGGCTGCGTCGAACTGCCGGAAAAAATTGATCCGTAAGCCGAAGACGATGGCAAACGCCACGCAAAAGGCCAGATAGATGCTGGCATATGTGCTCAGAAAAACGAGGACATACATGAGGATATGAACGAATACGCCTGTAACGAGCGTTTTCCGGTTTCCGAAAAGCGAACTGACAAACGACAGATAAATATCCGTCGGCACGGTGTCCGGGCTTGGAGGCTTCATTCAGACTTCCCCTGATGCGGCGGACACCGTAGTGGAAACCCTTTAAAATTTACTTGCCCGAACCGAGCCCGTCCGGAAAGATTTTTCACTCAAAGCGGCAGTTTAAATGGAAGCTCGACTGTGCCCAGCATCACGCTGGCATAATGATTCTCGGTACACGTTCACGTTGATATGATGTTAGATCACTAATAAAGGAACAATATATCGCCGAAGACTTATGAAATACGATTACAACTTGCCTGCCCGCTGTTGGATCATCATGAAGGTATCGAAGGTATACTCAGAAAGCTGCATCCACAGATAGGCATCCTTCTTATAGGCGACCTGGTCCTCGTAAATGCGCTTGAAATAATCGTTGGATTTCGAGAGATCGGCATAGAGCGCGCCGGCTGCCTGGAAACAGGCTTCCATGATCTCCTGGCTGAAGGGCCTGAGCGTCACGCCTTGCGTCACGATTTCCTTCAGCGCCTGCGGATTTTTGACGTCGTATTTCGCCAGCATGTTGGTGTTGGCGAAGGCGCAAGCATCGCCGAGAATTGTCTGATAAGGCTTCGGCAGGGCATTCCATTTTTCCAGGTTGAAAAAGGCATGCACCACGGCGCCGCCCTCCCACCAGCCCGGATAATAATAATACTTCGCGATCTTTTGCAGCCCGAGCTTCAGGTCGTCATAGGGTCCGACCCATTCGGCCGCATCGACGGTGCCCTTGTTCAGCGCGTCGTAGACGCCGTTGACCGCGATATCCTGCTGCGGCACGACGCCGATCTTCTCGATCACCTTGCCGGCCAGGCCGGCGATGCGCATCTTCAAACCCTTGAGATCGTCGAGCGTATTGATTTCCTTGCGAAACCAGCCGCCCATCTGCGCGCCGGTGTTGCCCGCGGGAAGCCCCAAGATGCCCTGTGTGGCATAGAATTCGTTCATCAGCTTGTTGCCGTTGCCCTGGTAGAACCAGGCGTTGGTCAGCCGGGCATTGAGGCCGAAGGGCAGCGCCGTGCCGATGGCATAGGTCGGATCCTTTTGCCAGAAATAATAGGAGCAGGTGTGCGCGGCATCGACGGCGCCGGCACTAACCGCGTCGGCCGCCTGTGCGCCGGGAATGATCTCACCGGCCTCATAGGTCTGGATGAGGAAATTGCCGTTGGTCGCATCTGAAACATGCGCGGCAATATCCTCCGCGCCGCCATAGATCGTGTCCAGGCTCTTTGGGAAGGAGGAGGTCATCTTCCAAGTGATCTTCGGATACTCCTGGGCAAGGGCCGGGGTCGCAAGCGCAGAAGCGGCGGCACCTGCGCCAACGGCTCCTGCCCGCCTGATGAAGGAACGGCGATCCATCGAATTCTCCCATACGGACGGCATTGCTGAGGAGCGGCACGCTCCCGTCACGGCGCAAGCGATGGAACTAACCACGCCTCACCCAGTCTTTCAAGTTAGCTCTCTTGCACCGCATTATGGCGATTCCTGTACATCCGCATGACGAAGGGAAACAAAGCCTTATGGACGCCGCTGCACGTTGCCGCCTGCGCCGTCTTCGCGTAGATTCGTGACGTAGATAACATGCCTTTGGATTGACATCATGATCGTCCCGAGGTCCAACGAACAAATGTCTGCAGCCTTCGGAGCCTCGCATGCCCAGACCGATCATCGCCATTCCCGCCGATATCCGCGAGTTCGATGGCACAAGCTGGCATGCGGTGCAGCTGCAATATGTACGCGCTGCCGTGAAGGCTGCGGGATTGATGGCATTGATCGTTCCCGCGCTGGAGGACGGCAACGAGGCGGACGCCATTCTCGACCGGGTGGACGGCCTGCTCGTTTCCGGTTCGGCGACCAATGTGCATCCGTCTCTCTATGGAAAAGAAGCAAGGGACAGCGATGGCCCTTTCGACCCGGCGCGCGATGCGACATCGCTGCCGCTCATCCGCCGCGCGATCGACCGCGCCATCCCGATGCTCGCCATCTGCCGCGGCATTCAGGAGCTGAATGTTGCGCTTGGCGGCACGCTTGCCAGCGAAATCCAGGACCAGCCGGGCATATGGGATCACCGCAAGCCACCGAATGTCGATCGCGATACGATGTATTCGATCCGCCAGAGCGTCTTCGTCAAGGAAGGCTCGTGTATCGCCCGTGTCGTCGGACCGGGTGAAGTGCGTGTCAATTCGCTGCATCGCCAGGCGATTGCCGATACGGCGCCGAGGCTGCAGGTGGAGGCACTCGCGGAAGACGGCACGATCGAGGCCGTCTCCGTTATCGGCGCCAAGGCCTTTGCCGTCGGCGTGCAATGGCACCCGGAATATTGGGCGGAGACGGATTCGCCGTCGCTGAAGCTCTTTACCGCCTTCGGCGATGCGGTGCGCGATTATGCGGCTGGCAAGGAGCGACCTGCGGCCGCTCCGTATCAGCAAAAAGCCGTCTGATCAGCCTCGCGCCTTGACCGGCGTTTCCGGCACCGGCGTCACAGGCTCACCCCTAGCGAACCATTCGATGATGTTGTCGGCGACGAGATCAGCCATGGCATCGCGCGTCGGCACCGAGGCCGAGGCCACATGCGGCAGCAGGGAAACATTCGGCAGCGAGAGATAGCCCATGGGGACATTGGGTTCGTCGTAGAAGACGTCGAGCCCGGCAGCGCCAAGTGTTCCACTGCCGAGGGCCGTTATCAGCGCGTCGTCATCGACGGACCAGCCGCGGCCGACATTGATGAACACACCCTGCGGCCCAAGCGCCGAGAGAATTTCGGCATTGATAACCTTGTGCGTCTCCGGCGTCTTCGGCACGATCGAAATCAGCGTGTCCACCGACTGCGCCATCTCCAGCAGCGTCGGATAGTAGTCATAGGGCAGCGAATCGCGCGGCGTGCGGGTGTGATAGCCGATCTTAACCTTGAACGGCTCCAGCCTTCTCGCGATTTCCAGGCCGATGCGGCCGAGACCGTTGATGCCGATGCGGCGTCCCTTCATGGAAAAGGGCGAGAGCGGGAAGGCTCCCTCCCTCGCCCAGCGCCCCTCGCGCAGCCAGGTCTCCGCCTTCGGAAACTGCCGCAGCGTGTTCAGCAGCAAGGCGATCGCGGTATCGGCGACCTCGTCGTTCAGGACGTCAGGCGTATTGGTAACGACGATCCCCTTCGAGGCGGCGTGCTTGACGTCCACGCCATCATAGCCGACGCCGAAATTGGCGATGACTTCGACATTCGGAAAGGCATCGATCCAGCCGGCATCGAAGCTGCCTGCAACGGCAACGCCGCGGATGCGGGCCGCGGTTTCCGCATCAACCTTCGGACCGCCATCGCGTTCGACGGAAACGATATCGAACTGTTTTCCGAGCCTTTCGAGGACACGCGGGTGTATCTTCCCCGGAACGAGGACGGCGATTCGACTATCGGACATGGATCTTTCCTCTTGAGATACGGTTCGGCACCGAACCGCTGCTAGCGAGCTTTATAAGGCGCCGTCGATTGGCGGATGCGCATTTCCGGCTTGATCAGATGAATACCGTCCGGTTCATGGCTTCCCGCCAGCCTATCCAAAAGCGCGCGCGCCGCAAGCCTTCCGACCTCGGCCTGCCCGTTCCAGACTGTCGTCAGGGCCGGCGTTGCGATCGCCGCCTCCTCCAGATCGTCATAGCCGGTGACCGAGATATCTCGCCCGGGAACGAGGCCGGCGCGTGAAATGCCGTTCATGAGACCTATGGCGACCAGGTCATTCCAGCAGACGGCCGCCGTCGGCTTCTGCGGCAGCGACAGGAAGTGCACCGCCGCCTCGAAGCCACCCTGTTTGGAACGTGCGCCGGGAATGCGCAGATTGGGATCGACCTCGATAGCAGCCTTGCGCAGCGCATTCACATAGCCCTGATAACGGTCGCGCCCAGTCGAGGTCTGGTCGGTGCCGCCGATCATCGCTATGGAGCGGTGACCGAGGCTGATCAGGTGATTGGTCGCAAGCGAGATGCCGTAGCTGTCGTCACCGCGAAAGGTCGGCAGATCCAGCGCTTCGATCTGTCGCGCGACGAGGATGGCCGGCATGCCGTTTTCCTCCGCCAGCTCGAAATCCTCCGGCGGCGTCCCGATCGCCGGCGACATGATGACGCCGTCGCCGCCGAGTTGCAGCAGCGTCTCGATGAAGGTCCGCTGCTTTTCGACGGAATCATAGTGATTGGAAAGGATGAAGGTATGGCGGCTGCGATCGAGCTCGCTTTCGATCGCCTTCAGGATTTCCCCGTAGAAGGGGTTCATGATGTCATGAACGACGACACCGATGATCCCCGATCGCGATGTCCTCAGGCTGGCTGCGCGGCGGTTGTAGATGTAACCGAGCGCACGAGCCTGGTCTTTGATCTTGTCACGCGTGTTAGTCGCCACCAGCGGGCTGTCGCGTAAGGCCAGGGATACCGTGGCCGTTGAAATACCCAGGCTTTCCGCAATCGTCGAAAGCTTTATCTTTTGCGCCACGCGCGCCCTCCCCGTGAAACGCAGCCGTAACATATTCCGATCGCTTTACGATTTCGGAATTTAAAATCTTTAATTAAAAGCTTTAATCACGCCGCGCAACACGAATTCTCAAGGATTCTCAGATTTCGTCTTCATCCTCGCCATCATCGCCGGCCTGGAGATTATGCTCGATGGTCTTGAGCAGGCGTACAAGCGAGCGGATGTCTTTTTCCGAGAAGCCGCGGGTCGCAAGCTCATCGCAGCTTGCCGCCGAACTTTCGATCTCGCTGACGCTGTTTCGCCCCGCTTCCGTCAGATAGACCTTGGTCAGGCGGGCATCGTCGGCATCCGGCCGCCGCTCGACAAAGCCTTGCGCCTCCATGCGGCCGATCGTGCGGGTCATCGTCGGCGCCTTGACGCCGAGCTTCTGCGCCAGCGTACCGGCCGGAAGACCATCGCTTGCCGCGAGCGCAAGAATGACGCCGTCCTGCCCGGCGTAGAGGCCGCTCGCCGTCAGGCTGCGCGTCATCACCGTGCGCATGGACCGCGCCGCCTGCGTCAAGGCCGGCGACAGATCGGCAAGCGTATAGTCCCGGTGATCCTTCTTCTTACCTGACTTACTTTTCTTCCCGACCTTGTTCTTTTTGCCCATCGTGATTCCGTTGACCTTTTCGCCGCTAAGTCATCACGCTATGACATTGCGCAGGTTACTGACATAAACAAGAGGTACACCCTCAGATGGCGCATCCTTTGCCATGTTTCGATGACAATGATGAAACATTGACGCCCGAAGAGCGAAGAAAATGGATCGCCGTACTGCCACTTGGCGCCTATGAGCAACACGGCCCACATTTGCCGTTCGAAACCGACGCGCTCATCGCGGAAGGAGTAGTCTCGCGTCTCAAGGTTGCCTTGTCGGCAAACCTGCCGGTCACCTTTCTCGCCGTCGAGCCGGTTGGCTATTCGATCGAGCATATGGATGTCGCCGGTACGCGGACGCTGGCTTTCGACAAAGCTGTTCGGCGGTGGCTCGGCATTGCCGAGAAGATGAACAATCTCGGCATTCGCAAATTCATCATGCTGAATGCCCATGGCGGCAATTCTCCGCTGATGACCATCGTAGCGACGGAAGCGCGCGTGCGCTTCGACATGCTGGCGGTCGCCACCAGCTGGACGCGTTTCGGCGTGCCGGATGGGCTGATCTCGCCTGATGACAAAGCCATCGACATTCACGGCGGCGATATCGAGACATCGGTCATGCTCGCCCTCCATCCGGAGAAGGTGGACATGTCGAAGGCGGCGAACTTCCCATCGCGCCAATCCGAGTTCATCGAGAACTTCAAACATCTGCGCGCCTATGGCCCCAATGCTTTCGGCTGGAAAATGTCCGATCTGAGCAGCCAAGGTGTGGCCGGCAACGCAAGCATCGCGACGGCCGAAAAGGGCGAAAGGCTGATCTCGCACGCTGTCAAAGGTCTCGTCGAACTGCTTGAAGATGTCGACCGCTTCGATATATCGACGCTGTCGTGACTGTGCGGCCAAATCGTCTCTCCGCAATCCAATGTGATCTTATAACATACAAAAGCCTTTGAACTGACGTCTCCAACTCCTTATATGGAACCCGACCAATATCTGCCCCCCGGGGCAACCTTCCATATTTCGAGGCTCCCATGACCGAAACAGCCACGCAAAAGCCCGTTCCCGTCACCGTTCTCACCGGCTATCTCGGCGCCGGCAAGACGACGCTGCTGAACCGCATCCTCTCCGAAAACCACGGCAAGAAATACGCCGTCATCGTCAACGAGTTCGGCGAGATCGGCATCGACAACGACCTGATCGTCGAGTCGGACGAAGAAATCTACGAAATGAACAATGGCTGCGTCTGCTGCACCGTTCGCGGCGACCTGATCCGCGTCGTCGAAGGCCTGATGCGCCGTCCCGGCCGTTTTGACGGCATCATCGTCGAAACCACCGGCCTTGCCGATCCGGTTCCGGTCGCCCAGACCTTCTTCATGGATGACGATGTCCGCGCCAAGACCGAACTCGACGCCGTCGTCGCGCTCGTCGATGCCAAGCACCTGCCGCTGCGCCTCAAGGACAGCCGCGAAGCCGAAGACCAGATCGCCTTTGCCGACGTCGTCGTCATCAACAAGTCGGATCTCGTAACGCCGGAAGAGCTGGCCCAGATCGAGGATATCGTGCGCGCCATCAACCCGGCCGCCCGCGTCTACAAGACGACCCGCTCCGGTGTCGATCTCGCCCGCGTGCTGAACCAGGGCGCCTTCAACCTGGAACGTGCTCTGGAAAACGATCCGCATTTCCTCGAGCACGGCCATGAGGATCATGTCTGCGGCCCGGATTGCGATCATGATCACCACCACCATCATGATCATGACCACGATCATCACCACCATGATCATGACCATCACCACCACCACGCGCCTTCGCCGATCCACGACGTCACCGTGCAGTCGGTTTCGCTGCGCGGCGGCGAGATGAATGCCGAGCGCTTCTTCCCCTGGATCCAGAAGATCACGCAGACGCAAGGCCCGAATATACTCCGCCTCAAGGGCATCATCGCCTTCAAGGACGATCCGGAACGATACGTCGTCCAGGGCGTGCACATGATCATCGAAGGCGATCATCAGCGTCCGTGGAAGGATGGCGAAAAGCACGAAAGCCGCCTCGTCTTCATCGGCCGCGAGCTCGACCGCGAAAAGCTGGAACAGAGCTTCAAGGCGTGCGAGGCATCCGCCTGATGCCGACTGTTGCTCCGCTTGATATCGACGGCCACGTTCTGGCCGTCGAATTTTTAGGTGATACCCCCTTCTTCGCCAGCGCCGCCGGCGCGATCCATCGCCTGGAAGGCGGGGAGAAGATCACCGAAGCTCATCATGGGATGCTGACCTGCATCCGCGATCCCTATAGCGAGAGCCTGATTTCGGGTGGCGAAGACGGCAAGGTGCTGCGGATCGCGGCCGACGGCAGCGCGACGACGCTCGCCGAAGCCCCGCGCAAATGGATCAGCCAGCTTGCCGCCGGCCCGCAGGGCGCTGTCGCCTATTCCCATGGCAAGAGCACTTTCGTGCGGCTCTCCGACGGGACGACGAAAGAGTTCCCGGAAGAACGCACCGTCGAAGGCATCGCCTTCGCTCCCAAGGGCCTGCGTATCGCCGTCGCCCGCTATAACGGCGTATCCCTGCATTGGGTGGGCATGAGCGCGCCACCGGTCAATCTCGAATGGAAAGGCGCCCATACCAGCGTCACCTTCTCGCCGGATGGCCAGTTCATCGTCACGACCATGCAGGAAAATGCCCTGCACGGCTGGAAGATGGATGCGAAGCCGGGTGCCGAAGCCCGACACATGCGCATGACCGGCTATCCCGCCAAGGTGAAGTCGCTCTCCTGGTCAAACAAGGGCAAGTGGCTCGCCTCGTCGGGCGCACCGGCCGCGATCGTCTGGCCCTTCCAGGGCAAGGACGGCCCGATGGGCAAGGCGCCGCTGGAGCTCGGCACACGCGCCAACATCATGGCGACCTCGGTGAAATTCCATCCCGTCGAGGATATTCTCGCCATCGGCTTCATCGACGGCATGATCCTCGCGGTCCGCATCGGCGACGCCAAGGAAGCGCTCTTGCGCCGGCCCGGCAAGGGTGCGATCACATCGATGAGTTGGAGCAAGTCCGGCAAGCTGCTCGCCTTCGCCTCCGAAGCCGGCGACTGCGGCGTCGTGGATATCTCCGGTTAAAGCAATTCCAGGAAAAGTGCGCAGTGGTTTTCCGTCCGGAATTGCGTGAAAACAGTGACATGCAGAAAGACAGGATCATGCCTCAGTCAGGAACGGCAATCGCCGAAAATTCTCCTGCCCTAGCAGAAAACGTCTGGGACGTGATCCGCTGCGAAGCCGCCGAGCTTGCTGCGCGCGAGCCGACGCTCGCTCCTCTGCTGCAGACGCAATTGCTTGGCGGAACCTCTGATGCTGAAAGCCTTGCCAACGTCCTGGCGGCACGGCTCTGCGTCGTCAGGATCGAGCACGGCGACATGCTGTCGCTGCTGTCCGACGTGCTGGCGCGATATCCTGCCATCCTGCAGGCGACCGAAGCGGATCTCGTTGCCGTGCGGACGCGCGACCCCGCCTGCACCACCTATCTGCATGCGCTTCTGAACCTGAAGGGCTTCCATGCTCTGCAGACGCACCGCATCGCCCATGCGCTCTGGACGGAGGGCCGCAGGGAAATCGCAAGCTGGCTTGCCAACCTCGTCTCGCTCGTCTTCGGCCCGGATATCCATCCCGCCGCGAAGATCGGCACCTCGATCATGCTCGACCACGGCTCCGGCATCGTCATCGGCGAAACCGCCGTCATCGAGGATGAGGTCTCCATCCTGCAGAACGTCACGCTCGGCGGCACGGGCAAGGAAAGCGGCGACCGCCACCCGAAAATCCGCCACGGTGTGATGATCGGTGCCGGCGCCAAGATCCTCGGCAACATCGAAGTCGGCGCCTTCAGCAAGGTTGCCGCGGGCAGCGTCGTGGTGAAGCCCGTGCCGCCGCACTGCACCGTTGCAGGCGTACCCGCCGTGGTCGTCCGTATCCATCGCGCCGACGAGATACCGGCCGAGACGATGGATCAGAATATCTGATTTCACCTGAATGAAGGACTGTGGCCACCTCGTGGTTCGAGGCATCGCCGTTTTCGCTGCGAGGCACGCAAGATCAGCCCGCTGGCAGTCCGTGACATAAGGTAGCACCGAAAACGCTCCGCACGGGCGTCTCGTACCGTTCTGCATCCAGCATAGCAGAATCAAGTGCTTACCGGAGATGCCATATCAGCGGCGGAATCGCTTGCCCCGCACTCTTCACGGAACCGTCATACTCCATTGATAGCTCGAAAGGGTTCTCTATGCCCGGCGTGGCGCAAATGCGCCGGAGCAATGCCCCCACCCGAAGAGGATATGACGATGACCAGTCTTTCACGGCGCGCCGCCCTTGCAACCGGCAACGCGCTTGGCCTTGTTTTGCTCTGTTCCACCGCCGGTGCTGCTGACGTAAGCCCGGCACCGAATACCGCGACCCCCATCAAGCATCTCGTCGTGATCTTCCAGGAAAACGTCTCCTTCGACCATTATTTCGCGACCTATCCCAAGGCTGCAAATGTCGATGGCGAACCGGCGTTCAAGGCGGCCGACAACACGCCGACGGATATCAACACGCTTACTAATGCCGGCCTTCTCGACAACAACCCGAACAAGACCAACACGGCAAACGGCGCCGATGCCGCAGCCCCTTTCCGGCTCGACCGCACGCAGGCGGCAACCCAGTCGCAGAACCATGGCTATACCGCCGAACAGGCCGCCTACAACAACTTCGCCATGGACCTTTTCCCGGCCAATACCGGCCGTGGCACCAAGGGTGCTGCCGGTGCCTTCGGCACCAAGGGGCAGGTCATGGGCTATTATGACGGCAACACCGTCACCGCCCTCTGGAATTATGCCCAGCATTACGCGCTGAACGACAATTCCTTCTCCACCAATTTCGGCCCCTCGACCCCCGGCGCGCTGAACCTGATTTCCGGCCAAACCAACGGCGCCATCCTGCCGCCCGGCTATACGCTGGAAAGCGATGGCACCTATTCGAAGGGGCGCATCGTGCCCGACGGCAATGGCGGCTGGACTGCAATCAGCGACTTCGATCCCACCGGCGATGTCTGCTCGGTCGGCCAGACGGCCCTGATGTATGGTAAGAATATCGGCGACATGCTGAACGAGCACAAGATCACCTGGGGCTTCTTCGAAGGCGGCTTCGACCTCTCGCTGACCAACCCCGACGGCACGACCGGCTGCAAGCGCGCGACTACGTCGACAGTCACCAAGGTCAACTACGCCGACTACATTCCGCATCACCAGCCGTTCCAATATTATGCTTCGACCGCCAACCCGACGCATGCGCGCCCGTCTTCCATGGCGGCGATCGGCACGACGGATGCGGCAAACCATCAATACGACATGACCGACTTCTATGCGGCTCTGAAGAACGGCAATATGCCGACGATCAGCTTCCTGAAGGCGCCCGCCTATCAGGATGGCCATGCCGGATATTCCGACCCGCTCGATGAGCAGGAATTCGTCACACAGGTGGTCAACACCGTGCAGAATTCGCCGGATTGGAAGGACACCGCGATCATCCTTCTCTACGACGATTCCGACGGCTGGTATGACCATGCCCATGCTGTCGTCAATCCGTCGAAAATCCCCGTCAAAGGCTATGACGTGCTGAGCGGCGACAGCTGCTCGACCGGTACCCCGATGCCTGGCGTCAACGGCCAGCCGGCGCAGGGACGCTGCGGCTATGGCACCCGCCAGCCGCTGCTGGTCATCTCGCCCTACGCCAAGGTCAACTTCGTCGATCACACGCTGACGGACCAAACCTCCGTCATGCGCTTCATCGAAGACAACTGGATGGCCGGCGCCCGCCTCGGCGGCGGCTCCTTCGATGTGCTCTCGGGCCCGCTGAACAATATGTTCGACTGGTCCAAGGGTGACGCGCCGAAACTGACCCTCGATCCGAAGACCGGCAATCTGGCATCGTAAAACCATAAGGGAGACGGAAATGCCCCTGACCTACCGCCGTCTCCTGCCGCTCCTCGCACTCGCGGGCCTGTCGCTCACGGGTGCGGCTGTCGGCATGGCAAGCGAACCGGCGACCAGTGCTTCGGCGACCGACGACTATGACGACCAGGCGCCGCTCAGCGCGGTGGCGCAGCTCGGCAAAAAGCTGTTCTTCGATCCCTCGCTCTCGGGCGGCGGCCAGATGTCTTGCGCCACGTGCCATGATCCGGCCAACCACTATGCGCCGGCCAACGGTCTTGCCGTGCAGCTCGGCGGCTTGCACCTTGACCAGCCCGGCATCCGCGCCGTGCCCAGCCTCGCCTACAAGATGTCGACCCCATCCTTCTCGATCGGCGAGGAAAGTGCTGCCGACGAAGCTGCGGAAGCCTCGCCGATGACGGAGGCCTCCGGCGTGGCTCTGGCCAATGCCCCCGCCGTCACCAGTCCGCTGACGGCACAGGCCGTCGTCAAGGCCGATGCAGCAGCGGCCAATCTCGTGCCGCAGGGCGGCATGTTCTGGGATGGACGTGTCGATTCGCTGGAAGAACAAGCCCTGCAGCCGATGATCTCGCCCTTCGAAATGGCGAATGCCGATGTGGCCACCGTCTATACCAAGGTGACGAAGGGATACGGCAAGGATATTTCGGCGCTCTTCGGCGACAATATCCTCAACGATCAGGACATGACGATCTCCGAGATCGGCTTCGCGCTTGCCCGCTACCAGATCGAGGATCGCTCCTTCCACCCATATACGAGCAAATACGATTATTATCTGCGCGGCAAGGCAGTCCTGACGGATGCGGAAGCGCGGGGTCTGAAGCTCTTCGACGATGCGAACAAGGGCAATTGTGCCTCCTGTCATCTCGACAAGATGACCGGCGATGGGCAGATGCCTAACTTCACCGATTTCGAATTCGAGGCGCTCGGCGCACCGCGCAATCCGACGATTCCGGCCAATGCCGATGCGCATTATTTCGACACCGGCATTTGCGGCCCGTTGCGCAGCGACGCCTATTCCGCCCAACAGCAGAATTGCGGGCTGTTCAAGACGCCGACGCTGCGCAATGTCGCTACCCGCCACGTTTTCTTCCACAATGGCGTCTACCGCACACTGGAGGATGTCACCCGCTTCTACGTCAAGCGCGATACCAATCCGGAGGAGATCTATCCGAAGGATGCGAGCGGCAAGGTGCTGAAATATGATGATCTGCCGGCGCAGTATCGGGCAAATATCGATGTCAGCGACGCGCCGATGAACCGCAAGCCCGGCGATGCCCCTGCCCTGAACGATGCCGAGATCGCCGATATCGTCGCCTTCCTGAAAACGCTGACGGATGGATACGACCCGACGAAGGACAACGTGAAGGCAGCCAAATAAAAAGGCCTCCGTCCGGACGGGCGGAAGCCTTATGATACTTCGGGATCTTCGGGCGCTTTACGCAGCCTTTGCTATCGGCGGCTGGGCCAGTTTGCGGCCGCTGGCGACGATCATGCCGGCGGCACTATCGAGCCAGCCCTCCTTGAGCTCGAGAGCCAGGAAACGATCGCGCTGAAACGGACCCGGCATGACAAGATGGCGCGTCTTTGCGGCAAAGAAGCCGAAGCGCTCGTAGTAAGGCGCATCGCCGACGAGCAGGATCGCGCCATGACCGCGCTTCTTGGCTTCCAGGATGGCGGCGCGCATCAGCGCCGAGCCGATGCCCTTGCCTTCATAGGCGGGATCGATCGCCAACGGACCGAGCAGCAGCGCATCGACCGGACGCGTCTCGCGATCGACGCCGGCTTCGACGTTCCAGAGGCGAACCGTGCCGATAACATGGCCGGCGCGATCACGCGCGACCAGTGCCAAGCCCTCAGCCGGAACGCGGCCCTGGCGCAGCTTTTCGGACGACTTCTTGCGGCGGTCGGGACCCATGGCGCGATCCAGCAGGTTTTCGCGCGCAACGACATCGCCTGCATTTTCCAGGTCGAGAGTGAATGTGGACGGCGCAAAGAATGCGCGGACAGAATCAAGAACAGCGGCCATCTCGGCCTCCCGTGCCCAATACCGTTATCAGCGGTGGTGACGAACTATTGTGAGGGTGCCGCCCCGGCTGGCTACGGGGGCAGCTTTGTCGAACTTCAGATCCTGAGGGGACCTTAGATGATGTAGGCCTTCAGCGGATCGAAGCCGTTGAACGCCACAGCCGAGTAGGTCGTGGTGTAGGCGCCGGTGCCTTCGATCAGGACCTCGTCGCCGATGGTGAGCGACACCGGCAGCGGATAGAGGTTCTTCTCATAGAGCACGTCGGCCGAATCGCAGGTCGGGCCGGCGATCACGCATGGCTCCATCTCGTCGCCGTCGCGCGTCGTGCGGATCGGATAGCGGATCGCTTCGTCCATGGTTTCGGCCAGACCGCCGAACTTGCCGATGTCGAGGAAGACCCAGCGAGCGGCGTCGTTGTCCGACTTCTTGGAAATCAGGACGACTTCAGCCTTGATCACGCCGGCATTGCCGACCATGCCGCGGCCCGGCTCGATGATCGTGTGCGGGATCTGGTTGCCGAAATGGGCGCGCAGAGATGCAAAGATCGCCTTGCCATAGGCCTCCGCCGACGGAACGTCGCGCAGGTACTTGGTCGGGAAACCACCGCCCATGTTGACCATCTGCAGGTGGATGCCCTGCTTGGCGAGCGAGACGAAGACGCGCTTGGCATCGGCAAGGGCATCGTCCCAGGCGTCGACCTTGGTCATCTGCGAGCCGACATGGAAAGACACGCCGTAGGATTCCAGACCCAGCTGATGCGCGTAGACGAGAACGTCGACGGCCATCTGCGGGACGCAGCCGAACTTGCGCGACAGCGGCCATTCAGCGCCTTCGCCATCCGTCAGGACGCGGCAGAACACGCGGGCGCCGGGCGCGGCACGCGAAATCTTCTCGACTTCCTCATGGCTGTCGACGGCGAAAAGGTTGATACCGAGCGCATGCGCACGGGCGATATCGCGCTCCTTCTTGATGGTGTTGCCGTAGGAGATACGCTGAGCGGTCGCGCCGGCATCGAGCGCCATTTCGATTTCGGCGACGGACGCGCAATCGAAGTTGGAGCCGAGGCTTGCGAGCAGGCGCAGCACTTCCGGAGCCGGGTTGGCCTTGACGGCATAGTAGATGGCGCTGTCCGGCATGGCATGACGGAAGGCGTGAAAATTGTCGCGGACGACATCGAGATCGACCACCAGGCAAGGACCGTCCGGACGTCGGGTAGCGAGGAAATCGCGAATACGTTGCGTGGTCATGTCAATTCCCTTTCAATTCCAAAGGCTCCGGGGAAAACCCAGAGGACAAAGGGCGACGCTCACTCGCTCAGGAACCAGCCGGTGGAGACCCCGGTACCGTGCAAATGCGCGAAGCGCGGATGATGAACGAGTGCCGCAAGCGGCGCTAATTCGCTTTGTCTGCCATGGATTGGAGGGAATATCCCAACCGCACTTCCGGCAATGAAGGTGTGCCTCTTCAGTATCCCCGGCTGATGGAAAGCCGGGAGAGAACAAAAAGGCCCGCACCGTCGTTGCTTCAGATGTCCTCGCATTTTTCGGTTGGCCGAAATAGCGACTGGAGGGGTTAGTTCCAGGTACCTTACCGATTTTCTCACCACATCGAGGATCGGCGGACACCCACGGGCACGTGCGACTTTGGGCTGATCGGGAAATAGGAATATTCGCCGTAATAATCAAGAAATTTTTTCAGCCATACCCGAAAAAAATAATTGAACAAATCAAAGCATTTTGTTCAACATCCGGAAACAGTTAGCGGGAGGCTTCACCATGGACACTTTGACCCGGATTCGCGCCTTTATCGACGTGGTCGAAGCCGAAGGATTTTCAGCGGCTGCGCGCAAGACCGGCCGCTCCAAGGCACTGCTGTCGAAATATGTTCGCGAACTGGAAGACGAGCTGGGCGCGCTGCTCTTGAACCGCACCACGCGTCAGTTCTCCATGACGGAGGCCGGCCATACCTATTATCGCACCGCCTCCGATATCCTGAAGGAGATCGACAATCTCGCCGACCTCGTGCGCGAGAACAATCAGCAGCTCAAAGGGCGGCTGCGTGTTTCCGTGCCGCGCACATTCGTCGACGCCGATGTTGGACAGTCGCTGATCGATTTTGCCAAGGAGAATCCCGATCTCTCGCTGGAGATCGCCGCCGACGACCGTTTCGTCGATCTGATCGAGGAAGGCTTCGATGTCGCCGTGCGCATCACCAAGCTTGAAGACTCCGGCATGATCGCCCGCAAGATCTCCGATTTCCGTGTTCATCTCTGCGCAACCGAGGCATTTCTTCAGCGCTATCCAACGCTCGAACATCCGACCGATCTCGCGCGCATTCCCTTCATCATCGATACCAACACCCGCTCGCAGGGCAATATCCGCTTCGTGGATGCCGACAGCACCACGTTCAACGTCGCCATCAATGGCACGCTCGAGGTCAACAGCCCGCATGCGACGCTGCGCGCGGCTCTCGCCGATCTCGGCGTCGCCATCGTCCCGGATTTCATCGGCCGCAAGGCGATCGAAAGCGGCCAGCTGCTGACGCTGTTCAACGACTATCTGCCAACCGATCGCGGCATCTATGCCGTCTATCCACATCGCCGCTATCTCCCGGCAAAGGTGCGTATCTTTGTGGACTACTTGCACAACTGGTTCCGCAAGAACGGCTGAACGGGCAAGGTTGTCGGGCCGGTCCCAATTCCGTCTCATTTTCTGACCAGAAAACGAAGTGAATCAATGCTCGCGAAACCCATCGGACGCATGAGAAAATCCACGACCGCCTATGCTGTTGCCCTCACCGGCGGCCTATTGCTTGCGCCGGCCGCAGCATCGGCGCATCCGCATATTTTCGTGGAAGCCCGTCTGGAAGTGCTGGCCGGCGCGGATGGCAATGTGCAGGAACTGCGCAACGTCTGGCGGTTCGACGAAGTGTTCTCCTCCTCCGTCCTCATGGATTTCGACAAGAACACCAATCTGAAACTCGATCCCGACGAGCTGAAGGAAGTCGGCAAGACGGTGCGCGAGTCTCTGGCGGACTACGATTATTATGCGAACCTGACGCTCAACGGCAAAGTGATCAAGGTGAACAAGCCCGATGTCATCAATGTCGACTTCCGCGATGGCCAGCTCCTGATGTTCTTCGCCGTCAAGCCGGCCGAGCCGATGCCGCTCGCCAAGGGCAACAAGCTGAGCTTCGGCATTTACGACCCGACGCTCTATACCTCCATCGATTTCCCGAGCGACAATGAACTGGTGACCGAGGGCGATGCCTTCAAAAGCTGCACGCATAAGGTTGTCCGGCCCAATCCGGATGAAGTCATTGCCGAGAACAAGTCCACCTTGACGGATGCCTTCTTCAACGATCCGACGGGAACGACCATGTCGAAGCTCTTTGCAACGCGGATAGATGTGCAATGCTGATTTCGCGACCAGGAAAGCTCGTTCCGGCTGTAATGCTCGCGCTTCTCGCGGCTGCCGGCCTTGCCCATGCCGCCGGCTCGCCGCTCGGCATTGGCACCGCCGAGCCGAGCTTCCAGCCGATGGGCGGACCGCTGGCGCCGATCTTCCTCTATGTGAACTATGAGCAGCAGGCCTTCTATCGCGCGCTCACCAAATCCATCGAAGCCATGCGCCAGGACCCCTGGCAGCTCTGGACGCTGATCGGTCTCTCCTTTGCCTATGGCATCTTCCATGCCGCCGGCCCCGGCCACGGCAAGGCGGTGATTTCTTCCTACATGGTCGCCAATGAGATCGAGCTGAAACGCGGCATCGGGATTTCCTTCGTCTCCGCGCTCATTCAGGGGCTCGTTGCCGTCCTCGTCGTCGGCGCCGCCTACTTCGTCCTGCGCGGTTCCGGCATCACCATGACGATGGCGACCAACGCCATGGAGATCACCAGTTTCGTCATGGTCATCCTGTTTGGCAGCTGGCTCTTGTTCCGCAAGCTGCGGGCGATGATGCAGAGCCGGGCGCAGCGTCAGGACATGCAGCTTGCTATGTCGGCCGGCCCAATCAGCCTCTCGCTGTTCGAGGGAGCCGCAACGGGCACGGATTCGGCAAGAGGTTTTGTTCGCAGCAGCGCCGCCGTGCCCGCTGCCAGCGGCTATCAATGCTATGATCCCGCCCATACGACCGGTGACGGCGCTTACTGCGAGACCTGCGGCCACGCCCATCTTCCCGATCCGAAGATGCTGTCGAACGAAAAGTTCAGCGCTCGCGAAGCCTGGTCCGCGATCGCCGCAGTCGGCCTGCGCCCCTGCTCGGGCGCACTGCTGGTCATGACCTTTTCGATGCTGAACGGGCTCTATCTCGGCGGGCTGCTATCGGTCCTCGCCATGTCCATCGGCACGGCGCTCACCGTCTCGCTGCTCGCCATCATCGCCGTCTTCGCGAAAGGCACCGCCGTCCGTGTCACCGGCAAGGGCTCGAGACTTTCGGCTTGGGTGAGCAACGGCATCGAAATCCTCGGCGCGCTGCTCGTCATCGGCACAGGCGTCATCCTGCTCGGCGCCTCGCTGCAGAATTGAGCGATTTTCGAGAGTTCGGGAGAGCCTTACGTTAGAGTTTACGGCCTATTGCGACGCTGGTAGCGCGCCCGCATCCAGAACACAAAGAAGAAGGCCAGGATGACGAGCACGCCGAAACCCGTGCCGAGCCATGGCGAGATCGAGCCGAGCCAGACGATGACATTCGGCATCAGGTAAAGCACGGCTGTCGCGACCAACAGAATAACGCCGGCTGCAATTGCCGCCGAGCGGGTTTCGCTTTTCTTGTCCGTCAATGTAGCCATCCTTGACGCCCTGACATGAGTTCCGGCGAAGGCTTAGGCCAGCTGCCGATCAAAGGCAACCGGCCCTGTCAGTCAGAGCTGAACTTTGGCGCCCGCAACCGTCGCTTCGATATGATCGACCAGGGCGTCGGCTAGGCCGAGCCTTCCAGCCAGCAGATCGAGATAACCGCGCTCGGCCCGCGAATCCGGCTCGATCGCCAGTCGCGACGCGGTATAGACCTGCACGCCCTGCTCTTCCGTCTTCGCCGAGGCGACGATGGCGTCGAGATCGACGGGATTGGCAAGTTCGCGCTGGAAGAAGGCTTCCGCCTCGGCTCCGACACCGGCCTCCTGCACTTTGCCGAGGATGCGCTGGCGTTCGGAATCGTCGATATGGCCATCGGCGCGGGCGGCGGCGATCATGGCACGCACCAGGGAAAGCGCAAAATCATTGCTGGCAATCGCCGGCGACGTGCTGAAACCGGAATCTGACGGCGGCGGCAGGAACTGCGGCTCGGCCTGCGGGGCCGATTGCGGCGCCGGCTGCGGCTGATTGCCATCGCGATAATTCTTGTAGGCTTGATAGCCGAGGCCTGCGATGGCGGCGAGACCGCCAAGCGTCAGCGCATTGCCCGCGATCTGACGCCCGGTCTTCGTTCCCAACAGCACCCCGGCAATCGCGCTGGTCGCCATGGGATTGTCCCTGGCGAGGTTGATGGCCTGGGTGGCCCTGTCTTTCACGGTTCCTTGCACGCCTGGAACCTGCGATCCCAGAAATTGGTCAAGAAGCTTGCGGGCGTCGATCATATGGATGGTCCTCCGTCCTTGTGATGGTGAAGGGGAGATAGGAAGCGCAACCGCAAATACCAATCCACATCATGCAAAAAGGCGCGCGGAAAGCTCCTCGCGCCTTTGAAATCGAATTCGATAGGCTCGGGTCTCAGCCCTTGAGCGCTGCGGCCTCTGCGGCGAGCTTGGTGATCCCGGCCCAGTCGCCTGATGCCACCAGCTCCTTTGGCGCAACCCAGGAGCCGCCGACACAGATCACGTTTGGCAGCGACAGGTAGTCGTGGGCGTTCTTCAGCGAGATGCCGCCGGTCGGGCAGAAGACCGTGCCAGCGAGCGGCGACGACAGAGCCTTGAGATAGGAAGCACCGCCAGCCTGCTCGGCCGGGAAGAACTTGAGCACCGTATAGCCCTCTTCGCGCAGCGCCATGACTTCGCTGGCCGTTGCGGCACCCGGCAGCAGCGGCACATGCGAGCCGCGCGCAGCATCGAGCAGTTCCTGCGTCGTGCCGGGGCTGACGATGAACTTGGAACCGGCTTCGACGGCCGCGTCCCACTGGCTGACATTGAGGATCGTACCGGCGCCGACTTCGGCACCCTCGACTTCTTCGGCGACAGCCCGGATCGCATCGAGCGCGCCGGCGGTGCGCAGCGTGATCTCGATGGCCTTCAGGCCTCCGGCGACGAGCGCCCGGGCGAGCGGCACGGCCGATTTCGCATCGTCGACGATCAGCACGGGAACGACGGGCTGCAGTTTCAGGATGGAAAGAAGCTTCTCGGTTTTCTCGCCCATGGTCGGTGCACTCCCTTTAAAACGATTGAAATCCGGCTTTCGAATAGCCTTCCCGAAGGTGCTTGTCGAGACAAAAGCTCGCTTTAAATACGACGGGTAGGAAATCCCGGCAACTTGCTATAGGCTATTCCAGTCTGTGCCAGTGGAGCATGTCAAACGCATGGCAAAAGAGATCGAGCGAAAGTTTCTGGTGCGCGGCGATCATTGGCGTGATTCCGTTTCGGAGCGGCTGATCCTGCGACAGGGATATATTGCCTCCATGGCAGACCGGTCCGTGCGCATACGGCTGACGAACGACACCAAGGCGACCTTGACGATCAAGATCGGCAAGGCAATGACCAGGGACGAATTCGAATATGAGATCCCCGTCGACGAGGCGGAGGAACTGCTGGAAACGGCGATCGGCCTCGTCATCGAGAAGACCCGCCACAAGGTGCAGTTCAAGGGCTTTACCTGGGAAGTGGATGTCTTCCGCGGCGCGCATCGCGGCCTCGTCATTGCCGAGGTGGAAATGGACGACGAAAGCGACAATCCGGAACTGCCGGACTGGATCGGACGTGAGGTGACAGGCGAATACCGCTATTCCAACCAGGCCCTCGCGACGCAGTTCGAACAGGAATATGATGAGCTATCGCATACGGCCTGACCGGGCTCTTGATGACGAGGTGCATAAGGCCGCGGCGCATCAACTCGGCAAGGCAATGGCCGTACTGACGGACAGGCCGCAGGGCCTGCACGAAGCGGTTCACACCGCCCGCAAGAATATCAAGCGCGTGCGGGCGCTCTACCGGTTGATAGCTCCCATCGCGCACCAATTTCAGCAGCGGGAAAATGACCGGCTTCGGAATGTAGCGCTCACGCTTTCCGGGGTGCGCGACGCAACCGCGTTGATCGAGATCAGCCATTATCTGCAGGCAACCGCTGCATCGGCGGAGGAACTGCATGCGCTGGCTCGCGTGAGCGATCTGCTGACCGCCAGACGCGACCGTATGGCGGAAGCCGAAACAGATCTCGAAGACAAGGCACGGGCAGCAGTCGCCACATGTGCGGAGGCACGTGAGGCATTGAAGGAAATATCCTTCAACTGCGGTCGCCGTGACACGGCGCGTCTTTTTCAGAAAAGTTGGCGCAAGAACGTCCGCAAGGCGCTGCGAGCGCTCTCCGAATGCCATGCGGAAGCGGCCCACATCGAGAGCTTTCATGATCTGCGCAAGCGCAGCCAGGACTACTGGATGCATCACATGCTACTGCGCGATGTCTGGCCGGCCGCCATGCACGCCAAGCAGCTGGAGGCCAAGGCCTTGGTCGACGTGCTCGGCCGCTATCTCGATATGTCGATATTGGCCGATGTCGCCGACCGCGAGCCGCATCTCTTCGAAAGAAACGATGATCACGCCCGCTTGCTGGAAGCAATCATTTCCCGACGGCAGAGCGCGCGCGAGGAAGCCCTGGACCGAGCTCGCTGGGTCTTCGCCGACAAGCCGGAGAGCGAGGCACGGACTATCAAGCGCCTCTGGCTGGAAGCGGCTGACTGACGGGGCTACGCGCCCGGCTAAGTCCGTTCGACCGGCGTGATCAGGCCGTTACTTCAAGCATGCCACGCATCAGCCGAACCAAGTCCAACTTGCGCGAGATAGCTTTCCAGCATCGCGATATCGTCAGCGGCAGCGATCGCGCCGATATATCCGTCTGGCCGCACGAGCACCCATTCGCCGGAGGAGAGAGCGTAGATGTCGCGAAGATAGCCCTCGGCATCGACCATATCGCCCGAGGAGCCGAAAGTATGAATATGCAGGCCCGCGCGCGGCGGCACCGATCCTCGCTGCACCCCGTAGCCGAGCAACGTCCAATGCGCGCCTTGGAACAGATCGAACAGCCGTTTCGGCTGGCCGGCAACGCCGCGGATCGGCGCGTCCGGGGCTCGGTCGCCGGCGGACAGGCGACCGCTGCGCCCAAGCGTTTCGAGCGCGAGCGAGGATGAAGGATAACCTATATCGAGTTGACGCACCTCGCGACCGCGCCGCATATTGCCCTGCTTCTGAGCATCGAGAAGCCTTGTCGACAGACCGAGCATCGCTGCCGCGATGGGCTGACGCTCCTCTTCGTAGCTGTCGAGCAGCTTATCGTCGGCTCCATGGACGGCTGCAGCCAGCTTCCATCCGAGATTATAGGCATCCTGCACGCTGGTATTGAGGCCCTGGCCGCCGGTCGGCGGATGAATGTGGGCGGCATCTCCGATGAGGAAGACGCGACCGACACGGTATCGATCGGCCAGACGCGCATTCATGTTGTAGGCCGACGACCACGACACGGATTGGATATGGATATCGTCGCGCTTGGTGCGCTCCGCCACCATGGCTTCGAGCCCTTCGGCAGAGTGGTCTATATCACCGTCAAGAGGGATCGGCCCCTGTATCTGGAACATCCCGGTCCCGGCGAGCGGGCAGAACATGATCTGCCGCGACATGTCGCCGTCGTTGAAGCGATGCCAGGCATCGCGCGTGAGACCGGTCAAAATGACATCGGCCACGATGGCGCGAACGCCGAGGGTCTTGCCCGGAAAGTCGATATCGAGGGCATGGCGAACGAAGCTGCGGCCGCCATCGGCGCCGACGAGCCAGCGCACGCGGAGAGTTTCCTCTCCTGCCCTGCCCGCGAGACGCGCCGTCACGCCGCTCGGGTCCTGCTCGAAACCAACCAGTTCGCAGCCGAATTGCGGCATGTGACCAAGCTCAAGCAACCTCTCGCGCATCACCTTTTCGGTCAGGAATTGCGGTATCATCAGCGGCAGATGATACGGCTCTGCCGGTGTCGGGTCCTCATGCTCGGTGATATCAGACTCGGTAAAACTGCCGTCGTCGCGATATCGTCGCTCGGACGGATAGAGGCCGCCGGCCGCGACGACCCGCTCGAGAATGCCGAGATCCTCGAAGATTTCCTGGGTTCGCGGCTGAATACCCTTGCCGCGCGAACCACGGAAAGGCCCTTCCATCTTTTCGATCAGACGGAAGGAAATTCCCCTCCTTGCCAAATCGATGGCCAGCGCCAGGCCGGCCGCGCCCGCACCGCAAATCAGCACATCGGCTGCAAATTGCTCTGTCATTTCCATCTCCATATGTGTAATATGCACATATTAAAAGAAAGGCGATGCAGTGTCAACAAAAAGCTTGCAAAATACACATATCAGCGGTCGGCTACGGGAACTCCATAGCGCGCTGGTCGAAATCGTCGGCGTCATGAACCGGCCTCAGCGCGATGAGGCGATGATCAAAGAGGCGGGCATCTCCCTCGACCGCGCACTGTTTTCCCTGTTGGTTTTGGTGGAACGGCTCGGCCCCATCGGCGTCGTCGAACTGGCCGATCGCGTCGGGCGCGACTACACCACCGTCAGCCGTCAGGTTGCGAAGATGGAGGCGCTTGGACTTATCAGCCGGCAGGAAAACGCGATAGACCGCCGCCTTCGCGAGGCCGCCATCACCGAACAGGGAAAGATGATGACCGATCGCATCGACGAGGCGCGCGAGAGGATCGCCCGGTCCATTTTCGCCAAATGGGATGACCAGGATATCGAGGACCTTGTGCGCCTCATGCGCAGGTTTGCCGACGACATCAAGGATGATGTGCCGCCTGCACGATAAGCTCATCTTGAAATGCCTTCCTTTGACGTCGTAGGTGACACCGATCGGGCAGAATGGCGAAGGCGCGGGCTGCGACGCAAATCCCGATTGCCTGAAAGCTCACAAAATTGTATTTCACCGGCATGACCGACATGCTTCCAGATCCACGGCGCGACGCGACCGGCGCATTCCTCGTTGCCGCGCTCTATCATTTCGTTTCCTTTCCGCGCTTCGAAAGCCTGCGCGAGCCGCTGCTTGCGCTCTGCGAGGAAAAGGGCGTGAAGGGCACGCTGCTGCTGGCACATGAAGGGATCAACGGCACGATCGCCGGCACGGATGCCGCCATCGGCGCCGTGCTCGCTTTCCTGCGCGCCCAGCCGGAATTTGCCGGGCTCGAGCACAAGGAAAGCCGCGCATCGAAAATGCCGTTCGTGCGCATGAAGGTGAAGCTGAAGAAAGAGATCGTCACCATGGGCGTCGAGGATATCGACCCCACCCAGGTTGTCGGCACCTATGTCGCGCCGAAGGACTGGAACGCGCTGATCTCCGACCCCGACACCATCGTCATCGATACACGCAACGACTACGAGACTGCCATCGGCGTCTTCAAGGGCGCGGTCGACCCGAAGACCAAGACCTTCCGCGAGTTTCCGGAATGGGTGCGCGACAATACCGGCCTGCACAACAAGCCAAAGATCGCCATGTACTGCACCGGCGGCATCCGCTGCGAGAAGGCGACCGCCTTCATGAAGCAGCAAGGCTTCGACGAGGTCTATCACCTCAAGGGCGGCATCCTGAAATATCTCGAGGAAGTGCCGGCGGAAGAGAGCCTATGGGAAGGCGCCTGCTTCGTCTTCGACGAGCGTGTCTCCGTCGAGCATGGCCTGAAGGAGGGCAAACACAAGCTCTGCCACGCCTGCCGCAACCCCATTACATCGGAAGAAGTGACCTCACCCTTTTACGAGGCCGGCGTCTCCTGCAGCCATTGCTATCATGAGCGCAGCGAAGAGGATCGCGAGCGTTACCGCGAAAGGCAGCGCCAGATCGCGCTCGCTCGCAAGCGTGGCCACGAGCATATCGGCTAAAGCATTTTCGGAGGAACTGTGCCGCGGCCTTCCTTGGGGAATGCGCCAATGTTCCACGCGTGTCAGGCAGCGGCGTGTTCTTCGTCCGGCGCGGTTGCCGTCTGTACCGCAAGCCGCTTGCTGATCTCGGCTTCCGGCATCGGCTTGCCGTGGAAATAGCCCTGCAGCTCGTCGCAACCGAAGCCCGCAAGCGCCCTTCCCTGCTCCTCGGTTTCTATCCCTTCGGCCGTGACGGGAATGTCGAGTGACCGGGCCAGCGCCACAGTCGCCTTCACCATCTCGCGGGCGCGGTTGTCTTCCAGCACATTCATCGTCAGCGAGCGATCGATCTTGATGCGGTCGAACCCGAATTGGCGCAGATAACCGATGGAGGAGAAACCCGATCCGAAGTCATCGAGCGCCACCTTGACGCCGAGCCTCTTCAACCGCTCGATCGACTGACGGGTACGCTCCGGATTTTGAATGATATAGCCTTCGGTGATTTCCAGCGTCACACGCTCGGCTTCGATTTCAGTACTGTTAAGCACGCTGCGGACATAATCGGCAAAGGCGGGATTGCGGAACTGGCCAGGCGAAACGTTGACGGCGACACGCAAATCCGGCCAGTGTCTTGCCGCCTCGCAGGCCTTGCGCAGGACGAGCAGGCCCAATGCCTCGATCAGGCCGCTGGTTTCCGCAATCGGAATGAAGGCTTCCGGCGAAATCGGCCCGTGACCGGGACGGTTCCACCGCACCAGCGCCTCGACGCCGATCATCTCGCAGCTCGATGCATCGACCAGCGGCTGATAGGCGAGCGTCAGTTCCTCCAACTCGATGGCACGGCGCAGATCGAGCTCCAGCGCATTGCGTTCCTCGCGATGGGCATCCATGGCGGTGTCGTAGCAGGTCATGCGGGCGCGGCCGGCTTCCTTGGCCTTGTACATGGCAAGATCGGCACGCCGCACCAATTCCTCCCTGTCGATACGACCTTCAGGCGAGCTTGCGATGCCGATACTGGCACCGACGACCACCACACGACGGCCGATTTCCAGCGGTTCGGCAAGGAAATCCAGGATCTGCTCAGCCAGGCGCAAGGCGGGAGCGTCATTGAGTTCCTTCGTCGGGAAGGCGATGGCGAACTCATCGCCACCAAGGCGCGCCAAGGCCGCCTGCGGCGGCACGAGCACCTTGAGCCCGGCAGCTACCGCGCGGATCAGCTGATCGCCGGTGCCATGCCCATAGGCATCGTTGATTTCCTTGAAGCCATCGAGGTCGAGGTAGAGAAGCAGGACATTGGTACCATCGGAGCGCGCCCGATCGACCAGACGATCCACATCGAGCCGCAACCCCTCACGGTTGAGGAGCCCGCTCAGCCGATCGCGAAGAGAAACCTGGCGCGCCTGAACCTCTTCCGCCCGCAGCCGGCGCCCCGCCATCAATCCCAGGATCAAAAGCACGACGAAGAACAGGCCCACGAGGCCGAGCGCTCCGAGAACCAGCGGGCGGACCTGCTGATAGCTCATATCCCCCGGCTGGCGCGAGCTCCACACCAGCCGCCCCAGCGACTTGCCGAGCGGATCGACGATGGAGACGGCGTATCGGGCCACGGTTTCCGGCGGCACCAGCCTCAAGCCGCTAATGACATAGGTATTGGAGAGCATCTTGATCCGGTTGGCATCGAGGTAACGGACGAGGATCAGATAGCGCCGGTGGCCTTCTGGCACCGGAATGCGACCGGATCTTTCGCGGATCGTCGCGGCACCGGCCGCCGCGATACCATCCCTGGTCATGATATAGCTCGAGGCTTCCGGCACCCCAGTCACACGCGTTGTTCGCGCCTGATCGACGAGCGCCCAGACCGCAGTGCCAAGGACCTCCTCGATGCTGCCAGTCAACGGTTGGCCATCGTGGTAAGCAACGATCGGCTTGTTGTTGTCTTCAACGATGACGGCAGTATCGAACAGCGCGCCGTTGGAGGAAATGTCGCCGTAATTACCGACGATCCAATTTTGATTATCGGTCCCATAGACACTTCGCGCCGCATCGTTGCGCGCTGAATGGTCATGCAGCGTCGCTTCCAGTTGTCCCTGAAAAGTCTTCAGTGCACCGACGGTCGTCTCCCAGGAGCGCTCGTCATCCAGCTTGTTGGAATAATCGGCAACGCGGCCGATCGCGGTAAGAACCATCAAGGTCACGACGGCAACAATCAATGCAAAGCAAACCAAAACGGCCGTCACGATGGAATGACGACCGATCTGTGTATTTTCGCGCAATGACCTGAAAGCTGCTCCCAACGCCTTTTCTCCTTGGCGAAGAAGTCTGCCGTCAGGTCTTCAATAAACGGTTAAGGCGAATTGGAGATTCCTACAGGAAAGAGTTGTAGATCTGCCGAAACCGGAAGAATTCATGCCTTGGCGGCTATCGCTTGCGCGAAGCGGCTGAGACTTGCGGAGAAAAGGCCGCTTTCGCGCGCCTCCAGCAGCATTGCGGCCTGTATCTCATCGCTCTTGCCGGCAACCGGCAGACGCAAGAAGGCGTCTTCAACGATATGCAGCGACATGGTCTGCAAGACGTCCGCGAGCTGTGCCAATACGAGATCGCCGCGATGCGACGCGTGAGCAAACATCAGCGGCTTGAACGGCACCTCGTCACGCGACACCAGCCAGTCCAGCGCGTTCTTGAAGCCGCCGGGTATGCCATGGGCATATTCCGGACAAGCGACGATCAAACCGTCTGCCTTGCGGATCTCGGCCGCAAATCTCTCAACGATAACTGGAGTTCGCTCACCCTCATTATCCGGATTGAAGACCGGCAGGTCGCCAATCAGATCGCAAATCGCAATGGTGATGCCTTCGGGGCAGGCGAGCTGCAGTGCCTCCAGCAGCCTGCGACTGGTCGAAGCGCGCCGCTGGCTGCCGCAAAGCGCATAAAGGGAGATCGGCCGCTGAGTCATACATGCGGTCTATCAGGCTTCGCCGATTCGGGCGACAGACACCCTCCCCTCAAGGGCCGAAGCGCATCAAACCGCTTTGTGATTGCCCCTCGGAAACTGGGAGGCAAGCTCCCTGTACCACTTGCCGCTCTTCTTGATCGTGCGCACCTGTGTCTCGTAATCGACATGGACGAGGCCGAAACGCATGCGGTAACCCTCCGCCCATTCGAAATTGTCCATGAGGCTCCAGGCAAAATAGCCGCGCATCGGATAGCCGTCCTTGATGAGATCCGCGACGACGCCCAGATGCTCGATATAGTAGTCGAGACGCGGCTGGTCATCGACCTCGCCATTAATGACGCCCATGTTGTAGCAGGCGCCGTTCTCGGTGATGTAGCACTCCGGCAGCTCGTAGCGCTTGTTGAGGTCCTCGACGACATGCTTCAGGCCGGGCGAATAAACCTCCCAACCGATATCCGTCCTCACGTCGCTGACCGGCGCCGCTTCCTTCGTCCAGGGGAAATCGCCGCTCTTGGAGGCGTCATCGAAGACGCGCATCGGCATGTAATAGTTCAGACCCCACCAATCGAGCTTCTGATTGATGATCTTCAGGTCCCCTTCCTCGATCTTGGGCATACGGTCACCAAGGGCCTCGACGAACTCCTTCGGATATTCGCCCTTGAAGATCGGATCGAAGAAGGCACCGTTGTGGAACTGATGGGCGCGCTCGACTGCTGCCAGATCTTCCGGACGATCCGAGCCCGGCAGGATCGAAGCGGCATTGAGCACGATGCCGACAGGCACCTTCGGCGCCACGGAGCGGATCGCCTCGACGCCGAGACCATGCGCAAGGTTCATATAGTGCATGGCGTAAAGGGCAGCCTGCATATTGCGCTCGCCCGGCGCATGGACGCCGTAGAGATGGCTCAGCCAGACGATGCACCAGGGCTCGTTGAAGGTGGCGACAGAGTCCAGACGATCGCCGAGGCGGGCCATGACGGTCTTGGCATATCGCTGGAAGGCATGCGCCGTCGAGCGTGCAGTCCAGCCGCCATCGCCGGCAAGTGCCAGCGGCAGATCCCAATGGTAGAGCGTCGCGAAGGTCTTGATCCCCCGCGCCTTGCAGCCATCCACCAGACGATCGTAGAAATCGAGGCCGGCTTCGTTCACCGGGCCGGTGCCTTCGGGGATGATGCGCGGCCAGGCGATCGAGAAGCGATAGGCCTCGACGCCCATGTCCTTGATCAGATCGAGATCCTGCTCCAGCCGGTTATAGTGATCGCAGGCGATGTCGCCATTATCGCGCTGATAGACGCGGCCGGGCATATTGGCGAAGGCATCCCATATGGAAGGCTTGCGGCCGTCGGCCTTTGTGGCACCTTCGATCTGAAATGCAGCGGTGGCAACGCCGAATGTGAAATCGCCTGGGAAGCGATCGGCAAGAAGCTTCGGATCGATCATGATGAAAATCCCGTCTGTTTTGGCTTCGTTGGCTGCGGTTTAGCCAACCCCGTTGGCAAAGTACAGTGTCGAATTGACGAAACTGCAACGTTACAGATGCCGAGAAACGCAGCCGGCTAACGGCTCTGTCCAGGGAGACTCGCGGTGCGATAACATCAATGTCAACAGTCGTGACTTGTCTTTTCGAAGCGGATCACGTGAGGGTAGCACTCAACTTGACGACGAAAGGACAGAAATGCTCGCTGCCGTCCACGCCCTCCATCCTCATCTGCTGAGTCTGCTGCGCATCGTCGCCTCTCTTGTGCTCTTCAGCTATGGAACGCAAAAAGTGCTGCATTTCCCGGTGGCCGAAAATGTGCCCGCCGTTGGATCGCTGCCTTGGATCGCCGGCCTGCTCGAACTCACTCTCGGCTTCCTCGTCCTGATCGGCTTCCAGACGCGCGTCGCCGCCTTCGTGCTGTCAGGCCTGATGGCCTTCGCCTATTTCCTTCGCCACGCGCCGCAAAGCTTCTACCCGGCACAAAACGGCGGCACCGCTGCCATCCTGTTCTGCTTCATCTTCCTGTTCCTCGCCAGCGCTGGCGCCGGCCCGCTGAGCGTCGACGCGCTGACGAAGCGCAAGCAGCAAGCTGCGGCCTGAACAAGCAGGCCCGAGGCGGTTCACCGCCTCGGGCCTCACATAAAGCTTAGAGCTTGACCCAGGCGCCGTTGCGCTTAGACGAGGCGACACAAGCCTCGACGAAAGCCACACCCTTCACGCCGTCGTCGACGGTCGGATAGATCACAGCCGGATCGACCGCCACGCCCTTCTTGCGGGCGTTAATGGCGCGCGCGGCTTCGGTATAGATCGTGGCGAAGGCTTCCAGATAGCCTTCCGGATGACCCGAGGGGATGCGCGAGACGCGCGCCGCGGCGGCACCTGAACCGGCGCCGTTGCGGGTAATCAGCCGCTTCTGCTCGCCAAACGGCGTGTACCACAGATAGTTCGGATCGGCCTGCGTCCACTCGATACCGCCCCTGGTGCCATAGACGCGGAGCTTCAGGCCGTTCTCGTGACCCGGCGCCACCTGGCTGCACCAGAGCATGCCCTTGGCCGGCTTTTCCGAACCCTTGGCCTTGAAGCGCAGCATCACATGCGCGTTGTCATCAAGGCGGCGGCCTTCGACGAAGCTGTCGAGATCGGCGGCGAGGCTGTCGAGCTCGAGGCCGGTGACGAAGGAAGCGAGGTTATAGGCATGCGTGCCGATATCGCCGGTGGAACCACCGGCGCCGGACTGGGCCGGGTCGGTGCGCCATGCCGCCTGCTTCTGGCCGGATTGCTCGATGTTCTCCGTCAACCAGTCCTGCGGATATTCCGCCTGCACGATGCGGATATCGCCGAGCTCGCCATTGGCGATCATCTCGCGCGCCTGGCGGATCATCGGATAGCCGGTGTAATTATGCGTGAGGATGAAGAGCGCGCCACTTTCGTCGGCCACCTTCTTCAGCTTCTTGGCATCGGCGAGATTGGAGGTCAGCGGCTTGTCGCAGATGACGTGGATGCCGCGACGCAGAAATTCCTTGGCGGCGTCATAGTGCACATGGTTCGGCGTAACGATCGAAACGGCCTCGATGCCGTTCTTCAGCTTGGCTTCGCGGATCGCCATGTCACGATAGCTGGAATAGGTGCGCGAGGGATCGAGACCGAGATCGAGGCCGGAAGCCTGAGCCTTTTCCGGCGAGGACGAGAGCGCACCCGCAATAAGATCGAACTGATCGTCGATACGTGCCGCAATTCGATGCACAGCGCCGATGAATGCGCCGGCGCCGCCGCCCACCATACCGAGCCGAATGCGCGGCTCCCGCGTCTGTTCCGATGATCCTTCGATTGCCATTTTGTCCTCCTGAGAATTGAATTGTTTGAACGCGATCGCCTGCCGCAATCGTCCCTCTCCCCGCCTGCGGGGAGAGGGTCAGGGTGAGGGGCCGAGCCTTCTGCAAGCTCTGAATTGGTGGAAATATCGAGAAGGCGCCTCATCCGTCCTCAAGCGATTTCGCTCAGCTCCATCGTTTGAGTCCATCTTCTCCCCGCAATTGCGGGGAGAAGGGTTTGGATTACAGCCCAAGCATGCGCCGGTTGGCCGCCTGGTCCGTGCCGCTACCGGCAAAATCGTCGAAGGCCTTTTCCGTGACGCGGATGATGTGTGCCTTGACGAATTCGGAGCCTTCGCGCGCACCGTCCTCGGGATGCTTCAGCGCGCATTCCCATTCGACCACGGCCCAGCCGTCGAAGTTGTTGGCGGTCATCTTCGAGAAGACGGCGCCGAAATCGACCTGACCGTCGCCGAGCGAACGGAAACGGCCGGCGCGCTCGACCCAGCCCTGATAACCGCCATAGACACCCTGGCGCCCGGTCGGGTTGAACTCCGCATCCTTGACGTGGAACATCTTGATGCGGTCCTTGTAGATATCGATGTTCTCGAGGTAGTCGAGGCACTGCAGGACGTAATGCGAGGGATCGTAGAGCATGTTGGCGCGCGGATGGTTCTTCACGCGCTCCAGGAACATCTCGAAGGTGATGCCGTCGTGCAGGTCTTCGCCCGGATGGATCTCGTAGCAGACGTCGACGCCGTTTTCGTCGGCATGGTTGAGGATCGGCGTCCAGCGGCGGGCAAGTTCATCGAAGGCGGTTTCGACGAGGCCCGCCGGGCGCTGCGGCCAGGGATAGATGAAGGGCCAGGCGAGCGCGCCGGAGAAGGTCGCGTGCGCCTTTATGCCGAGATGCTTCGACGCCGTCAGCGCCATCTTCACCTGCTCGACGGCCCATTCCTGGCGAGCCTTCGGATTCCCACGCACTTCCGGCGCAGCAAAACCGTCAAAGGCTTCGTCATAGGCCGGATGCACCGCGACGAGCTGGCCCTGAAGATGGGTGGAAAGCTCGGTGACTTCGACGCCGTTGGCACGGGCAACACCGGCGAATTCATCGCAATAATCCTTCGAGGAGGCCGCCTTCTTCAGGTCGATGAGCTGGCTTGCCCAGGTCGGAACCTGCACGCCGATATAGCCGGCATCGGCCGCCCATTTCGTGATCGAATCCCACGAGTTGAACGGTGCCGCATCGCCGGCGAACTGGCCAAGAAACAGGCCTGGTCCCTTGATCGTCTTCATCTGTAATTCCTCCCTAATCGCGTTCTGTAAACGTTTCCGATGCCTTTCGGACCCATATCCGAGGCGGCTGAGGTGCCGTAGCCTCCAAAAACTATGGGGTCGTCGGGCTGAAAGTCGAATGCCTTGCGACCTAATCATGGCACGCCGCAGACGGCAAGAGGTACGTGCCGCAAAATTTCCATCCACGTCGAGACGAGCCGGCACCACAGTTAAAAAACGCCCGCCGAAATCGGCGGGCGCCCTGGAAGATCAACCGAAAACCGATCAGAACGGTGAATCGGGGAAGTAGAAATCCTTGGCGTTGTCCTTGGTGACGAGCGTCGCATCCAGGATGTAGTTGCCGCGAACCGGAACCTGATCATAAAAACTGGCAGCCGTCAGCTCCATGGCGGTGCCGACCATTGCCGGCGGATAGAGCACGTCGACCGGGATCAGCTTGTCGCCATCCATGACCTTCTTGATCATGTCCTTCGAGCCGGCGCCGGCGACGATATACTTGATATCGGTGCGCTTGGCCTGCTCGATCGCCTGCAGAACGCCGACGGCCATGTCGTCATCCTGGCACCAGACGACATCGATCTTCGGGAATTTGGTCAGGTAATCCTGCATGACCTTGAAGGCGTCGTCGCGATTCCAGTTGCCGTACTGGCGGTCGAGAACCTTGACGTTCGAGCCGGCGATACCCTTGTCGAAGCCGTCCTGGCGCTGCTGATCGATCGGGATCGGCAGACCGCGGATGACGACGACCTGTGCATCCGGCGTGTTCTTCTTGATATATTCGCCCGCGACCTGGCCAAGCGCCGGATTGTTGCCGGCGACATAGAGGTCACGGACGGAATTGTCGTTGTTGCTCGGCGCACGGTCGACGAGCGCCACGAACTTGCCCTTATCCTTGACTTCCTTGATGGCGTTGACGAGCGGATCCGGATCCGACGGCAGGATCACGAGAGCATCGATGCCCTGTGTTTCAAGATCCTGTACCGCATTGGCCTGGCTCGCCGCGTCAGGTGAGGTCTTGACGATGACGTTCAACCCCGGATGCTCCGCCATCAAGAGCTTGGCGACGCGCTCGGCATGGAACACCACGCCCGAGGTCCAGCCGTGGTCGGCGGCCGGAATGGAAACGCCGATCGTCACCTTCTTGTCGGCGGCATGTACGGTGCCGGCCAGAGCCGCCATCACGACAGCCAAGCCTATGAGTCTTTTTCGCATGTTTCTTCCTCCCAGATAGAGACAGGGCCTTAGCATGACGACCGGGCGCCCCCTGACCCGGTTATTCACTATTTGCGGGCAAGCGAACGCTGAACCAGCATGGCGATGATGATAATCGCACCCTGGATGGCGCTCAGCAGATACTCGCTGATGAAATTGGAAAGCAGCATGATATTGCCGACGAGTTCGAGGATGAACGCGCCGCAGATCGTGCCCCACACCCTGCCCGCGCCACCCTTCAGCGCCGTGCCACCGACGACCACGGCGGTGATCGCCTGCAATTCCCACAGGCTGCCCGTCGTCGCCGATGTCGAACCGAGCCGCGGCACATAGAGAAGCACGGCGATGGCAACGCAAAAGCCCTGGATGATGAAGGCGATGGTTCGCACGCGATTGACCGCCACGCCCGAATAGCGGGCAACGTCACGGTTGGAGCCGACCGCAATCACATGCCGCCCATAACGGGTGCGGTAGAGAATGAAGGCCGCAATGCCGGTGACGACGAGGATGACCACGATCGGCACGGGCACACCGAGCACCGAGCCATAATAGGCGGGCTTGTAGAGCGCCTGAATATTCGCGGGCCGCAAGGTGATGGCACCGCCCTGCGACAGCCAGGTCGTCAGGCCGCGATAGACACCCATGGTGCCGAGCGTCGCGATGAACGGCTCGATCTTGCCCATGGTCGTAATCAACCCGTTGGCAAGGCCGCATATCAGGCCGGCAACGATCGAAAACAACACCGCCGCCGCCAGCATCATAGAGGGATCGGCAATGACGCCCGAATTCATGAAGAGGATCATCAGGCTGGCGACGAAGGCAACCATCGCGCCGACGGACAGATCGAGATCGCCCGCCGAAATAACGAAAGTGGCACCGACCGCGATGATGGCAATGAAGGCGCATCTCGTCGCGACATTGGTGAGATTGGTGATGCCGATGAAGTTCGGGTTGACCAGTGCGCCCACGATCAGAAGCAGCACCAGCGCCGCAAACGGCGCAACCGCCCTAAGATCGACATCCCGCCAGGAACGTCCGCGCCGGCCTGTCTTGCCGCTGCTGTCTTCACCCACACTCATAACCAAAACCAACCTCCCGTCCCATGATTGCTGGGAATTCGCCCTGCTCTCCGCCGCCCTTTCAGGCAGCCGTCTTTTTCTTCAGGCCCGCCGCATAACGCATGATTTCCTGCTCGGTGATCTCTTCGCCTTCGAGCACGCCCACGATCCGGCCTTCGCGCATCACGGCAACCCGCGTGCAGAGCCCGATGACCTCGGGCATTTCCGAAGAAATCACGATGATCGAATGGCCGTCGCGCGCCAGCGCGGAAATGAAATGATAGATCTGCTGCTTCGTCCCCACATCGATGCCGCGCGTCGGCTCATCAATGATGATGATCTGCGGCTCGGTCTCCATGATCTTCGCCAGAAGCAGCTTCTGCTGGTTGCCACCGGACATGCGGCCGGCAACAATATTTCCGTCCCTCACCCGGATGTCGAAACGGCGGCGCGCCCGCGCCAGCGCATCCGCCTCGCTGGAGGCGCTCAGATAGCCGAACTTGCCGTGCCGGTCGAGCGACTGCAGGGTCAGATTGACGACCATACCCGAATTCAGAAGCAGGCCCTTCGATTTGCGGTCCTTCGTCATGTAGGCAAGCCCGGCATCGATGGCTGCATGCACATCATGCGGAGGCACCGTTTGACCATTGGCAACGACCTCGCCAGACGCACGAGCGCGCAGGCCGACGATCGCTTCCATCAGCTCCGTGCGTCCCGAACCGATCATTCCGGAAAAGCCCAGTATCTCGCCCTTGCGCAGCTCAAAGCTCGCATCGTGGACGTAGCCGGTGGAAACCGAGGCAACGTTGAGCACGACCTTCTCGTCGACATCAGGCTCGTTCTTGGCCGGATAGAGGCTGGAAAGCTCGCGCCCGACCATCAGCTGGGCGATCGATTCGCCATCGAGCAGCGATGTTGGGGATGTCTTCACCCATTGGCCGTCGCGCAAGACCGTGACCCGATCCGTCAGCTCCATGACCTCATCGAGCTTATGGGAGACGAAGACGAAGCTCGTTCCCTGATCGCGCAGCTTGCGCACCTGCTTGAACAGGAAATTGGTTTCCTCGCGCGAGAGAACGGCGGTCGGCTCGTCCATGAAGACAATGCGCGCATCGCGGCTGATCGCCTTGGCGATCTCCACCATCTGCTTGTCGGCGATGGAAAGCGAGCTGATCACGGCATTCTCGTCGACATGCGACCCGAGAAGGTCGAGCACGCGCCGCGTTTCCGCGCGCATGAGCTTGCGATCGAGCACACCGAGCCGTGTAACTTCGCGCCCGAGAAACAGGCTCTCGGTGACGGTCAGATGCTCAGCGAGATTGAACTCCTGATGGATGATGACGATGCCGAGCGCTTCCGCTGCACCATTCGGCGGCAGCTTTACCGGCTTGCCATCGAGCAAAATCTCACCAGAGGTCGGCTGCTCGAAGCCGGACAGGACCTTGACGAGCGTCGACTTTCCGGCGCCGTTTTCGCCCATGAGCGCATGGATTTCGCCCGCCCGAAGATCGAAGTTGACGCTGAACAGCACTTGTACGCCACTGAAGGCCTTGGAAATCCCTCTCGCAGACAGCACGACCGCACCGTCGACGGCTTCCGAACCCATTGCATCCTCCCTGCGGTCCCACCCGCTTTCCACGGTATGTAAACCTTTACATACACCGTGTAAAGGTTTACATCATTGGATATCGTACAAAATTTCGCGGTTACCTTTGACCTCCACGTAAGTCTGTGTAGTCTCCAGCCCGAGACGAGACCCAAGGCAGAGCGCAGTGTCGAATTCCACGCCCGCAACTATCGAAGACGTCGCCCGAATTGCCAATGTTTCGATAGCAACGGTTTCGCGGGCCATCCATACACCGGAGAAAGTCGCCAATTCGACGCGGTTGAAAGTCAACCAGGCTATCGCCGTCACCGGTTATACCACCAATGCCATGGCGCGCAGCCTCAGACTCGGCCGCTCGAACATGATTCTGGTCGTGGCGCCCGATATCGGCGATCCCAATTTCTCGAATATCCTGATCGGCCTGGAAAACGAGGCGCGCTCGCACGGTTACGGCATCCTGATCGGACACACGCAGAACGACGCGCAGCGTGGCCTGGAATATCTCAAGTTCCTCAATTCCAACCAGGCGGCAGGTCTGATCCTCTTCACCGGTATCCTACCCTTCGGCCATCAGACGATGACGGCGCGGCTGCCGCCGAGCGTCGGCGTTTTCGAGCCTGTCTTCAACGGCGGCATTCCCTATGTCGGCGTCGACGATATTGCCGGCGCCCGCAAGGCCATCGACCTGCTGATTGCCGAGGGCCACCGCAAGATCGCCTTCATCGGCGATTCCCGCACCCGCCTCGCCTACAGCAGGCGGCGCATGGGCTACGAGGCCGGGCTGGATGCGGCCGGCATCGGCCACGACCTGCGCATCGTGCTTGAAGGCGATGGCACCATCGAGAGCGGTCGGCTCGCGGTCGAGCAGCTCTTCATGCGCGACACGCTGCCGACAGCTTTCATGTGCGTCAACGACCAGACCGCGATCGGCGTGATGATCGGCCTGAAGGCGCGCGGCTATGATATCCCCGAAGATTTCTCGGTGACCGGCTTCGACGACGTGCCGCAAGCCGTGTTCATGACGCCGTCGCTGACGACGATCCGCCAGCCGCGCACCGCCATCGGCAAGCATGCGATGGCGCTTTTGCTGGAACTGCTTTCGGATGGAGAGCCGCCCGAGACGGAGATCCTGTTGCGGCCGGATCTCGTGGTGCGAAATTCGGTCTCCGCGCCGCCGCGCCTCCGGCGATAGGCAAGCGCAGCAATGCCGCTCGGCAGAATCACTCTCTACGTCCGCGATGTCGAAGCGACGATCAGCTTTTACGAGAAGCATTTTGGGTTCAAGCCACTCCGTCTGGAGGGCGATCGGATTGTTGAGCTGCTCGCGCGGGATGGCGGTGCCAATCTGCTGATCCATCCGGCGGGCAAGGCGCAGAAAATGGGCCAGGTGCTGGTCAAGCTGGTCTTCGACGTCGAGCACGTCGAAGCTTTCCGCGCTCAGTGCGCGGAAGAGGGACTGGAGTTCGGCCCCGTGCACCAGGCCGACGGCTATGTCTTCGCCAATGCCAAAGACCCCTCGGGAAACCCCATAGCCATTTCCAGCCGCGCGTTTCGGCTGAAATCGGGAGGCGATGAACCACCGCCTCCCGAAGATGTCGATCAAACGTAACGATTGACGATGTTTTCCAGCAGTTCCTGCTTACCGGACTTCGGCTGCGGGTTGACGTCCTTGGTCTCGACCCACTGAGCGATCTGATCGAGCGAATATTCGCCGCGCAGCAGCTTCTGGCCCTCGGCCGAATCCCAGCCGGCGTAGCGGTCGGCGAGCGGCTTGGAGAGCGCCTTGTCCTCGATCATCTTGGCAGCAGCCTTCAAACCGCGGGCGCAGCAATCCATGCCGCCGATATGGCCGATGAGCAGATCTTCCGGATCGAGCGACTGGCGGCGCAGCTTGGCGTCGAAGTTCGTGCCGCCGGACTTGAAGCCGCCGCCTGCCAGCACCTGGTAATAGGCCAGCGTCATTTCCGGAACATTGTTCGGGAACTGGTCGGTATCCCAGCCGGACTGATAGTCGTTGCGGTTCATGTCGATCGAGCCGAAGATGCCGAGCGCATTGGCAAGCGCCAGCTCATGCTCGAAGGAATGGCCGGCGAGGATCGCATGGCCCTGCTCGATATTGACCTTCACTTCGTTTTCGAGGCCGTACTTCTTGAGGAAGCCGTAGACGGTGGCAACGTCGTAGTCATACTGATGCTTGGTGGGCTCCTGCGGCTTCGGCTCGATGAGGATCGTGCCCTTGAAGCCGATCTTGTGCTTGTACTCGACGACGAGATTGAGGAAGCGGCCCAACTGATCAAGCTCACGCTTCAGGTCAGTGTTGAGCAACGTCTCATAACCTTCGCGGCCACCCCAGAGAACGTAGTTTTCGCCGCCGAGCTTATGGGTAGCGTCGAGGCAGGTCTTCACGGTCGCAGCTGAGAAGGCGAAGACATCCGGATCAGGATTGGTCGCAGCGCCCGACATGAAACGGCGGTTGGAGAAGAGGTTTGCCGTGCCCCAGAGCAGCTTTACGCCAGTATCGGCCTGCTTCTTGGCGAAGTAGTCGACGATCTCGTTGAGGTTCTTGGTGTTCTCGGCAAAATTCTTGCCTTCCGGACGCACGTCGGCGTCGTGGAAGCAGTAGTAGGGAGCGCCGAGCAGGGTGAAGAATTCGAAGGCGACGTCGGCCTTCAGCTTGGCGGCTTCCATCGTCTCGTTGAACCAGGGGCGAAGGAAGGTCTGGCCACCAAAGGGATCGCCGCCCGGCCAGGTGAAGGTGTGCCAGTAGGCGACGGCGAAACGCAGATGGTCTTCCATGCGCTTGCCGGCGACGACTTCGTCCTTGTTGTAATAGCGGAAGGCGAGCGGATTGGTGCTGTCCGGGCCTTCGTATTTTACCTTGCTGATATCACCAAAAAATCCGGTGCTCATGTCTCATCTCCTTGGGTTGGTGTTTCGGTATCGTTGTTCTTTTCATGCGGCGCTGCCCCTTACCCTAGCCCTCTCCCCGCTAGCGGGGAGAGGGGACGACCTCTGTATCCTCGCCGAGCAAAGCGTTAGGGACGGACAGCAGTTGCCGCCATCCCCTTCTCCCCGTCAAAACGGGGAGAAGGGGCCCGCCCTTCGACAAGCTCAGGAGGGCGGATGAGGCGCTTGCACTCCGCGCTGCTTCAGTGTCCCGACAGCGGCTTGATCGCCGGATAAACCGCCCGGTAGCGCTTGTAGGCATCCGCATAAGCATCCGTCAGCGACGCAACCGGATCGATCGTGCCGGCCATCCGCGGCGGGGTGCAGACAGCGACCGGATCGGCGCCCGTCGCGGCAATCAGGCCGAGACGGGCGGCACCGAAAGCGGCGCCGAAATCGCCGTCCGCCGGCAGATCGACGGGCACGCCGAGCGCGGTGGCGATCGAGGCCAGCCAGTAGCGCGAACGCGAGCCGCCACCGATGGCGGTTACGCGCGCAATATCCGTGCCGGCAGAGCGCAGCGCTTCGAGATTGTCGCGAATGGCGAAGGACACGCCTTCGAGCACGGCCTGGGTCAACACGGCGCGGCCGCTTTCATGGCCGAGACCGATGAAGGCGCCGCGGATCGTCGCGTCATTGTGCGGCGTGCGCTCGCCCGAGAGATAGGGAAGGAAGGTTACGCTGGTCGGCGCCTTCAGCGTCTCACCAAGCTCGGCGGTGAGTTCGGCGGCGGACTTGCCTGTCACATGCGAATGCCAGTTGAGCGCATCGGTTGCCGAGAGAATGACGCCCATCTGATGCCAGGTGTTGGGCAGCGCGTGGCAGAAGGCATGAACGGCGCTTTCCGGCTTCGGCAGATAGGAGCCGTTGGCGGCGAAGAGGACGCCAGACGTTCCGAGCGAAACGAAGGCCGCACCATGGCTCACCGTGCCCATGCCGCAGGCCGAAGCTGCGTTATCCCCTGCCCCGCCGGCAACGACGACATCGCCGCCGATACCCCATTTCGAGGCCAACTCGCCACGCAGCTTGCCCGCAACTTCGGTGCCTTCCACCAGCGTCGGCATCTGCCTCTCATCAAGATTGGTCGCGGCCAGCAGCTCTGAGGACCATTTGCGCTTGCCGGTATCGAGCCAGGACGTGCCGGCCGAGTCGGACATTTCCGACATGTGCTCGCCAGTGAGCCAAAGTCGCAGATAATCCTTCGGCAGCAGCACCCAACGCACTCTAGCGAAAATTTCCGGCTCATGCTTGGCGACCCAAGCGAGCTTCGGCGCCGTGAAGCCGGGAAAGACGATATTGCCCGTCAATGCCCGGAAGCGCGTGTTAGCATCGAGCGCGGCAGCCTCGTGATAGCTGCGCGTGTCGTTCCAGAGAATGCAGGGACGCAGCACCTTGTCATTGGCATCGAGCAGCGTTGCGCCATGCATCTGGCCGGAAAGGCCGATGCCGCGCACGGCTGCCAGCTCCTTCGGATGTGCGGCCTTCAGTCCGGCAACGGCTTCTTCCGTCGCGCGGATCCAATGCGCGGGATCCTGCTCGGACCAGCCGGGATGCGGACGCGATACGTCGAGCCCGCCATTGGCGGAGCCGATGATCTTCTGATTGCCGTCGATCAGCATCGCTTTGACGCCGGACGTTCCGAGATCGAGACCCAAATACATCAGATATTACTCCCTATGCTCTGCCGCGTTCGAATGTTCAGGGCAGATTATCTTTCAAGAAAATGTCGAGCCGTATGCGCTCCTGATCGGCAATCACGGCCTGGCCGTCGGCGGTCGCCTTCATGACGCGGATGGCGCTGCGGACCTCATGGCCGGCATCCTGATTGAGGACGGCGTCGATCGTGCCGTCCAACAGCGCCGCCCGCGTATGCCGCGTCAACTCGTGCACGACCACGGTCAACTCACGCTCGGGCCGTACGGCTTTCAAGGCCGCTATCAGACCACGGTTGCCGGCGCCGAGGCTGTAGATGCCGATAATGTCCTTGTTTTCGGACAGCGCCTTGGAGACAAGCGATCTGGCCCGCTCGGGATCGTCACGTCCTTCCAGCACGGGCAGCAGTCGGAGCTTGGGAAACTCTTCTGCCATCACGGCGGAAAAGCCCTGCAGGCGCTCGCGATGGTCGCGCACCAGCATCGAGCCGGCGAGAACGGTAAGATCGCCTTCACGACCGCCAAGGAACCGCCCGAGCAGCCGTGCGGCAGTCCGTCCGGCGGCAATATTGTCGATACCCGCATAGTGATGGCGGGTGGAATCGGTAAGATCCGAGACCAGCGTTATGACGGGAATACGCTCCGACACGAGACGGCCGACGGCGGCCCTGACTTCCGGCGCGTCGGTTGCCACGAGAGCGACACCGGCGATATCCTGCCCCTGCAAGGCGTCCAGCGCCGCGACCAGCGCCGACACATCGAATGGTGGCACCTCGACGATGCGGATGTCCGTGCGCTCTATGCTGGCCCGCAAGGTTGCCTGATGCACTTCGAATCGCAGCCCGTGCATGAAGGAATTGTCGCCCGTCGGCACGACGAAAACGAGAGGATAGACCCGGCTCTTGGCCAGATTGGCAGCTGCGACATCGCGGATATAGCCGATTTGCCGGATCGCGGCTTCCACCTTCTCCCGCGTTACCAGCCGCACACCCGGACGCTGGTTCAGGACTCGGTCCACCGTGGCGAGGCTGACGCCCGCAGCGGCGGCGATGTCATGCACAGTCGGTCTCATGAGTTCCTCCTGCGGAAACCCTTACTGCGATTTCTGATGTACGTAAATCAAAAATTTCGGACAGTCGAATTTTTTCAATCGATACCCCAAACGAAAAAGGCCCCTCGCGAGGAGGGGCCATGCCTTGGGAGCATTATAAGAGCCGGATTAGTGGCCTCCGCCGCCACCGCCGCCTGCGGCATTCGGCTTGCTGATCATCAGAACGCCGAGGATCATCGCGAGGAACAGCACGGTCAGCATCAGGAAAATATCCCCGAAGGACATGACGACCGCCTGCCGCGTCGCCATGTTGACCATTTGCTTCAGGGCGGCCTGGTCGCCGTCCAGTCCCGCTGCATTGAAGCTGGCGGCCATGTTGTTCAATTGGGTAACGGCGGCATGGCTGCCCCAATGAACATGGTCGCGCAGGTTGAAATAATGCTGGTCCTGCCTGTTCGTCAAAAGCGTGTTGATGATCGCGAGACCGACGGCACCGCCGAGATTGCGCGTCAGATTGAACAGGCCGGACGCGCCGCGCATGCGGGCGGGCGGCATGGTTCCGAGCGCGATATTGTTGATCGGCACCATGCACAGCATCAGACCGAAACCGCGCAGGATCTGTGGGATGAGCAGCTCCCAGAAGTCCCAGTCCACCGTCAGGTGCATCATGATATAGGTGCCGGCCGAGAAGCTGGTGAAGCCGATGATCATCAGGATGCGCAGATCGACCTTGCTCGACAGGAAGCCCGCCAGCGGCGCGGTGAAGAACATGGTGAGGCCGGAGACGAACATCGTCTCGCCGATCTGCAGCGAATCGTAGCCGCGAATGCGCGCGAGATAGAGCGGGTAGATATAGGTGAGGCCATAGAGGCCGATGCCCATGACGAAGGAGAACACGGACCCGAAGGAGAAGTTCTTGTTCGTGAAGGCCCTGAGATCGACGACGGGGAAATCGACCGTGAAGGCGCGGTAGAAGAAGATCACGGCACCGATGGCGGAGGCGATGGCACCCGCAACGATATAATTGTCGTTGAACCAGTCGTTCGTATTACCCTCCTCAAGCACATATTCGAGCGCGCCGAGGAAAACACCCATCGAAATCAGGCCCCACCAGTCGAACTTCTTGAAAAGCGCCAGCTCGGGCTTGTCGAAATCGATGAAATTCCAGGTGACGATGGCAACGATGATACCGGGTGGAATGTTGACCAGGAACAGCCAATGCCAGGAAAACGCGTTGGACAGATAGCCGCCGACCGTCGGGCCGATCGTCGGCGCGAGCGTGGCGATCAGGCCGATAATCGGCGAGACGACGTTGCGCTTGGACGGCGGGAAGATCGTGAATGCCGCCGCAAAGACCGAGGGGATCATGCCGCCACCGATGAAGCCCTGCAGGGCGCGGTAGATGATCATCTGATCGATGTTGGTGGCGGTCGCGGCAAGCGCGCTCGCTGCTGTGAAGCCGGCAGCTGAAATCGCAAACAGGTAGCGCGTCGAAATGATGCGTGCCAGCGTTCCAGACAGCGGGATCATGATGACTTCGGCGATCAGGTAGGCCGTCTGAACCCAGCCGATTTCATCCGAGCCGGCGCTGAGGCCTGCCTGGATTTCGCTGAGCGATGCCGAGACGATCTGAATGTCGAGGATCGACATGAACATGCCGAGCACCATCGCCAGAAAGGCGATAAGCTTTCTCGTGTCGATATGATCAGCCGCAGGCGCGGCAGAGCCGGCCGCGCGTGGGGGCGACCCGGCTGTAGTGCTGGCGGACGACATGGCGCGCCTCTCCCGAGCTCGATCGTTTACTTGTCCGGCGCCGTGCGGGTATCGACGTCGACGACGACGCTGAGGCCTGCGCGCAGACGGCCGGTATTGAGCGCATCCTGCGGCAATGCGATGCGGACAGGCACACGCTGAATGATCTTGGTGAAGTTACCCGTCGCGTTTTCCGGCGGCAGCAGCGAGAAGACCGAGCCGGAAGCCGGCGAGATCGACTCGACGGTGCCGACGATCGGGTGGTCGCTGAAAGCATCGACGTGAACATTGACCTTGGAGCCGGGAACCAGATGCTGGATCTGCGTTTCCTTGAAATTCGCGTCGATATAAAGCTGCTTGGTCGGTACGATCGCCATCAGCTTCTGACCGGGAGAGACGAGATCGCCTTCCTGCACCGAGCGATTGCCGACGATACCGTCATAAGGCGCCTTCAATACGGTGAAGGACAGGTCGCGAGCGGCTTTGTCACGAGCGGCTTCCAGGCCCTTGATCGTGCTCTCGGCCTGACGGCGCTGAGCCTGCAGCAGGTTGATATTGGCCTGCGCGGATGCGATGGCGGCGTCGCCGCCGACCAGATTTGCCTTGGCCTGATCAAGCGCGATATTGGCGCTGTCCAAAGCGGCCGTGGTGCCGACCGACTTCGATTGCAGTTCGGCAGCGCGCGTCTGGGTGATCTGGGCGCCGCGGACCGTGGCTTCCAGGGCAACCTTCTGTGCCTGCGACTGGGCAAGGGCTGCCTGGCCGGCAGCGATTTGTGCATCGATGGTATGGAGCGAAAGCTGTTCGGTATCGAGCGAGGCCTGAGCCTGGCCAAGCGCCAGCTTGTAGTCGCCGTCATCGAGCGTTGCGAGCACGTCGCCGGCCTTGACCTGCTGGTTGGCCACAACGTTTACCTTGGCGACATAGCCCGTCACCTTCGGCGAGATCGTGGCGATATCGCCGCCAATATAGGCATCGTCGGTGGAGACCATGAAGCGGCCGTTCGTCCACCAGTCATAGCCATACCAGCCGCCTGCTGCGAGTGCCGCGACGATGACGATGGGAAAAACCAGGCTGCGCCGCTTCTTCTCCGGCGGCGGTGGGGCCGCAGGGGCCGGAGTGGCAGGCGCAGCCTGGGCGGGAGCAGGATTGCCGCGCGTCTCGGCAAGAGGAGCATCCGCGGGCGCACCGGTTTCCCGGGCTTCCACATCTGCATCAGCGGGCTCGTTCACGATACGCGCTACATTGTTTCCATGACTTGACGACATTTCCTACCACCGAAATCTGGCAAATTAATCGAACCGAACGGTTCGGTTCAATTGACATAAAGCCTTTTTCACTCCATATCAAGATACATCGAACTGAGCGGTTCGATTTATTTCGCGAATCTGTTTAAGATTCAGAAAAAATGATCGAGTATCGCGTAAAGGAGACAGTGAAAGAGCCGATGAAACACGAATCCCAAAATGCCGCTGTGTTGAACGCGCCCGCACCGGGCTCCGGTGGACGTTGGGCAGCCGGCGAGGACCCTGCCAAGCGCCATCAGATTCTCGAAGGCGCCAAGCGTGTCTTTATGAAAATGGGCTTCGATGCGGCGAGCATGAACGATGTCACCCGCGAGGCGGGCGTTTCCAAGGGCACTCTCTACGTCTATTTCGCCAACAAGGAAGATCTGTTCGCCGCCATGATGGAGAGCGAGCGCACCCATTTCGTCAACCTTGTGCGCAATGCCCTTTCAGACGAAGCGGATGTCACGACATCGCTTTATGATTTCGGTATCGTCTTCGTCACGCACGTCACCTCGGATAAGACCATCAGCGCCATGCGCACGGTCATCGGCGTGCGCGAACGCATGCCCTCGCTCTGTCAACGCTTTTTTACCGGTCCGGAAAATCTGCGCACGGTGCTGCGCGGCTTCCTCGAGCGGCAGGCTGCCATAGGCCATCTCAAGATCGACGACTTCGACATGGCTGCCCGCCACTTCCTGGAAATGGCCAGCGGCGGCTATTTCAAGCTGCGGCTCTTCGGCGACATGGAAGAGCCGCCGTCTAAGGAAGAGATCGACTATGTCGTGCGCGGCGCCGTGCGGGTTTTCCTGGCGGGCTACGGTCCGGATCGCAGGGATTAGGATGATCAGGCCTCTCCTGCCGTCCGCGGGCGTGTAGTAATTCAACTCCGCAATAGCGATCAAGCGTCGCCAATGTCGGGAGCCTATGACTGGCCCGGCAACCAGGGGAGTTGAAAATGAGCGCGATCGGCAGAGCGATATGGTTTATCGAAAGCCATTTTAAATCCGACATCTCGCTCGAAGAGATCGCCGAGATAGCCGGGCTGTCGCGCTTTCATCTTTCGCGCGTCTTCGGCATGACGACGGGCCACTCGATCAGCAGCTATATCCGGAGCCGCCGCCTTAGCGAAGCGGCTCTTGTACTGACGGACGGCTCCTCCTCCATTCTCCAGGTTGCCCTCGATGCGGGCTATGGTTCGCACGAGGCTTTCACCCGTGCCTTCCGCGAGCAATTCGGCATGACGCCGGAAAACCTGCGCAAGCAGGGGCACGTTCGCAACCTCGCTCTACAGGAACCGATCAGAATGGACGACACCCGCCTTCCCAAACTCGAGGCACCGCGCTTCGAAAGCCATCCCGCAATGCTGCTTGCCGGCCTTGCGGAAACCTATGCCTATGAGGCGACACAGGCCATCCCCTCGCTCTGGCAGAAATTCAACCAGTATTTCGGCCATATTCCCGGCCAGATCGGCAATGTCGCCTATGGCGTCTGCACCCAGGCGGAAGAAGGTAGCGAAAGCTTCCGTTACATGTCGGCAGCCGAAGTTTCCGCCGCGGACGGCCTGCCCGAAGGTTTCGCGACGACGAAACTGCCGCAACAGCGCTACGCGATCTTCACGCATCGCGGCCATATCTCCGGTATTTCCAGCACCGTGGATCAGATCTTCAGCGAATGGCTCCCGCAATCGGGCCAACAACACGGCGGCACCCCGGATATGATGGAACGCTATGACGACCGCTTCGACTCACGCACGGGCACGGGCGTGACGGAAATCTGGATCCCCCTCAAAGCCTAGAAACCAAGCCTGGGAACAAGAACTGGAAACAAGGCTGCCGCCATGAAAATGGCGGCGGCGCTTGTACGAACCATGACACTCCTTACATTACGGCCATTCTGGAGAGGCCATGCTGGGGGTCAGCATTGGCAAATGCTGATCAAAGGGGGCATCGTCAATGGATATTGTGGGGCTGATACAGGACCCGGGGGCGTGGGTGGCACTCGTCACGCTCGTCGTCATGGAAGTGGTCCTCGGCATCGACAACCTCATCTTCATCTCGATCCTGACCAACAAGCTGCCGGCCGAACATCGCGACAGAGCCCGCAAGATCGGTATCGGCCTCGCCCTTATCATGCGCCTTGCGCTGCTCGGAACCGTCGCCTGGATCGTCCAGCTCACCCAGCCGGTCTTCGAAATCTTCGGCCAAGGCTTCTCCTGGAAGGATATGATCCTCATCGGCGGCGGCCTCTTCCTTGTCTGGAAGGCGACGAAGGAGATCCATCACAATGTCGATCCGCAGGAACAGGGTGAGGATTTCATCGCCAAATCCACCACCTCGACCTTCGCTTCGGCGATCGGCCAGATCCTGCTGCTCGATCTGGTCTTCTCGATCGACAGCATCATCACCGCCGTCGGCATGACGCCGCACCTGCCGATCATGTTCGTCGCGGTCATCGCCGCCGTTACGGTCATGCTGGTCGCCGCCAACCCGCTCGCCAATTTCATCGAGAAAAACCCGAGCATCGTCATGCTGGCGCTCGCCTTCCTGCTGATGATCGGCACGACGCTGATCGCCGAAGGCATGGGCGTGCATGTTCCCAAGGGCTACATCTACGCCGCCATGGCCTTCTCCGCTCTGGTCGAAGTGCTGAACATGATGGCGCGCAACCGTCGGAAAAAGACCTCAGGCAGCCACTAATCGGGAAAGCCGCCCCCATGATGAGGTGCGGCTTCATCACATCGATCAATCCTGGACGTGCACGTCGACCCATTCGCCGATATCGCCGCGGCCATAAATGTCGACCTTGATCCAGACGTTGCCGCGAACGATATAGTTCCCGGCATCATCGGCGATATTGCCGTTTGCCAGCATGGCTTCCAGCTTCTGGCGATTGGAGGGCAGTGAGAAGAAACTGTCGCCCTGGTCGCCACGGTCACGGCGGCGATAGGCGTGATAGTTGGCGCGGTCCTGGCGGATGATCTGCCAGGGTGCCGTCAGGCGCTCGCCCTTGGAATTATAGAGATCGTCGTTGCCAATGTAGGCGCGATAGGATTCGATCAGTTTCGCCGAGCCATCGCGCGTAATAGTCGATTGGGCAGCGGCGGCGTCGGCCATCGAGACCGCCAATAGCAAGCTCAAAATTAGTTTCTTCATGGGATCCCCGGAATGAACGATTGAAAACCTATTTCGCCACTGCCGCGAAAATTGCAAATCAAATTGGGCAAGCGTAAGGCTTTTCTCCTGAAACACTTACGAAGTGTAAAGACGCTTCGTGAAATTGGAAGGCAGGCCCTTTTCGATGCATCACGGCGTCCTCGGTGGCTCTGCCTGCCCTCGCGGCGCAGTTTCCCTTGACGTCACCCCTTGAATATGGCCTAAGGCCAGCCATACGGAAAACGCTGATAGAAGCGGCAAGACGCCCTTTTCCGGCCGGTTTCCTGATCCAGATAGACATTTTCGGCTGGACGGCGCTTGTCCCAAGCGCGGCCCGGCCTTTTATGACGGGCAAACAAGATGACCACTTCAGGCGTTCGCGTCCGCATCGCACCCTCCCCCACCGGCGAGCCGCATGTCGGCACCGCTTACATCGCGCTGTTCAACTATCTTTTCGCCAAGAAACACGGCGGCGAGTTCATCCTGCGCATCGAAGATACCGACGCGACCCGCTCCACCCCGGAATTCGAGACGAAGGTGCTCGACGCGCTGAAATGGTGCGGCCTGAAATGGTCCGAAGGTCCGGATATCGGCGGCCCTTACGGCCCCTACCGCCAGAGCGACCGGAAAGACCTCTACAAGCCCTATGTCGAGCAGATCGTCACGGCCGGTCACGGCTTTCGCTGCTTCTGCACGCCGGAGCGCCTGGAAAAGATGCGCGAGGCGCAGCGCGCAGCCGGCCTGCCGCCGAAGTATGACGGCCACTGTCTGAACCTCTCGGCCGAGGAAGTGACCTCACGCGTTGCTGCCGGTGAACCGCATGTCGTGCGCATGAAGATCCCGACCGAAGGCTCGTGCAAGTTTCATGACGGCGTCTACGGCGACGTGGAAATCCCGTGGGATGCCGTCGACATGCAGGTCCTGCTCAAGGCCGACGGCATGCCGACCTATCACATGGCCAACGTCGTCGACGACCATCTGATGAAGATCACCCATGTCGCGCGTGGCGAGGAGTGGCTTGCCTCGGTGCCGAAGCACATCCTGATCTATCAGTATCTCGGCTGGGAGCCGCCGGTGTTCATGCACCTGTCGCTGATGCGCAATGCCGACAAGTCGAAACTGTCGAAGCGCAAGAACCCGACCTCGATCTCTTATTACACCGCGCTTGGCTATATCCCCGAAGCGCTGATGAACTTCCTCGGCCTGTTCTTCATTCAGATCGCCGAAGGCGAAGAGCTCTTGAGCATGGACGAGCTTGCCGCAAAATTCGATCCGGAAAACCTCTCCAAGGCCGGCGCGATCTTCGACATCCAGAAGCTCGATTGGCTGAACGGCCGCTGGATCCGCGAGAAGCTGTCGGAAGAAGAGTTCCAGCATCGGGTACTGACTTGGGCGATGGAAAATGATCGCCTGAAGGAAGGCCTGAAGCTGTCGCAGTCGCGCATCACCAAGCTTGGCGAACTGCCTGATTTGACCGGCTTCCTGTTCAAGTCCGACCTCAACCTCGATCCTTCCGCCTTCGCGAAGATCAAGTCGACGCCGGAAGAGCTGCTGGAAATCCTGAACACCGTGCAGCCGGATCTGGAAAAGATCCTTGAATGGAATGTCGAGACGATCGAAGCCGAGCTGCGCGCCATTGCGGACCGCATGGGCAAGAAGCTGAAGGTCATCGTCGCTCCGCTTTTTGTCGCCATATCGGGCTCCTCGCGCTCCCTGCCGCTTTTCGATAGCATGGCGATCCTCGGCCGGTCCGTCGTCCGCCAGCGGCTGAAACTTGCCGCGCAGACCGTTGCGACCCTCGTCGGCCCGAAGAACTGAACCGGACTTTAAAACCATGAACGACAAGACCGAAGCCTCCGCCCTCTCCTCCGACGCAACGGAAGTTCGCCGCCAGAAGCTGAAGCTGCTGCGCGAACAGGTCGGCGACGTCTATCCGGCGCATTTCCACCGGACGATGACGAATGCCGAGCTCGCTGCGAAATACGAAGGCCTGGAGCCGGATACGGAAACCGGCGATGTCGTCACCGTTGCCGGGCGCGTCTATTCCTCGCGCAACTCCGGCATGTTCATGGACATCCACGACGCCTCGGCCAAGATCCAGATTTTCAGCCACAAGGACGTGACCTCGGAAGAAGCTCGCGCGTTGCTGCCGATGATCGATATCGGCGACATCATCGGCGTCACCGGCGTCGTGCGCCGTACCAAGCGCGGCGAGCTGACCATCAATGCCCAGCAGATCACCATGCTGACCAAGTCGTTGCTGCCGATGCCGGAAAAGTGGCACGGCCTCTCCGATATAGAGCTGCGCTACCGCAAGCGTCATCTCGACATCATGACGAACGAGGAATCGAAGCTCCGCTTCCAGCAGCGCAGCCGCATCGTTTCCGGCATCCGCCGTTTCATGGAAAATGACGGCTTCATGGAAGTCGAGACGCCAATGCTGCATTCGGTCTATGGCGGCGCGACGGCCGAGCCGTTCAAGACGCATCATAACACGCTGAAGCTCGACATGTACTTGCGCATTGCGCCGGAACTGTTCCTGAAGCGCACGCTGGTTTCCGGCCTCACCGACAAGGTCTTCGAGATCAACCGCAACTTCCGTAACGAAGGCGTCTCCACCCGGCACAATCCTGAATTCACCATGATGGAGTGCTATTGGGCCTATGCCGACTACGAGGACATCATGGACCTTGTCGAGCGTCTGTTCTCGACGCTCGCCATGTCGATCCATGGCAGCACCGAATTCGCGTTCGGCGACAAGCAGATATCCTTCAAGGGCCCGTTCCGCCGCGTGCCGATGCCCGATGCCGTCAAGGAAGCGACCGGCATCGACTTTCTGGCGATCAAGACCGACGAAGAAGCACGCGCCGCCTCCAAGGCTGCCGGCTTCGCCGTCGAGAAGGACGCGACCTGGGGTGAATGCCTTGCCTTCATCTTCGAAGAGAAGGTCGAGGGCACGCTGATCCAGCCGGCACACGTCACGCATTTTCCGAAGGACATCTCGCCCTTCGCCAAGGAAGTGCCGGGCGAGCCGCGCCTCGTCGAACGTTTCGAGACTTATTGCAACGCCTGGGAACTCGGCAACGCCTTCTCGGAACTCAACGATCCGGAAGAGCAGCGCGCCCGCATGGTCGACCAGCTCCAGCAGGCGCATGCACGCGGCGAGAAGGAAAAGCAACTGGACGAGGAATTCCTCGATGCCATCGACCAGGGCATGCCTCCGGCAGGCGGTCTCGGCATTGGTGTGGACCGCCTCATCATGCTGTTGACCAACTCGCCATCGATCCGCGACATCATTCTTTTCCCGGCCCGTCGCAACAAGGCCGATTGAGACCGGTTTGGTCCTTCGAACATCAAAGGTGCGTATTATGACGGATAAAGAGATGCCAGCCGCAGACGATAGCGAGCATCAGCGGCTGGCCGATCTTGCTGAGATCGGCGACATCGATCTCTCGCAATACGCACCGGGAACGTTCGGTTGCCACGAGGCGATGCACACGGTGTCGATCATGCTTGACATGACCGACGACCTGCTGCTTCAGCACCCCGCCATCCTGGCGAATCCGGACTTCTACCGCCTTGCAGGTGAGGTTCACGAGGCGCTTTTCGCGCTCTACCAGGCTATCGGCGAAAAACATCTGGCGGAATAAGACTGTTACTTGTCCGCCGGATGGCGCGAAGCCAGTTTTGATCAATTGGTGACGGGCGAGCGGCGGTCGGCTGCACCCGTCATGGTCGGGTCCAATCCCGGTGATGGGCTCTTGTCTTTGGAACCGGCATCGGCCCCGATGAACTCGCCGTTCTCATCATAGCCCGGCTGCACATTGCCGGTCGATTTCGGCTCCGGCAGCGGCGGCTTGGCATCGCGGCTCTCGGGCTGTTTTGCGGCCGTCTTCTCTTCCGCGGCGATCGCCGCCTTCATCTTGTCCTTCTTGGCGTCGCCGCCATTGTCCGCTGCCAGCGCATTGCCACAGTCGGACAGATCCTTCAATCCAGCGATCGCCGCATCGATATCCTGCGGCAGCATGGTAATCTGCTCGCCATAAAACAGGCCGGCATTGCTGGCGCCACCGTCGTAATAGCGTGCCGTCAGCGGTGCTTCGGAGCTGCCATCGACCAGCCGGTCGGGATGGGCCACATAGACGACATCGGCGCCCAGAGCCCGGCCGCGCAGGTCGGAACGCAACGTCGGCCCGTTCTGGTCGAGAACTACAACCTGTACGAGATCCGGCTTCTGTTCCTGATAGACGGCCTTGGCAACGCGGAGCGCGGTTCTGACCCGCGTCAACCCATCGGTCGGCTCGGTGCGAATATATTTGCGAACCCAGAAGCGGTTGTCCTTGCGGATCGTGATGAGATTGACGTCGGTGCACTGGAGCCCGTCGGGGGAAGCAGATACAAGACCAAGCAACCTGTCCTTGCCAACATAAAGCGCAAGAACGCCGGAGGACCCCACGAGAAGGGCCACTCCGCCGATCAGTACGACAAGTTTCCGGGGTACCCGGAAAATGTGCAGTAAGGCGCTCACGCCAACTGCTCCCTCATAGACCACTCCAAGGCGACAAAAATGATCAACCCTCACGTTAGGGAACTGGCGTTTCGGAATACTTAAAACCGAGGTAAAACTTGCATCGTCTTCGACATCGTTACCAAAAAAGGTCCAAACTTTCACAGCTATGACGAGCACTTGCCTTTCTCAGCGCGAACATGCTCTAACCGGAGCATGGCCTTCACGCTGAGACAGCTGCAATACTTCGTCGCCGTGGCGGAACAGGGCTCCGTGACGCGGGCCGCCCAGAACCTGTCGATCTCGCAATCCTCTGTGACCGAAGCCCTCAAGGAGCTGGAAAGCGACCTCGGCGTCGAGCTGTTCGAGCGCCATCCGCGTGGGCTGTCGATCACGCACAACGGCCACCAATTCCTGCGTCACGCAACGAAGATCCTGGCAACCGTCTCCGACGCGCGCACCAGCTTTTCCGGAAAGCGGAACGAAGCCGGCGGCACGCTGAATATCGGCGTAACGTCGCTTGTCGCCGGCTATGTTCTATCAGATCTTCTGGCGCGCTATCGCCGTGCCTGCCCCGGGGTCGAAGTCAGCGCCATCGAGGACAATGGCGGCTATCTGGAACATCTTCTGGTGGGTGGCGAACTCGACGTCGCCGTCATGGTCATTTCCAACCTGCGCGACCGCATGGCCCTGCAGGCGGAGATCCTCGAAACTTCGCCCTACCGGCTCTGGCTGCCGATGGGCCACCCCCTCGTCTCGGCCGATATCATCAGCGTCGCCGACATCACCCGTGAGCCGTTGATCATGCTGACCATCGACGAAATCGAGGAAAACACCGGCAAGCTTTTGACCGCGCTCGGCGCCCGCCCGCATGTCGCCTTCCGCACCCGCTCGGTCGAAGCGGTGCGCAGCCTGGTTGCGACGGGCGCCGGTGTCGCACTGCTGCCCGATCTCGTCTATCGCCCCTGGTCGCTGGAAGGAGATCGCATCGAAAGCCGCGACGTCTCCGGCTCGCTGCCGGTCGTGCAGGTCGGCATGGTCTGGCGCAAGGGATCGAGCCTGCCGCAAGCCGCCCGCGATTTTGTCGGCGTGGCCGAAAGCATGCGCTCGGGGCGGCAGCGGTAGCAGAGGCCCGCTACCGGCTCATGCATATGCACTAGGAATCGGAATTTCCGATATCGCCTTTCTGATAAATGAATTTGCGAATGCGGCAAAATCGCGTCACCTTTTCTTCCGGGAACAAGAAGCCAGCCACTGGCTCCACAATATCAAGGCTCAAAAACCGGGAGAGTCCGATGAAGCATCTGCTGAAATCATGCACGGCCGTACTCGCATGCCTTAGTTTCGCAACGCAGGTCATCGCCGCCGAGCCATTGAAGACGCTCGGCAAGGGCGAAGGTGCGGTCAGCATCGTCGCATGGGCCGGCTATATCGAACGCGGCGAAAGCGACAAGAATTACGATTGGGTCACCGGCTTCGAGAAGGAGACCGGCTGCAAGGTTAGCGTCAAGACCGCGGCAACATCGGACGAAATGGTCGCGCTGATGAACGAAGGCGGCTTCGACCTCGTCACCGCATCCGGCGATGCCTCGCTACGGCTCGTTGCCGGCAAGCGCGTGCAGCCGATTAATACCGACCTGATCCCCAGCTGGAAGAACCTTGACGAGCGACTGAAGAATGCGCCCTGGCATACGGTCAACGGCGTTCACTACGGCGTGCCCTATCTCTGGGGCCCGAACGTGCTGATGTACAACACCGCCGCCTTCAAGGACCAGGCACCGAAGAGCTGGAACATCGTCTTCGAAGAAATGAACCTGCCTGACGGCAAGTCCAACAAGGGCCGCGTGCAGGCCTATGATGGCCCGATCTATATCGCCGATGCCGCCCTCTACCTCATGGCCCACAAGCCGGAGCTGGGCATCAAGGACCCCTACGAACTCAACGAAGATCAGTACAAGGCTGCCCTCGAATTGCTGCGCGGCCAGCGCAAGATCGTCAGCCGCTACTGGCATGATGCCATGATCCAGACCGACGACTTCAAGAACGAAGGCGTCGTCGCTTCGGGCTCATGGCCGTTCCAGGTGAACCTTCTGCAGGCTGACAAGCAGAAGATCGCCTCCACCTTCCCGGATGAGGGAACGACGGGCTGGGCCGATACCACCATGCTGCATGCCGACAGCGAGCATCCGAACTGCGCCTATATGTGGATGGAACACTCGCTGCAGGCCAAGGTTCAGGGCGATGCCGCCGCCTGGTTCGGCGCCGTACCTTCCGTTCCGGCCGCCTGCAAGGGCGATGAGCTCCTGACCGACAGCGGTTGCGCCACCAATGGCTATGACCACTTCGACAAGATCAAGTTCTGGAAGACGCCGGTCGCGAAATGCAGCACGCAGAGCGAATGCGTGCCCTATCATCGCTGGGTCTCCGACTATATCGGCGTGATCGGGGGCAGATAACTCTTCCTCTTCTCCCCAGCGGGGGAGAAGATGCCCGTCAGGGCAGATGAGGAGGATGAGGAGCGAAACGACGAATGTCCTGAGCAACAAGCGAAGGACAGCTCATGTCGCCCCCTCATCCGGCCCTTCGGGCCACCTTCTCCCCGCTGGGGAGAAGGAAAGACAACCTTTTCCTGGAGAAACCAATGAACGCCGTTCGCTTCCAGCAGGTGTCGCGCCATTTCGGCCAGGTCCGCGCTGTGGACCACGTCGATCTGGAGATCGCGCCCGGCGAATTCTTCGCCATGCTCGGCCCTTCCGGTTCCGGCAAGACCACTTGCCTCCGGCTGATCGCGGGTTTTGAGCAGCCGACAGGCGGGCATATCGAAATCTTTGGCGAAACCGCCGAAGGCGTGCCGCCCTATAGACGCAACGTCAACACGGTCTTCCAGGATTATGCGCTCTTTCCGCATCTCAATATCCTCGACAACGTTGCCTACGGGTTGATGGTCAAGGGTATCGGCAAGGCCGAACGGCTGAAGGCCGCCGAACAGGCGCTGGAGCTGGTGAAACTGCCCGGCTATGGCGCCCGCCGCCCCGGCCAGCTCTCCGGCGGCCAGCGGCAGCGCGTGGCGCTCGCCCGCGCGCTGGTCAACAAGCCGAAAGTGCTGCTGCTCGACGAACCGCTCGGCGCGCTCGACCTGAAACTGCGCGAGCAGATGCAGGAGGAGCTGAAGAGCCTGCAGCGCGCGCTCGGCATCACCTTCGTCTTCGTCACCCACGATCAGGGCGAAGCCTTGTCCATGGCCGACCGCGTCGCCGTCTTCAACGACGGCCGCATCGTGCAGCAGGGCACCCCGCACGACATCTATCAGCGACCAAAGACCCGCTTCGTCGCCGATTTCGTCGGCTCCTCCAATGTCATTGCCCCCGAAACCATGTCGTCGCTCGGCGGCGAACGGCGTTGGGCCAGCCTGCGCCCCGAAGCCATCCGGTTGACTGAGGAGAGCGGCGTGGCGGCGACCGTGAAAACGACAAGCTTTCTCGGTGCCGCTACCCGCCTCTCCGTCGAAGCAAACGGCACCCGGCTGCATGTGACGGTACCCGCCGGACAACTAGCCCCGGATACCGGCGCATCCGTCCGCCTCGCATGGCTGCCTGCCGATGTGCACTACATGGATGACGCCGCATGAACGCCGCAGCCTTCCCCGCCTCGGCGAAGCAAGCGCCGGCCTCGATCCTGCCGAGGCGCAGCGGCATCTTCGGCCGCCTCTCCGACCTCTTCTGGCGCCGCCCGAAGCTGCTGCTGTTCCTGATGCTGACGCCGCCGTTGCTCTGGCTCGGCATCATCTATATCGGCTCGCTGATCGCGCTTTTGCTGCAGAGCTTCTTCTCGATCGACGACTTCTCGGGAATGGTGAATTACGAATTCACGCTCTCGACCTATGCGCAGCTCCTCAACACAGCCAATTTCGACATCATCGTGCGCACGGTGGTCATGGCCGCGCTCGTTACACTCGCCTCCGCCTTCGTCGCCTTCCCCATCGCCTATTATGCAGCACGCTATGCACAGGGCAAATGGAAGGCACTATTCTATCTCGGCGTCATGCTGCCGCTCTGGTCGAGCTACCTCGTCAAGGTCTATGCCTGGAAGCTGATCCTCGCCAAGGAAGGCATCCTCACCTGGATCTTCGACAAGCTGCACATCGGCTGGCTGCTCGATGGCGTGCTTGCCCTACCCGTCATCGGCGGCAATTCGCTCTCGGTCAGCTATATCGGCACCTTCCTTGTCTTCGTCTATATCTGGCTGCCCTATATGATATTGCCGACGCAGGCCGCTCTCGAGCGCGTGCCGGCCAACCTGCTGGAAGCCTCGTCCGATCTCGGCGCAACACCGAACCAGACCTTCCGAACGGTGCTCCTGCCGCTCGCGCTGCCCGGGATCGTCGCCGGCTCGATCTTCACCTTCTCGCTGACATTAGGCGATTACATCATCCCGCAGATCATCGGGTCATCGCGTCTGTTCATCGGCCAGGCGGTCTATACCCAGCAGGGAACCGCCGGCAACGTGCCGCTGGCCGCCGCCTTCTCGGTCGTACCGATCGTCATCATGGCCATCTATCTCTGGGTCGCCAAGAAACAGGGAGCTTTCGATGCGCTCTGATCGTGGCCAACGTGCCTCCCTCCCCCTGAAGATCGCAGCCGCCGGCGGCCTGCTCTTCCTGCATCTGCCGATCCTGCTGATCTTCGTCTATGCTTTCACTACCGAGGAAAAGAGCTATCAGTGGCCGCCACCGGAGCTGACGCTGCAATGGTTCGGCATCGCTTGGAACAGGCCGGATGTCTGGTCGGCACTGGGGTTGTCGGTGCAGGTCGCGACCGTCGCCACCATCATCGCATTGATCCTCGGCACGCTCTGCGCCGCCGCCGTCAGCCAGACGAAATTCTTCGGCCGCGAGGCGATCTCGCTTCTGGTCATCCTGCCGATCGCGCTTCCGGGCATCATCACCGGCATCGCACTGCGCTCCGCCTTCAGCCTGTTCGATATCCCGTTCTCGGTCTGGACGATCATTCTCGGCCATGCCACCTTCTGCGTCGTCGTGGTTTACAACAATGCCGTCGCCCGTTTCCGTCGCACCTCCGGCTCGCTGATCGAGGCGTCGATGGATCTTGGCGCCGATGGCTTCCAGACCTTCCGCCATGTCGTCCTGCCGAATATTGGCACGGCGCTGCTTGCCGGCGGCATGCTTGCCTTCGCGCTGTCCTTCGATGAGGTCATCGTCACCACGTTTACCGGCGGCCAGCAGATGACGCTGCCGATCTGGATGCTGGAGGAACTCATCCGCCCGCGCCAGCGACCCGTCACCAACGTCGTCGCCATGGTTGTCGTGCTTGTCACCTTCCTGCCGATCCTGGCAGCCTACTATCTTACCCGCGACGGCGACCAGATCGCCGGCGGCGGCAAATGAAAGGGAGATAAATATGGATACCCAGATGCTGATCGGCTCCCGCTTCGAGGCCGGCACGGAAACGGAAGAACGCGTTCTCAACCCGAAGACGGGCGAGACCGTTCTCAACCTGCCCGAGGCGTCACTTGGCCAGATCGATGCCGCCGTCGACGCAGCCGAAAAGGCCTTCACGAGCTGGTCGCAGACGACGCCAAGCCAGCGTTCGGCCTATCTCCTCAAGATCGCCGACGCCATCGAGCGCGATGCCGAAGGCTTCGCCGCGCTCGAAGCGTTGAACTGCGGCAAGCCGATCAATGCCGTGCTCAATGATGAAATTCCGGCGATCGTCGACTGCTATCGCTTCTTTGCCGGCGCGGTTCGCAACCTGCACGGCCCGGTCGCCGGCGAATATCTGCCCGGCCACACCTCGATGATCCGCCGTGATCCCATCGGCATCGTCGGCTCGATTGCACCGTGGAACTATCCGCTGATGATGATGGCCTGGAAGCTGGCGCCAGCCATTGCCGGCGGCAATACCGTCGTCTTCAAGCCCTCCGAGCAAACACCGCTGACGGCGCTGAAGATGGCGAAGCTGCTGGCAGATGTCCTTCCCGAGGGCGTCGTCAACGTCATCCTCGGCCGCGGCGAGAGCGTCGGCAATGCGCTGATCAACCACCCGAAGATCAGCATGGTCTCGATCACCGGCGATGTCGCAACCGGCAAGAAAGTCTTGCAGGCTGCGGCCAAGACGGTGAAGCGCACGCATCTCGAACTCGGCGGCAAGGCTCCGGTCATCATCTTCGACGATGCTGATATCGACTCCGTTGTCGCCGGCATCCGCACCTTCGGTTACTACAATGCCGGCCAGGACTGCACCGCCGCCTGCCGTATCTATGCCGACGCCAAGGTCTACGACAATTTCGTCGCCGACCTCACCTCGGCCGTGTCTAACATCAAGTTCAACCTCGCCGACGACACCGAGAACGAAATCGGCCCACTGATCTCCAAGCGCCAGCGCGACCGTGTCGAAAGCTTCGTCACCCGCGCCGCCGAACACAAGCACATGGAGATCACGACAGGCGGCAAGATCTCCGGCGAGCGCGGCTTCTTCTACGCACCGACCATCGTCGCCGGCGCGACGCAGGACGACGAGATCGTTCGCCGCGAAGTCTTCGGCCCCGTCGTCTCCGTCACGCGCTTCACCAACCCCGACGACGCCGTCACCTGGGCCAATGACAGCGACTACGGCCTCGCCTCCTCGGTGTGGACGAAGGACATCAGCCGAGGCATGCAAACCGCTGCCCGCCTGCAATATGGCTGCACCTGGATCAACACCCATTTCATGCTGGTCAACGAAATGCCGCATGGCGGCCTGAAGCAATCCGGCTACGGCAAGGATATGTCGGTCTACGCTATCGAAGACTACACGGCCGTGCGGCATGTGATGATCAATCATGGGTGAGGAATAGTGGGGTAAAACAAACACCTCTATATTTGCCCCACCGCTGTCCCCCCCTCTGTCACTATCGTGACAGAGGGGGTGCGCACTCTCCACAGCATCCACCAAAACCAGGCAACTCGCCAAAACCAAACCGCCCTCGGAACAAATCACCCTTCTCCCGCGTCTTTAAGAAGTACAACGCAGAGGAGATTGCTAAATGCTGAAATGGGCTCTCATTTTCTTTGTGATTTCTTTGATCAGCGGCTTTTTCGGCTTTTCCGGCGTGTCCGCCGCAACCGCAACCATCGCGCGCGTTCTCTTCGCCATCTTCCTGATCATCTTCCTGGTATTCCTGATCCTGGCCGTCATGGCCGGCAACGCCGTCGTTTGACGACGGGGATCATCGATGCATCGGGGCGGGCCTGGAGCAGTTCCAGCAAAAGTGCGAAGCGGTTTTGCGTCCGGAACAGCGTAAAAACAAGAAGATAGAGCGTTTTCGCGATTCGAAGAAAAGCGGAATTGCTCTAGGCTATGGTGACGATTTAACTATTTGAGCCAGATTGCAATTGCAGCGATGATGACGAACCCTCTGAAGTTGACGAGGAGTTTGTCGTATCGGGTAGCCACGCGACGGAATTGCTTGAGCTTTGCAAAGAAGCGCTCCACGAGGTTGCGTTCCTTGTAGAGGCCCCAATTGCAGGCATGCGGGCGTCGTCGCCCGGGTCGTGGTGGAATGACCGGAACAGCGCCGGCGTCCAGAATGGTGTCGTGGAAGTGTTCGGCATCATAGGCTCGGTCGGCGATGACGTGGCTGGGATTGAGGCCATGGAGCAATTCCTTGCCATAAATCACATCGCCACGGTGTCCCGGTGCAAGTACGAAGCGCACCGGTAGCCCCAAAGCATCCACGACGGCGTGGATCTTGGTGCCTAGCCCGCCGCGTGAGCGGCCAAGGCCCTGGGCGTCCGCTCCCCCCTTTTTCGCCGGGCGCCAGCGGCTTGAGGCTGGGCACGGATGGAGGTGGAATCGATCGAGACCCAGTCAAGGTCCGCTTCTCGCGCTAACGCCTCGAACAAACTTTCGAGGACACCCATCTCGATCCAGCGGTAATAGCGCCGCTTGACGGTCTGGTAGTTGCCATAACCTTCGGGTAAATCACGCCAACGTCCACCAGAGCGGGCCATCCAGACCAGCGCCTCGACGAACCGCCTGTTATTGGAGCGCGGACCACGACGCCCCTTGCGTCCTCCCGGCACAAACGGCTCGATCCGAGACCACTGTTCCGCACTGAGCCTATCGATATCCATGACCGACCTCCAAAAATCAGTCTTGAATCTGATTTGCTCCTCACTGGGAACCCCAAATCCTTAAATCGTCACCACAGCCTAGATCAGGCTCGCCCCAACGTTTATGGCGAGCGCCAGGATCGTCGTGTTGAACAGGAACGACAGGATCGCATGGAGAAGTGCCAGCTTACGCATCGAGACGGTGGAAATACCGATATCGGCGGTCTGCGCCGCAACGCCGATAGTGAAAGAGAAGTAGAGGAAATCCCAATAAATCGGCTCCTCCAAAGGCTCCGCGAATTTCAGCCCCTGCCCCTTGCCCGGAATGCTGTAAAACCGGTGCGCATAGTGGATGGTGAACAGCGTGTGCAGGAAGGTCCATGATATCAGGATCGTCACGATCGCCATCATCACCCGGAAGAGAGCGACCTCGGGCGGGGCATCCTTGACCCCAAGCAGATCAAGCGCGATGCCGCCGATGCTTGCGAGCGCTGCCGCAATCGACAGGAACAGCAGAAACCCATCCGAGAAATCGAGATCGGCGGAGCGCTTGCGGATGCGCTGCGGATCGGCCGTCAGCATGCGGTAGAGACTGTAGACGATGTAGACGACCGCCGTCGTATCCCAGGCGATCAGCAAATTGCTGGCATTGAAGTCTCTGGAGGTCAGGAGCAGAAAGACGGCAATACCCGCGAGCACCGAGATCACGATCACATGGTGCTTGCGCCACAGCACGAGGCCTCTTGAACGATATAAGAATCCGTTCGCATCCATGCCGCTCTCCCGATCGCAAATCGCCCGTCGCAAACCGATTCGCAAACGAGAGTGGCAAATAAAAGGAGGCCCCGCAACACGAAGCCTCCGATAGCGAAAAACGGCTTCAGCCTGTCCAACCGCCGTCAATGACGTGGATCTGGCCTGTGGTGAAACCCGCCTCGTCGCCGGCAAGGTAAGTCACCAGCGCAGCGATCTCCTCGGCGGTCGCAATGCGGCCCATCGGCTGGCGGGCGATGAAATCCTTCAGCGCCTTGTCATAGTCACCGGTTGCCTTCAGCCGCTCATGCAGCGAGGGACTATCGACCGTGCCAGGGCAAATCGCATTGGCACGGATACCCTTGGCAACAAAATCGGCAGCGATCGACTTGGTAAGGCCGATTACGGCAGCCTTGGAGGCGCAATAGGCGAAACGGTTGGGCACGCCCTTCACGCTGGAAGCAACGGAGGACATGTTGACGATCGAACCCTTGCCCTTTTCCAGCATGCCCGGCAGGAAGGCGCGGCAGGTCGTATACATCGCCTTGGCATTGAGGTTGAAGGAGAAATCCCAATCCTTTTCCTCGCAGTCGAGGATCGTGCCGGCATGCACGAAACCGGCGCAGTTGAAGAGCACGTCGATCGGGCCAAGCTCTTCCGCGTAAGCCTTGACGGCGGCACTGTCGAGCACATTCAAGACATGCTTGGTCGCACCGTCGAGCGTCGAAACTGTCTGCTCGTTGATATCGGTGGCATAGACATGCGCACCAAGCGAGATGAAGCGCTCCGCCGACGCCCGGCCGATACCCTGTCCCGCCGCCGTGATGACGACCTTCTTGCCTTCCAACCCGTGACCCATAATCCTGATCCTTTCCTCCGGACCATGATCCTATCCCAGTTCCGCCAGCTGCATCGCCGGCGCCAGAGATAAGATCATGCAATAACAATTAGTTGGCGTAGCCTTGCGCTACCTTCTGAGGACCGCACAAAGCGGCCGCTCAGCTTGTCAACGAAGACTGTATGTTGTTCGCCACTTGGCAGTCCATCGCTAATCACTCCCCTCCAGGCTGGGACCAATCGTCCGATTGCCCTCTGGACCCTTTACAGGCCAATAATTTATAAGCAAACATCTTATTCACTGATCGTCAAGTCGCGTTCACTCACTTGTAAAATTCCATCATTCATATATGAATGATTGATATATTTTGTCGCATGAGGGCTTTGTTCATGAGCATAGAAGACGACAGTGATCGTTATCGGGCACCGGCCTTGGACAAGGGGCTCGACATTCTCGAATTGCTGGCGAGGATCGATGGCGGGCTGACGCAGGCGGAAATCGCCAAGGCGCTTAACAAGAGCCCCAACGAATTCTATCGCATGCTCGATCGTCTCGTGCGGCGCGGCTATGTGCAGCGGCAGGACGGCGATCGCTTCTATCTGACCCTGAAGCTTTTCGGCCTGGCGCATTACCATGCGCCGGTGCGCCGCCTCGTCTCCTTCGCCACGCCCCTGATGCGCGAATTCTCCAACAGAGCCGAGCAGGCCTGTCATCTGGCGATATACGATCGCGGCTCCGTCGTCGTCATTGCCCAGCAGGATTCGCCGACCTATTGGGGCATCTCGATCCGCGTCGGCGCCCAGCTCAATCTCTACAATACCGGCTCGGGCCATATTCTCCTGGCATTCAAGGATGAAAAGCAGCGCCAGATGATGATTGACGAGCAGAGGCGCCAGGAACCGGACCCTGAGGAGCCGCCTGCCGATCTCGAAGAGAAGCTCTCGGCAATCCGCGAGAACGGCTTCGAAACCATGGACAGCCTGCAGACGAGTGGCGTTCACAATATTTCCGCGCCCGTTCTGGCGATGGACGGTAATGCGCTGGCCGCGTTGACCTGCCCCTATATCCAGGCCGTGAACCCGAAGGCGCCGACGCGTCAGCAAGTGGTCGAATATGTGCGGCAAACAGCCAAAGCGATCTCCGAAATCGTCGCGGGGACTGTTGACCAGGCCGAGCTATAATTTTTATTTGAATGAATAATTTTTCTGTGAGTATGTAGGAAGCCAGCAGCTAGAGTAATTCCACGAAAAGTGCGGAGCGGTTTTCCGTCCGGAATTGCATGAAAATACAGAGATAGAACGGTTCAGACTAAACCGCTCCAAGGGAGGAACGCCATGCTTTTCGACAGCCATCTTCACATCGTCGACCGCAAGCGGCTGGGCTATCCCTGGCTGGCAGATGCCGGCGCACTCAATCGTGACAGCCTTTATGAAGATTATGCGCGAGAGGCCAAACGCCTTGGGATCACTGACACGCTGCACATGGAAGTCGATGTCACCGAAGAGGATATCGAGCGCGAGACCGAATATGTCAAAGGCCTGAGCCGCGAGCCCGGCAGCCTGCTACGCGGCGCCATCGCCGCCTGCCGTCCCGAAAGTGCAAACTTTCCCGCATATCTCGAACGCGCGCTCGCCGACCCGTTCGTCAAGGGCTTCCGCCGTGTGCTGCATGTCGTGCCGGATGATGTCTCGGAGGGTGTTCTCTTCCGCGAAAACCTGAAGCGGCTCAGCGATACCCGTCTTACCTTCGATCTCTGCGTCCTGCCCCATCAGATATCCAGGGCGATCGCACTCATCGACCTCAATCCCAATGTTCGCTTCATCCTCGACCATTGTGGCGTGCCGGCCGTGAAGGATGGGCTGAGCGAAAGCTGGTCGTTGGGCGTCAGCGAGGTGGCGAAACGGCCGAATGTCATCGTGAAGATCTCCGGCGTTGTCGCCTATGCCGATCCGGACAACTGGTCGCCGGAAACGCTACGGCCATTCGTCGAACATTGCATCGCAAGCTTCGGCTGGGACCGCGTCATCTGGGGCAGCGATTGGCCCGTCTGCACGCTTGGCGGCAATCTCTCCACCTGGGTCGCCGCCACTCATGCCCTGATGTACGGTGTCAGTGCCGACGAACGCGATCGGCTCTATCACCTCAATGCAAAGCGCCTCTGGTCTCTCTAAGGCTGCGCGCATGCCGTCTAGAGCGGTTCCAGCAAAAGTGCCAAGCGGTTTTGCGTCCGGAACTGCGTAAAAATAAGGAGATAGAGCGCTTTCGCGATTCGAAGAAAAGCGGAAATGCTCTAACTGCGGCGACCTCAAAGCTCTGTCTTCAAATAAAAAGGGCGCCGCATCCCTGCGACACCCTGACGAATCATAGCTCCCCTCGACGGAGAGAAGCCCGATCACCGTCAAGCGGCTGCGAGCTGCAGTTCCTTGCTGACCATGGCGCGCAGCGTGCCGAGATCCTTGGCGAAGGCGCGGATGCCTTCGGAGAGCTTCTCGGTAGCCATCGCATCTTCGTTCATCATCCAGCGGAAGGTCTTTTCGTCGACCGCGATCTTTTCGACCGAGCCCTTGGGCTCCGGCGAGAGCTTGCGCTCCAGCTTGCCTTCATCCTTGGAAAGTTCGTCAAGCAGGTTCGGGCTGATCGTCAGGCGATCACAGCCGGCCAGCGCTTCGATTTCGCCTGTATTGCGGAAGGAGGCCCCCATGACGATCGTCTTGATGTCGTTGGCCTTGTAGTAGTGGTAGATGTCACGCACCGAGACGACGCCCGGATCTTCCTCTGCCGTGTAGTCCTTGCCGGTCGACTTCTTGTACCAGTCGAGGATGCGGCCGACGAAGGGCGAGATCAGGAAGGCCTTGGCATCAGCGCAGGCAATCGCCTGGGCCTTGCTGAAGAGCAGCGTCAGATTGCAGTCGATGCCTTCCTTTTGCAGCACTTCGGCGGCGCGGATGCCTTCCCAGGTGGAAGCGAGCTTGATCAGAATGCGGTCACGCTCGATGCCGCGCTCTTTGTAGGCGGCGATGATGGCGCGGGCCTTGGCAAGCGAAGCTTCCGTGTTGAAGGAGAGGTCGGCATCGACTTCGGTCGAGACGCGGCCGGGAACGAGGCCGGAAAGAGCCGCACCGACGGAAATCGCCAGGCGGTCGGCAACGGCGGCAACGACGGTTTCAGAGGCACCGCCCTGCTTCTTGCCCCAGGCAACGGCTTCCTTGATCGCATCGGCGAACATCGGCGTGCCGAGCGCCTTCAACACGATCGTCGGATTGGTGGTGCAATCCACCGGCTTCAGGCGGGCGACTGCCTCGATATCGCCGGTGTCGGCCACGACCGTGGTCATGGCGCGGAGTTGATCAAGCTTGGAAGTCATAACAGGTATCCTTGTTGAATGAAGCCCATTGGGATGGGAGATGTTGGCAGCAGATCCGGTCTTTTCGCCGGACGGGACCGAAGGCGTCAGGGTGCAGCCTTCCTTCTCCTATGTGTCGGTAACGGGATAAAACGCGCTGGAGTTCCATTTCCGGTGAACGGCCGAGCGGTGAAGAAACAACCTTGCGAAAGCAGGCTTTTCACCGGCACCGGGCGCCCTATATGGCTCCCCGTCCGGTCTGGCACTTGCTTGCAGCAGCACTCGCACATTGTCCTCCTCGGTTGGACAAGACCGAATTCCTCATCACCGACTATCAGCAATCTCGCATCGAAAAGTCAAGGACATTTGTGCAATTCGATTGACATAAGTTTCATGTCATAGAATATCGGCAGCAGAAGAGCCGATCTCGCCTGCTCCTGTCATCCGCCATCATTCCTTTTCGCATCTCAGATGGATCATGACGTTAAACGGCGCATGCGACAATCTCGCCGGAGGACCTGTGGCCAAACTGAGACGCGGAACCCACACCGCCTATTCGGAGACCTCCTCCCTGAGGCTTCGCGCCGCCTGGCTTTATTACAACCAGGGCCTGACGCAAAAAGATGTCGCCGAACAGCTGGGCATCAGCCGCACCACCGTCATCCGCCTGCTGGATGAAGCCATGCGCCGCGCCGAGGTGCAGATCTGGATCACCGAAGGCATCGATGACTGCGTTGAACTGGCGATCAAGCTCGAGCGCACCTTTGGCCTCGATGAAGCGATCGTCGTTCCCGAGCCGGCCAATGGAGATGTGAATGCACAGGCAAAGAGCGTCGGCCTGGCGCTCGGCCAGTTCCTGACCGAAGCCATCCCCGACAACTATACGATCGGCGTCGGTTGGGGACGGACGATGACGGCTTCGCTCGCGAGCTTCCGTCCGACCCGCCGTGACAATTGCAAGGTGGTTTCCCTGCTCGGCGGCATCGTCGCCGTCCATCAGACCAATCCGATCGATTACACCTGGCGTCTGGCGAGCCAGCTCGGCGCGGAGTGCTACATGTTCCTGGCGCCGCTTCTCGTCGACTCGGTCGAGACCAAGCGCAATCTCATCGAGAAATGCGGCCTCGAAGCCATCTACCGGCTGGCGGAAAATCTCGATCTCGCCATCGTCAGCTGCGGCGATATCGGCCCGCACTCGACATCGCTGTCGGAAGGTTTCATTTCGAAACGCGAGCTGGAAGAGCTGATCGAAATGGGCTGCGTCTGCGACACCATGTTCAACTTCCTCGATGCCGACGGCAATTCGGTTGATCATCCGATCAACAAGCGCGTCATGTCCGTCGATCTCGATACGCTGAAAAAGGCCAAGCACATCGTGATCTCCTCCGGCGGCGCCCACCGCGCCCGGGCGATCAGCGCCACCATCAAGCGCATCGGCTGCAATACTTTGATTACGGATGAAAGTGCTGCGAAGGCGCTGCTGCAGATGGCTATGGCGAAGGCGGCTTGAGCAATTGCATTTGAGTTTGCGGAGGGTGCATACCCCCTCTGTCACTTCGTGACATCTCCCCCACAAAGGGGGAGATTGTAGGGAGTTTGCGGCTCTCTCCAGTGAATACTCCACAATGGCAATTTCAGCGAATTCGATATCTGCTTTGAACTAGGAAGCCGCTCCAGATTACCAATCTCCCCCCTTGTGGGGGAGATGTCGCGATAGCGACAGAGGGGGGTGGACACCCTCCGCAAACTTCAGAGCCTCAGTCCTCCCTCAAGCATCCCCCGCTTCCCATCCCAGCATCGCCCGCTTGCGCGTCAGCCCCCAGTGATACCCCGTGAGCTGCCCGTTCTTCCCGAGCGCACGATGGCAGGGCACGACAAAAGAGATCGGGTTGCGGCCGACAGCCGCGCCCACGGCCCGCATCGCCGTCGGCTGACCGATATCCTTGGCGATATCGGAATAGGTCACGGCACGGCCCATCGGAATCTTCAAAAGGCTCTCCCAGACGCGGAGTTGGAAATCCGAACCGATCAGCACGACCCGCAGCGGCTGATCACTGGACCAGTTCCCCCGCTCGAAGATGCGTGCGGCGTAAGGTGCGGTCGCATGCGGATCCTCGATGAACTCTGCATTCGGCCAGCGGCAGGTCATGTCGGCGAGACAAGCCTTCTCATTGCCGGAATCGCTGAAGGCGAGACCGGCAAGACCGCGATCGGTGACCATGATCAGGGCAAGACCGAAGGGCGAAATGTGAAACGCATAGCGCATCACCAGACCGCTGCCCCTCGCCTTCCACTCACCCGGAGACATCGCCTCATGTGTCACGAAAAGATCGTGCAGCCGGCTTGGCCCGGAAAGGCCGACCTCGAAAGAGGTCTCCAGCAGCGGCAGATCCTCCTTGCGCAGGAGCCGCTTGGCATGGTCGAGCGTGACGGCCTGAAGGAAAGCCTTGGGTGATAGCCCGGCCCAGCGTGTAAACGTCTTCTGCAGCTGGGTCGGCGACTGCCCGAGCCTTTCGGCCAGCATCTCCAGTGAGGGCTGGTCGCGATATTCCTCAGTGATGAACTCGATGACCTCCCGCACGGTGTCGTAATCCTGACCTTCCGGGGTGATGTCTTTCTTCAGCTGTGCAATCGCATTCATGATCTTTCTCCTTGGAAAGGAGAAAACCACGGCAAGACGGCTAAAACCACCCGTTTCTTGCGCCAGTGGTCTCTCTGCAAAAATGTGATGTCGCCGGGCTGTAAAGGCCGCTCATATCCGTTGCGTCACCGTCGCCAAGGCACGCTTGAAGGCCTTGGCAAAGCTCTCACGATCTTCCGGATTGAGGAAGGAGCCGACATCGGTGTCGTGGTTTCTGTCGCGGACATGCATGGAAACAACGCCGATCTCGCTGTGACGGCGAACCAGGAACCGCGTCCAGAACGGATTGAAATCATGTTCCACCATGCGGCCCGTCGGCGAGAATTTGCGGATGGAAACGTTGGTGCGCGATACCGTCACCTCTTCGCGCACACGGCCCGAGCGGTAGTTCAGCCAGAAGGCGCCATAGAGCAGGAAGAAATCGGCGCCGAAGAAAATGCCGATCGGCCAGGCGCCCCGCGTGACGAAGAGAATGCTGTAGACGAGACAGAAGATGCCCGCCAAGGCCAGCATGACCCTGAACCCCTTTCGCGGCAGCGAGCGATGGGGAAACAATTCGGCAGCGAAAACCGGCCTGTTGCCGTCTCCAGCCGTATCGGCGTTGCGTTTCGTCATAGGACTTGAGTATAGGTCGCTTATGGCAATTCCAAAGATCAAATCCAGCGCCCAAACCGCGAAAAAGTCAAATGCGACCGCAGGCCGCAAGCCGGCGGGAAAGAGCCTTTATTCCAAAGCGGACCTGGAAGAGATCTTCCGGCGCTTCTCCATCCAGCGGCCGGAACCCAAGGGCGAACTGGAGCACGTCAATCCTTTCACGCTGGTCGTTGCCGTGGCGCTTTCAGCGCAGGCGACCGACGCCGGCGTCAACAAGGCGACGCGCGCCCTTTTCGCCGTTGCCGATACCCCGCAGAAGATGCTCGATCTCGGCGAGGAGCGCATCCGCGAATATATCAAGACGATCGGCCTTTACCGGAACAAGGCGAAAAACGTCGTGGCTCTGTCGGAAAAGCTGATCACGGATTTCGGCGGCGAGGTGCCGCGCACCCGTGAAGAATTGATCACCCTGCCCGGCGTCGGCCGCAAGACCGCGAACGTCGTGCTTTCCATGGCTTTCGGCCAGGCGACTATGGCCGTCGACACACATATCTTCCGCATCGCCAACCGGCTGCTATTGGCTCCGGGCAAGACGCCCGACGAAGTCGAACACCGGCTTATGAAGATCATTCCCGACCAGTATCTCTACCACGCGCACCATTGGCTGATCCTGCATGGCCGCTATGTCTGCAAGGCGCGCAAGCCCGAATGCGAACGCTGCGTAATCGCAGACCTCTGTCGCTCGCCGGAAAAGACCTGGGACATACCTGCTCCTCTGGTCGAACTTCCGCCTCAGATCATCGGAGCTGAAGCGGCGAGCTAAGCCTATATTGACCGCAGCTTCGCCTCCCTGTGCGAGATCAGCTTGTGCAGATGCACCATCATGCCGGCAGCAAAGAGCGGCGTCAGCAGATTGAGCAGCGGGATCGCCAGAAACGCGGCGATCACCAGGCCGGCCAGGAAGACCGTGAGGGCGTGCTTGACGCGGAATTCCCGCGCCTCGTCCGGCGAACGGAAACGCATGGCGGCAAATTCGAAGAATTCCCGCCCGAGCAGATAGCCGTTCACCAGAAAGAAGGCGACGAGATTGACGCCCGGAATGAACAGCAGGAACAGCGCCACGATATTGCCGACGATGACGACGCCGAGAAAGCGTAGGGAACTCTTCATCGCCGCGACGATCGGCATCGCCGTTCCCGGCGTATCGCCCGGATAGTCGCGCTTTTCCACCACTTCGGCGACATCGTCGAGAAATAGGCCGGCAATCAGCGCCGTGACCGGTGAAATCAGCAGCGCCATCGCCAATGCCAATGCAATCCCGGCGAAGATGGCAAGAAGGAATGTGAGCCAACCCGTCCAATCCGAGGTGGATGGCATAAAGCCCTGCAGCCAAGGCAATACGAGGAAATTAAAAACGCCCCGCAGGACGAACCACAGCACGAGGAGCGCCAGCAATGTAAGGCCGAGTACCTTCCAGAAAACTTTGCGCGTTTCAGGCGCAAAAAGATTTTCGAAGGAGCGGCGGGCGGCAAGGCCAATCATTCGTTCTACCTCTCTTGGTGGCAAATGGACACTTAAGAAGCGGTTGTATCGATATCAATATCCCGCAGAGATATATGAATGTGACAATTAAAAATTTGAATTATTGTAATACATTTTGCACTAATATATTCTGTACGCCACATTAGGAACAACAACCGCAACAAGAACGGCGGCCATATCAAAATTGAATAGCCAATGGGCGTAGAAATTGGCGCGACATAACATCGAAAAGACCATCAAAGAGGCGCAAAACTTGGAAGACCTTAGCCAGAAACTTAGACAATATATAAAGATCGGCACTCCGGCCGAACGAAGAATTGCTAAGTATTTCTCCGAGCATTTGAATGAACTACCCTTCGAGACGGCCTCCTCCGTTGCCGACAGGCTGGAATTGAGCCCGATGACGGTAGGCAGGTTTCTGCGGTCGCTCGGCTACCACGGCCTCGATGGGATAAAGGTTCACCTCAAGGAGAATGCGCCCAGTATCACGTCGCAATTGCCCAATATCCTGGAACAGTTGCAGAAGGACGCAAGCGAAGGGCGCCCGCTTGCGACGCAGATTGCCGAACAGGTCGAGATGCTGCAGCATATCTACAACCTCGCCGGTCAGCCGCAATGGCGCGACGCGGTTTCGACAATTCTGTCCTCCGGACATGTCTTTGTCACCTCTCACCCGAGTCTCGCAGGGATCGGTCGTTATTTTCGCGATCGCCTCACCTTTGCCCGCGATCAGGTCCTTTTCCTTGACGGCGCCAATGGCAGCTACATCGAGCTGTTCGGCGAGCCCGCCGAAGACGGATTGCTTGTCGTCATCGACTCCCCGAGCTTTGTCACCTCACGGCTTCTGGCTCGCTCGGCTCGTCGGGCAGGCTACAAGGTATTGCTGTTAACTGGACAATTCACGGAATGGGCGCATGAATTCGCAAACATCACGCTGTCGCTGCCGCCGCAGCGCGCCAACAGCCGTGAAAATCTTTCAGCCCTAATGGCGCTGCTGGAATATCTGGCGACTTCGGTTGCTCACGCCGCGGGCGAGGCGGCGGAAACGAGGACGCGCCGCATAGAAGAGCTTCAGGGCATGTTCGCCCAGGCACCGCTCCGGTAAGCCACCTATTCCATGGCGTCCAGCTCCGCGCGATGGCGATACATGGCGAGGAAACGCCGGTAATCGCGATCGTAGAGTTCTTTCTTTCCGGCATTCGGCAGCCGCTCATGACCGCCCGGATACATGGCGGCGCCAGCAACCCCGAGGCTTTCGTGAATCCCGCAGCAGACGGAAGCTGCGATTGCCGTGCCAAGCAGCACGGTCTCGTTCATCTTCGGGATGACCACCTTGCAGCCGGTCACGTCCGAGTAGAGTTCCATCAGCACCGAATTCTTCACATGGCCGCCGGCGACGTGCAGCGTGTCGGGCACGTAGCCGTAATCCCGCATCCGCTCCAGGATATGGCGAATGCCGAGCGCAATGCCGACGCTGGTGCGCCAGTACAGCCGGCAGAGGCCATCGAAGGACGCATCCAGCGTCATGCCACTGATGACACCCAACGCATGCGGATCGGCAAGGGGCGAGCGATTGCCGTGAAAATCGGGCAGCACATGGATACGCCCGCCAAGGGAATCATCCTCCGCACGCCTGAGTTCCGCAATCCGCCGGACGATACGGTCGTGCAACGCCGCTGTCGGCGGCCCACCGGCCGCATGCATGCTGACGATATGGTCGAGCAGTGCGCCCGTCGCCGACTGCCCGGCCTCGGCAAGCCACATCCCCGGGAAGACAGCCTCGTAATATGGCCCCCACATACCTGTGCTGCGCTTGCGCTCGCGCGCAAAGGAAACCACGCAGCTCGAGGTTCCCGCAATCAGCGCCAGTTGATGTTCCAACGTGGTGGCATCGCCGGCATAGGCTGCAAGCGCGCCGAGCGCGCCCGCATAGGCGTCGATCATGCCCGCACCGACATGGCATTTACGGTCGAGACCCAGCGCTTGCGCCGCCTCGGCTGTCAGTGTGCCGATGGACCGTCCAACGGCAACACTCTCATCGGGCAGGCTGCCGCGTTCGCGCAGATCGCCAAGGCCGATCACATTGAGAAAATCGGCCTGCCAGCCCGGCTCGCGATGCGCAAGATAGTTCCATTTCGCCACCAGCGTCGAACGCGACCGTGCAAGCGAACCGGTCGCCTTCCATGTCATGAAATCGGCGAGGTCGAAAAAATAGCCGGCCTCAGCCCAGGTTTCCGGCAGGTTTTCCTTCAGCCACATCAGCTTCGGCATTTCCATTTCGGGCGACATGAACGCGCCGGAATATTCAAGCACCGCGTGCTTCGTCGCCGTGCAGTAATCCGCCTCAGCCAACGCCCGATGATCGAGCCAGACGATGGTGTCGAACCTTTTCTCGCCGCCGGTGGAAACGGTGAGCTGCCCGCCGTCGCGGTCACGCACGACCAGCGAGCAGGTCGCATCGAAGCCGATCGCGCCGATGACAGAGGAGTCGACGCCGGCAGCCTTTACCGCTGCGCGAACGACGGTGCAGACGGCAGTCCATATGTCTTCAGAATCATGCTCGGCGTGGTTTTCACGCGGGCGATTCATCAGGATCGGATGTTCGCTTTTACCCAGCAGCGAACCGCTCGCGGTGAAGACACCAGCGCGCGCGCTGCCTGTGCCGATATCGACCGCAACCACGTGATCACGCATGCAAAAGAGGTCCCGCCCACTTATCTCTTGTTGCGGACAAGTTGTATCAATTCCGGCATCGCGTCAAACACGACTTCCGGCGAAAGTTGCTCCAATTCCGCTCGGTAACTCGGCGAATGGGCATGCGAACCACCGGTAAAGGCAAAGACCGTCATGCCGGCGGCACGCGCTGCCGTGATGCCCGCCGGGCTGTCTTCGACGACGATGCAATCCTTTGGCAGAACGCCCATCTTTTCGGCCGCATAGAGGAAAAGATCCGGCGCCGGCTTGCCGCGTTTCACCATGCTCGCACTGAATATATTCGGCTCCAGTCTGTCCAGCAGTCCGGTCACGCCGAGCGAGAGGCGGATGCGCTCCAGCTGGCTGGACGAGGCGACGCAGCGCGGCAGCGAAAGCGCATCCAGCGTCGCGCCGATACCGTCGATCGGCTTCAGCTCATGCTTGAAGCGTTCATAGAGATCGTTGCGGATGCGGTCGAGAAATGCCTGATCGATAAAGACGTCGAATTCCGTCTGCATCGTATCGACGAGCGTCGCCAGGCTCTTGCCGAGGAAGCGGCTATAGACATCCTCTTCGCTCATCTCGACGCCGACATCATGCATCGCCTGGATGAGCACGCCGACCGACAGCGGCTCGCTGTCGACAAGCACACCATCGCAATCGAAGATTACGAGCCCTGTTCCCGCATCCGCCATCACAGATCCAACCTGAATTCTATTCGTAGCCTTGTCATGCCCGAAACACCGGCGGGACAATGGAAAACGGCCGGAACAGGAGAGGTCCGGCCGTTCGAAATTATTCCGCGAGTTTGTTGTCCAAGTATAGCTGCAGGGTGACGCGGGTACCCTTTTCCCACAGCGTTTTCAGTGCATGCGCAAAGCGCTTGCGGAAAAGATCGGATTTGGCGACATCGCCGAAGATGTCGTCAAAGACGAGGAAGGCATTCGGATCGTCCTTGGCCTTGAGGGCTGCTTCATGCAGCCGATCGGCGCTGGCATCGTTGAAGACGATCTCCTTGCCGCTATCGCTCTTGCCGGCGAAGTAACGGCACCACAACGCCGAAACGAGCGCGAGGCCAACAATATCCTCGCCGCGGCGGAGACGATCCGCCGTCGATGGCAGGATGAATTTCGGCTGGCGGTTCGAGCCGTCCTGCGCCAGGCGCGGGATGGTATCGGCGATCTTTGGATTGGCGAAGCGGTGTTCGATCAGCTTGAAGTAATCCGCAAGCACGGTATTTGGCACCGGCGGGATGACGGAGATGATCTCGTCATTTTCGAGCTTGGCCAGAAAGGCGCGGATCAGCGGATCTTCCATGGCTTCATGCACGAAATGAATATCCATTAGCGCCGCCGGATAGGCGATCGCCGCATGGCCGCCATTGAGGATGCGGATCTTCATGTGCTCATAGGGGGTGACGTCGGGCACGAAGGTGACACCGACCTTTTCAAGCGGCGGACGACCCGCCGGGAAATTGTCCTCCAGCACCCATTGCTTGAACTCTTCGCAATAGACCGGCCAGTTGTCTTCGATATCGAAAGCTTCTTTGAGCAAGTCGATCTCACGCGCACCCGTTGCCGGCGTGATACGATCGACCATGCCGTTCGGGAAGGCGACGTTCGCGGCGATCCAATCGGCAAAAGCCGGATCGGAAAGCTTTGCCGTGCCGACGACGGCGGCTTTGGTGACGCCGCCATTGTGGGGGATGTTATCGCAGGACATGACGGTGAAGGGCGGCAAGCCGGCAGCGCGACGCGCCTTCAGACCGGCGACGATCAGGCCGAACACCGTCTTCGGCGCATCCGGGTTCTGCCCATCGGCCACGATTGCCGGATGGGCGGGATTGAACTTGCCAGAGGCATCGATGAAGTAACCACCCTCGGTAATCGTCATCGAAACGATGCGGATCGTCGGATCGGCAAGCTTGGCGATGGTGGCCTTGGCGTCGCCGACCGGCAGGATGTCGATCATGGGCGCGGTGACACGCGCAGCCGTGCGGTTGTTGTCCTGCTCGACAACGGTCGTCAGGAAGTCCTGGGCGGCCAGCTTTTCACGCATGGCTGCATCCGACGGCAATACGCCGGCACCGATGATCGCCCAGTCATGCGCCTCGCCGGTATTGAAAAGGTCGTCGAGATAGATTGCCTGATGGGCACGATGGAAATTGCCGACACCGAAATGCACGATACCAGCCGAAAGCGACTTCCGGTCATAGGCAGGAATGGCCACCTTTGCAGCCACCTGCTGGAGAGTTGCGAGCGATAATTTGCACGTCATGTCTCTGGTCCTTCTGAAAGGTCTTGGCTCCGGGCGGCTGGGAAACCCGCGCCGGCTGGTATGCTTGACCGGTGCATACAGATCGATGATGCGAACCGGAACAGATGCGTCGGCCGTGCCCGCTCCAGCGCACACGGCCTTGGCCTTTAAGCTGAAATCGCCAGCCCCTCGGCGTTGAACCGGTGAATATGCGCCTTGTCCGGTGTCAGGTAGACGGTATCGCCGGCCCGGGCCGGGAAATCGCCCGAGCCGCGCGCAGTCACCGTGCCGATCCCGTCAACGTCGATGTGCAGGAAAGTGTCGGAACCGAGATGTTCGGCCACGAGCACCTTGCCCTGCCAGTCGCCCGACGTGGTCGACAGCAGCACGTGTTCCGGCCTGACGCCGATCGTGTCGCCGCCGAGGCTCTGGGCATAGGCGCCCTTGACGAAGTTCATCTTCGGCGAGCCGATGAAGCCCGCGACGAAGAGGTTGCGCGGGCTGCGGTAGAGCTCCAGCGGCGAGCCGACCTGCTCGATATTGCCGCGGTTGAGCACGACAATCTTGTCGGCCATGGTCATGGCCTCGACTTGGTCATGCGTCACATAGACCATCGTCGTCTTCAGCTGCTGATGCAGCTCGCTGATCTCAAGGCGCATGTTGACGCGCAGCGCCGCATCGAGGTTCGACAAGGGCTCGTCGAATAGGAAGGCGGCCGGCTGGCGCACGATGGCGCGACCGATGGCGACACGCTGGCGCTGACCGCCGGAAAGCTGGCGCGGCTTGCGCTCCAGATAGTCAGTCAGGTTGAGGACGCGCGCGGCATCCGCCACCTTCTTGTCGATTTCCGCCTGCGGCATGTTCGCCATCTTCAGCGGAAAGGCGATGTTCTTGCGCACGCTCATATGCGGATAAAGCGCGTAGGACTGGAACACCATGGCAAGGCCGCGATCGGACGGCTTCAGATTGGTGCCGTCCTTGCCGTCGATCATGATCTGACCGCCGGAGACGTCTTCGAGGCCGGCGATCAGGCGCAGCAGCGTCGACTTGCCACAGCCCGACGGGCCGACGAAGACGACGAACTCGCCATTATCGATCTCCAGGTCGATGGAAGGGATGACCTTGGCTTCGCCGAAGACCTTGGAGACTTGTTTGAGAACAATGCTACCCATGTTTCTCTTCCTTACTTAACCGCGCCGAAGGTCAGGCCGCGAACGAGTTGCTTCTGGCTGAACCAGCCAAGGATCAGGATCGGAGCGATCGCCATGGTCGATGCCGCCGAAAGCTTGGCATAGAACAGGCCCTCGGGGCTGGAATAGGAGGCGATGAAGGTGCTCAGCGGCGCCGCATCGACCGCGGAGAGGTTGAGCGTCCAGAAGGCCTCGTTCCAGGCGAGGATGATGTTGAGCAGCATCGTCGAGGCAAGGCCGGGAATCGCCATCGGCGTCAGGACATAGATGATCTCTTTTGCCAGCGTCGCACCGTCCATGCGGGCCGCTTCGAGGATTTCGCCGGGAATTTCCTTGAAGTAGGTATAGAGCATCCAGACGATGATCGGCAGGTTGATGAGCATCAGCACGACGACCATGCCCACCCGGCTGGCGAACTGGTTGTTCAGGAGGCCGAAGCTCTGGAACAACAGGTAGATCGGGATGAAGGCGCCGACCGGCGGCATCATTTTCGTCGACAGCATCCACATCAGGACGTCCTTGGTCCGCTTGGTCGGCGAGAATGCCATGGCCCAGGCGGCGGGTACTGCGACGAGCAGGCCGAGAAAGGTCGAACCAAGGGCGATGATGACCGAGTTGCCGAAGTGGAGGAAGTAGTCCGAGCGCGACTGCACCTCGAAATAGTTCTCCAGCGTCCAGTGGAAGAAGAGGAACTGCGGCGGCGAGGCAATCGCATCGCCTTCCGTCTTGAAGCTCGTCAGGATCGTCCACAGGATCGGGAAGAAGATAAGGATTGCCACGATCCAGGCGGCGACCGATACAACGATCTTGCGTTGCGTGGTGACTTTGCGTGCCATCTCAAGCCTCCAGATTCTTGCCGACTGCGCGCATCAGGAAGATCGCAACGATGTTGGCGAGGATGACGGCGATGATGCCGCCCGCCGACGCGCCGCCGACGTCCTGCGACAGAACGATCTGCGAATAGACGAGATAAGTCAGGTTCGTCGTCGCCGTGCCCGGACCGCCATTGGTGGTGACGAGGATCTCGGCAAAGGCCGACAGCATGAAGATCGTCTCGATCAGGATGACGACGGTGATGGCCCGCGCCAGATGCGGCAGGATGATATGGATGAACTTCGAAACCGGTCCGGCGCCATCCATCTCGGCAGCTTCCTTCTGCTCCTCATCCAGCGACTGCAGGGCAGTCAGCAGGATAAGTGTCGCGAAAGGCAGCCACTGCCAGGCGATGATGATGATGATCGACAGCAGCGGAACCGTCTCCAGCCAGGTCAGCGGATCAAGCCCGAAGAACCGGAAGAGATGTGCCAGGAGCCCGTTCACCGGGTTCATGAACATATGCTTCCAGATGAGGGCCGCGACCGTCGGCATCACGAAGAAGGGCGCAAGCACCAGCATGCGCACGATGCCCTGGCCGAAGATCGGCTGATCAAGAAGGAGTGCCAGCGCAATGCCGCCGACGACCGTGATCAGCAACGCACCGCCGACAAGCAGTAACGTCACGATCAGCGAGCTGAGGAAGGCCGGATCGGTGATGAAATATTCGTAGTTGAGAAACCCGAGGAAATCGTGCGTGCCGGGATTCAGCAGATTGTAGTTCAGCGTCGAGAAATAGATCGTCATCACGAGCGGGACGATCATCCAAGCAAAGAGGAGCAGAACCGAAGGCGCCATCATGACGCGTGCGGTGGAACGGGTGTGCAACGTTGCCATGGCAAGTACCGACCTATCTTTAAAGGAGGGGGTGGCCGCGGACCGGCTGAAACAAAAGGGCCGCCAAGGGCAGTTCGGCGCTCGGCGGCCTAGAGGAAAGCAGTGCTCGAGAGGGGGCCGCTGCTTTCCTTAGCTTCGAAGGCCCTTACTTCGGATAGCCGGCCTTCTTCATTTCGCGTTCCGTCAGCTGCTGGGCAGCCTTCAGAGCCTGATCGACGGAGATCTGGCCGGCGAGAGCGGCCGAGAACTGCTGGCCGACAGCAGTGCCGATGCCCTGAAATTCAGGGATGGCGACGAACTGGACGCCAACATAGGGAACAGGCTTGACGGTCGGATGTGTCGGATCAGCCGAGTTGATCGAGTCGAGCGTCATCTTGGCGAAAGGCGCTGCCTTCTGGTAGTCCGCACTCGCATAGAGCGACGTACGGGTGCCGGGAGGTGCATTCAGCCAGCCTTCTTTCTGAGCGACAAGGTTGGTGTATTCCTTGCTGGTTGCCCAGGAGATGAACTTTTCTGCGATTTCAGCCTTCTTCGACGAAGCCGGGATGGCGAGGTTCCATGCCCAGAGCCAGTTGCCGCGCTTGCCGAGGCCCTTATCCGGAGCCAGAGCGAAGCCGACCTTGTCGGCGACCTTCGATTCCTTCGGATCGGAAACGAAGGAGGCAGCAACGGTGGCGTCGATCCACATGCCGCACTTGCCGGACTGGAACAGAGCCAGGTTTTCGTTGAAGCCGTTGGAAGAAGCGCCCGGAGGGCCGGCATCCTTCATCAGCTTGACGTAGAAGTCGAGCGTGTCCTTCCATTCCGGCTGGTCGAACTGTGCCTTCCACTTTTCATCGAACCAGCGAGCGCCGAACGAATTCGACATCGCCGTCAAGAACGCCATGTTCTCGCCCCAGCCAGCCTTGCCGCGAAGGCAGATGCCGTAGACTTCATGGTCCTTGTCGGTGATCTTGCGGGCCGCATCGGCAACGAAGTCCCAGGTCGGTGCGTCCGGCATCTTAAGACCGGCCTTTTCGAACAGGTCCTTGCGGTACATCACCATCGAGCTTTCGCCGTAGAACGGTGCTGCATAGAGCTTGCCGTCGGTTGTCAGACCGCTGCGAATGGCCGGGAGAAGGTCATCCACCGCATAGTCCTTGTCGGCGGAAAGCTTGTCGAGCGAGGCAAGCCAGCCGAGCTTGCTCCAGATCGGCACTTCATAGGTGCCGATGGTCAGCACGTCGTACTGGCCGGCCTTGGTAGCGATGTCGGTCGTAACCTTCTGGCGCAATACGTTTTCTTCGAGCGTGACCCATTGAAGGTCGATGCCGGGGTTCTTGGCTTTGAAATCGTCCGTAAGCTTCTGCATACGGACCATGTCGCCGTTATTGACCGTCGCAATCGTGAGGGTTTCGGCAGATACCAGGCCGGCGAACATCAAGGCCGAGCAGGCGCTCAGCAGTAAAGTTTTCAATTTCATATCTTCCTCCCAGAAGATTAAAATGAGCATTCGCTTTGCTCGTGGGCAATTACTCACTTCTTGCGACAAAATGTCAATGCAGATTCGTTGCTGCATTGCCGAGCAAGCAGCCTATCCTTTTGTTTTTATGAGTTAAATTTTTTGCTCACGCCTTGAGCAAAAATTCGGCAACTGCCTCGTCGGTGATCAAACCATTGATCTGCTGACCGACGACGGCCGCCTTGATTGCCTCGAATTTGCGTCGGCCCTTGGCGATTCCGATGACGCTGCAGGTATCGCGCGACGGCAAGGGCGCACTGGCGACGCGCTCGTTGACATCATCGGGCATGAGCTTGCCATTGCCATCGAAAACCCATCCGCAGATCTCGCCGGCAGCGCCCCGATCCATCAGGGCAAGCATCTCGTCCCTCTCGAGAAAGCCGTCGAGACAGAGCGGCGCCTCGACACCCATCTCGCCGATGCCGACGAAGGTCACGTCGGCCTGCGCGCTGATATCGAGTGTCGAGCGCACCAGTGCCTGCGCATGCAACAGTTCGCGCTCCTCTGCGGAAGACACCAGTACCGGCAGCGGCATCGGAAAATGCCGCGCCTTGACGACGTCGGCCATGCTGAAAATGACGTTGTAGTAGGCGGCCGAACCGTCGGGGCCGATATTGCCCGTCAGCGACACAACCCGGTGCTGCAGACATTCGATCGCCGGCAGCTGATCGACCGCAGCCTTCAGCGTGCGCCCCGTGCCGATCGCCAGCACGATCGGGTCGGGCCGCCGCAGCCAGCGCTCGATTTCGGCAGCACCCGCTTCGGCAATGCCAATGGTGGAGGATGTGCTGTCTGAATCGCTCGGCACGATATCGACATGCCGCAGATTGAATTTCTTCTTGAGCTCTGCCGCATATTCCAGACACGCGGCGATCGGATGGTCCAGCCGGACCTTGATCAGCCGCTCGGCGACGGCAAGCGACACCAGCCGCTGGGCCGACTGCCTGGATACTCCCATCGCGACGGCGATTTCGTCCTGCGTGCGGCCGGCAACATAATAGAGCCAACCGGCTCGCGCCGCATCATCAAGCCGTCCCTGGGAATCCAGCTTTCTCGCCATCGCCTTCCTTTATCGAAACAGCGCCCTTGCCGCCATCCGGATCAAGCGTGCCTGATCACTCAGCTTCCGGCGGGATGACGCCCTTGGTCAAGGTAAAACAACCGTAGAAACGGCGCTCGCCGGTCTGAATGACGCAAAAGGCATCCTTGGCACGCTCATAGAAGGCAAAACGCTCGACCGGCGTCAGCGGCCAATGCTTGCCCTCGGCCTTGTCGATCACAGCCTGAACTTCACGCTGCACCTGCGGCACCTCATCCGGCGCACCAACCACTTCCATGCGTGCCGCCGCATCATCGATGAAAGTATCGAGCGGCATCAGCGACAGGATCGCCGCAACCGCTTCGGCAGACGACACGTTGTCGATACGCAGTAGCTCGCCCAGAACGGTCTGGCTTGCGACCGATTCGGCGGGGAAATTCGTGTCGACGACAGCGAGCATATCGCCATGCCCCATGGATTTGAGTGCGTAAAGCACATCCGCATTCAACAGCGGGGAAATTCCCTTCAGCATGACCGAGATCCTCCGATAGCCTCCGGCGGCACCCGTGCCGCCTCATTCTCCGCACAAGTAACCATCGCGTTTCTGTCTGTCCATAGGTACCGGGAACGTTTTCGCTGTGTTAGCGAGCCATGAACTGTGCATCCAGCCATGGCTTATTTCAGCCGTTATTGACCCGATAGGTCCGTCGGCATTAACTGAAGTACGTTCAACGGTTGAGAGGTGCAGGTGCGCATTCTTGTGGTGGAGGACGACGATACGATCGGCGGTGCGGTTCGCGACCATATCGCGGCAGGGCCTCACGCCGTGGATTGGGTCAAGAACCTAGCCGATGCGGAAGAGGTCACCAGCGCCGTGCAATACGGCCTCGTCCTGCTGGATCTGCAACTTCCGGACGGCAGCGGCATCGATTTCTTGAAGCGGCTGCGCCGCAGGCCGGATGAAACCCCGGTCATCATCCTGACGGCACGCGACCAGATTTCCGACCGGATAGAGGGCCTGAACAGCGGTGCCGACGATTATCTCGTCAAGCCGTTCAATCTCGGCGAACTCACGGCCCGCATCCTGGCGGTTGCCCGACGGTATGCGGGCAGCCCGCAGCCGACCCTGCGCTTCGACGACCTGGAAATCGATCAACCGCAGCGCCGCGTCAAGCTGGCAGGCAAGGATGTCATCCTGACAGGCCGGGAATGGGCCGTGCTCGACCTGCTGATCACGCGGCCGGGCGCCATCGTCTCCAAGGACAAGATAGAGGAAGCGCTCTATGCCTTCGGCTCCGAGATCGAGAGCAATACGGTGGAAGTCTATGTCAGCCGCCTGCGCAAGAAGATCGGCAAGGATCGCATAAAGACGGCCCGCGGTGTCGGCTATTGCCTGGGCGAACGATGAGTGAGGCCAAAACCGCGAGCCGCGCCAGCATCACCCGGCGTCTGATCACGGCGCTGACCGGTACGGTCGTCATCTTCTGGCTGATCGCGGTCGGCATTGGCGTTTATGTCGTCAACAAGGAACTCTCGGAAACCTTCGACGGCGCATTGCAGGAAACCGCCGAGCGTCTACTGCCGCTGGTGCTCGACGATCTCGCCAACCGCGACCATTCCGGCGATCCCCAGAGCCTGGAAGCGCTCAACAAGGGGCTGAACCGCGAATATCTTACCTACCAAGTGCTCGATGGGAACGGCAAGGTCATCCTGCATTCCCACGATGCCCCTCCAACCGCCTATGAGGTGCCGCTGGCAATCGGCTTCCACAATACATCACGATACCGGATCTATACGGAATCCTCGGCTGATGGGACGATCTTCCTGCATGTCGCCGATGCCTTCAAGAATCGCCGCGAGGCATTGCGCGAGAGCGGCGTCGCGCTGCTCTGGCCGCTGCTGGCGCTCATTCCGGCGAGCATCATTGCCATCGGCATCATCGTTGGCCGATCGCTGCGGCCGATCGACCGCTTGCGCTCCGAGATCGCCACCAAGGACGGCGGCAACATGGCGCCCCTCGAGAGCGAAACGCTGCCGCTCGAACTGCAGCCGATCGCCCGTTCCGTCAACCTGCTGCTCGAACGCCTGCGGCTCGCCCTTGAAGCGGAGCGGGAATTCACCGCCAACAGCGCCCATGAACTGCGCACACCGATTGCGGGAGCGCTTGCCCAGACGCAGCGGCTGATCGCCGAACTGCCGCAAGGGCAACTGGCGGAACGCGCCGGCCGCATCGAAACGTCTCTCTCCAATCTCGGCCGGCTGGCCGAAAAGCTGCTGCAGCTCTCTCGTGCCCAAGCCGGTATTGGCACCGGCGACAAACCGGCCGATCTTACGGCCGTCATCGAAACCGTCATCGGCGATTACGACCGCGATACCGGCACGGCGGGCCGCGTCCTGTTGGAGAACGAGACTTCGGGAAAATTGCTCCGCAATGTCGATATCGACGCCTTTGCGATCGTGATCCGCAATCTGATCGAAAACGCTTTGATCCACGGCCCGGCCGATGAGGAAGTGACGGTCAGAGTCGACGATCGCACCGTCCAGGTCGTCAATGGCGGCGCCGTGCTATCCGCCCATGAGCTTGCCGGCCTGAAGAAGCGTTTCTGGCGCGGCAAGACGAAAGCGGCGGGCTCAGGCTTGGGATTGTCGATCGTCGAGCGCATCGTGGGCCAGATCGGCGGTCATCTCGATCTACTCTCGCCGGCGACCGGCAGGGCCGATGGCTTCGAAGCAAGAATCACCTTGCCGCTTAAGACAACGGATTGACGGCTGCCCGCCCCGGAAGGATTGGCCCACCCGATTGATCTTGCAAAGACCGGCAAAGGGTGCGAGCAAGTGCGCCATGTTTCCAGCGGGTCGATATCCATGATCGTTTCCTTCGACATCGGCGGCAGCGCCATCAAAGGCGGCATCGCCCGCTCCATGACGGATATCGTTCCGCTGGCGCGGCGCCCGACGCCCAGGCATGACTTCGCCGAATTCGTTGCCGCTCTGCGCGACGTGATCGCGGAGGCGCAAGACAAGCCTGATCGCCTCTCCTTCTCCATCGCCGGCGTCGTCGATCCCGATACGCAGGCGCTCACCTGCGCCAATATTCCCTGCATTCACGGCCGGCACCTTGCCGCTGACCTCGAAGCGGAACTCGGCTATCCCGTGCTGATTGCCAACGATGCCGATTGCTTCGCCATGGCCGAAGCCATGTCGGGCGCAGGCCGCGGCCATCGCATCGTGTTCGGCGCCATTCTCGGCACCGGCGTCGGCGGTGGCCTTGTCGCGGATGGCCGGCTGGTCAATGCAGCCGGCGGCTTTGCCGGGGAATGGGGCCACGGCCCGATCATCGCCTGCTTCGCTGGCAATCCGCCAGTTGCCATTCCCGCCTATGCCTGCGGCTGCGGCCAGAAGGGCTGCGTCGACACGGTCGGTGGTGCCCGCGGTATCGAACGCCTGCACAAGACGCTTCACGACCTGGAACTCTCCAGCGAAGAGATCATCGGCGACTGGCTGAAGGGCGAAAGCCGCGCGGAACGCACGATCGACGTGATGGTCGATCTGGTCGCCTCGCCGCTGGCGCTGACCATCAACATAACCGGCGCGACCATCGTGCCCGTTGGCGGCGGCCTTTCCAACGTCGAACCGCTCCTGGCACGACTGGACGAGGCAGTACGTGCCCGCATCCTACGCAAGTTCGGCCGGCCTCTCGTCGTGCCGAGCGAGTGCAAGCCTGAACCGGGCCTCATCGGCGCCGCCCTGCTGGGTCTGCAATATGCCGGGGAGCGCGGCCATGCTGCTTGAGGTCTGCGTCGAGGATATTGCCGGCCTGAAGGCCGCCGTCGAGGGCGGCGGCGATCGCATCGAGCTTTGCAGCGCGCTTCCTCTTGGTGGGCTGACGCCGAGTGCCGGGCTGATGACCGCAGCGGCGAGGATGCCCGTCCCGGCTTACGCCATTATCCGTCCGCGCGCCGGCGGCTTCGTCTACTCGGCGGACGAACTTGACATCATGAAGCGCGACATCGATGCGGCGCGGGCCGTTGGCCTGGCGGGCGTCGTGCTCGGTGCCTCCCTGCCCGATGGGCGACTTGATGTTGACATGCTTACGGCCCTCACCGCCCATGCGGAAGGCCTCGGCAAGACGTTGCACCGCGCCTTCGATCTGGTGCCCGACGTCGTGGAAGCCGTTGGTGCCGCGATCGCCCTCGGCTTCGAGCGCATCCTGACATCCGGCGGCGCAAAGACCGCGGCGGAAGGGCTCGCCATGCTCGAACAGGCGATTGCAGCCGCCGCCGGTCGCATCTCCATCATGCCCGGCTCCGGCGTGACGCTTGCGACGGTCGGCCAGCTATGGCCGCGCCTGCAGATCAGCGAGATCCATGCCTCCTGCTCGGCACCCGTCTTCGAGATGGATCAGCGAGCCATCACCCTTGGCTTCTCGGCGCCATCGGCCCGCCGCACGGATGCCGCCACCGTCAAGGCACTCAAGACATATTTCGCCTAGAGAAGGCTGCACCGAGGCGTGCAGCGGTTCCGCGACAAGAACGTGCAGAAAGCCGGAAAAACTTACTGCGCAAGAGCGCGGTCCGCTTTCAGCAACATCATGAATTGACAAAGAAACATTAGAATGATCAATCGTTCATAAACGCATATGCTGTAGTCATGAACATGGCTGCGCAACATACAGTTATTGCAGCAAGGTAAGTTTCCTCGGGAGTAGCTGTGATCTGAACCATGTCGGTGGCGCCACCTCGCAAGAAAAGCAGAGCTGTCTTTTGGATTGCCGCCGTTGTCATCGGTTCGATCATTCTCGCAACCGCGCTCCTGGCTAACGATATGCGCAATCTGCGGGCGCTGGATGATCGTTATCATCTCAATCTGTTTCCGAAACCGGAACAACACGCAGCAGCGCCAACCGCCCCCGTCCAGGAACAGCAGCCATCTCACGCAGCCACGCCTCCGGCAGCGGCGCCGAAGACATCAGCCCCGGCATCAAGCAGCGTCCGCGTCAAGCCGGCGACCGTCACCGCCAAGCCATTCGTCAAGAAAAGATCCCATCTGCTGGACGAGCCTATCGACGCGCTGCTGAGTGCCTTCGTGCGAAGCTGGCGAATATCGGGCCAGACGCTTTGCGCCGATCTTCAAAAGTTCGGCCTGTCCGTGGGCGAATGGCGGCAAAGCGAGCTGGGCGCCGGCACTTCGGAATGCAGCTATGCCGTCCAGAAGGGCGCCTATGGCGATCCCAAGGCGGCTTCCTTCTTCATCATCGCCAGGGGCAAACCATCAGGTGAAATCGATGCCATCCGCATCAAGGTCATCATGCCGGACAATGACGACGGAAAGGCCGTTGCCGGCACTTTTGTCGATACCGTCGTCCTGTTGCTGAACGAGACCCATTGGTTGGACTTTCAGGCCGCGCTTGAGGCGATCGGCAAGCTGCAGGACGTGACGCTGCAAGCCTTCGGCGCCAAGCTTGCCTTTTTCAAGGAATTCCAGAGCAACAACAATTTCAACCTGCAGCTGGAATTGCGCAGAACCTCGCCGGAGCAGCTCCGAACCGCGATCGTCTTCGACAAGGCACGCTGGACGTTGCCCTCTCCCCCATCGACCAACTGATCATATGGATTTCCGGGGATTCAAAAGGCTGTGTTCCTGTTGCACCGCGCCCGGGATGATGCTCATATAGGTAACGATTCCGAAGGCCGGCGGATCACCGGCCGCCAGCACCATGTTTCCCGAGAGCACGAGGCGGTTTCCGAAGGGATTCATGCAAATCGTCAAACGCGCCGGTCCCCAGCCTGGCGTTGGAAAGCCGTTACATTCCATGGATTCGATAGATCCCAATCCGCAGGGCCAGACTTTTGCGGTCGAACGCAATCCCCGCCTGCGCTACATCATCCCCGCCGTGGTCGCCGTCGCCTTCCTAATGGAGCAGCTGGATTCGACCATCCTCGTCACCGCCGTTCCCGATATCGCCAGGAGCCTCGATACGACGCCGCTTCGCATGAATCTGGCTGTCACGACCTATATTCTGACGCTTGCCATGTTCATTCCGGTGAGCGGCTGGTTCGCGGATCGCTTCGGCGCCCGGCGCATCTTCACGCTTTCCCTCTTCATCTTCACCATCGGCTCGATTCTCTGCGGCCTGGCGACCAGTCTGCCGATGCTCATCGCCACGCGCGCGCTGCAGGGCTTCGGCGGCGCCATGATGACGCCGGTCGGGCGCCTCATCCTCATCCGCAGTTTCCCGCGCAGCCAACTCGTGACTGCCATGACCTACATGACCTTGCCTGCTGTCATGGGGCCCGTCATCGGCCCGGTGCTCGGCGGCTTCCTGACAACCTATCTGTCCTGGCGCTGGATCTTCTGGGTAAATCTGCCCTTCGGGCTGATCGGCATGGCCATGGCGCTGCGCTATGTCGAGGATACCGAACGCGACGCGACCATCAGATTCGATTTTCCCGGCTTCGTCATGGTCGGCCTCGGCTGCCTGCTGCTGCAATACGGCATCGAGAATATCGGCCGCCCTGCAATTCCGGTCTGGGCCATCTTCCTCACGCTTGCCGCCGCCGGCCTGCTGCTGGTCGGCTTCATCCGCTACGCCAGAACAGCGGAATCTCCGGCCGTGGATCTCACCCTCTTCAAGCTGCGCACCTTCCGCATCGGCACTCTTGCCGGCGGCATCTGTCGTGTCGGGCTGAATGGCGTGCCCTTCCTGCTACCGCTCATGCTGCAGGTCGGCTTCGGCTTGAGCCCGATCGTCTCGGGCTCGCTGACCTTCGTCAGCGCCTTGAGCGCGCTTGCCGTGCGGCCGGTCTCGGCAAAACTGCTGAAGCTCTATGGCTTCGATCGCATGCTCACCTGGAGCGCCGTGTTCGGCGCCGCCGTCGTGGCAGGCTTCGCATTGATCACGCCCGACACGCCGCACTGGTTCATCATCGTCTATGTTTTCATCTTCGGGCTGGCGCGGGCCGGTCAGTTCATGACGTCCAATACCCTATCCTATTCCGATACCCCTGCAGCACAGCTCAGCCGCGCCACCAGCTTGGGCGGCGTACTGCAGCAATTGAGCGTCAGCTTCGGCGTCTCCGTCGCCGCCATGCTGCTGGGGCTGGTGACCTTGGATGGATCGCCGCTGACGCCGGAGAAATTCCACATTGCATTCTTGCTGATGGCCGTGATCCCGCTGCTCGGCATACCCGGCTTTCTGAAGTTGCAGCCTGAGGATGGCATGCAGGTGAGCGGCCATCAGCGGCTGCCGAAGACATGAAACGGAGATAGAGGCGTTTACGCCGCGAGCGCCGAAGACCGTGGATGCACAAGATGATCGCGCAGCACCGCACCCGAGCGATCGACCTCCTGCATCAGCACGTCATAGCTCCAGAGATCGGCCAGATGCTGCAGCACGCGCTTGGCATCCATATCGTCGAGCATCGCGCCGTTCAGCACCGTGTGCTTGACGAGCAGCCGCCTGTCGCCGGCAAGATCGACATCGACGATCTCGATATGCGGATCGATCCAGCCAACATCATATTGTCGCGACAGCTCGCGTCGGATGCGTCGGTAGCCGCGCTCATCATGAATGGCTGCAACCCTCAGCCCCTCTTCCTCCTCGGGATCGTCTGTCAGCTGGAACATGCGCATCTTGCGCATCAGGTGCGGGCTGAGGAACTGCGCCACGAAACTCTCGTCGCGATAATTGACCCAGAGATCTCGCAGCACCGCCATGGCATCGCCGGTGCCGGCGATCTCGGGGAACCACTGGCGATCCTCCTCCTCCGGCTTCGTCACGATACGCTCGATATCCTGCATCATCGCAAAACCGATCGCGTAAGGATTGAGGCCGGAATAGCGGGGATCGTTGAAGGTCGGCTGGAAAACCACGTTGGTATGCGATTTCAGGAATTCCAGAAAATCGCCGTCGCCGATGCCGCCGAGCTCATGCAGCCGCGTCATGATGCGATAGTGCACATAGGTCGCCGTGCCCTCGTTCATCACCTTGGTCTGGCTCTGCGGATAGAAATATTGCGCGACATGCCGCACGATGCGGATGATCTCGCGCTGCCAGGGTTTCAGCCGCGGCGCCATCTTTTCCAGGAAGTAGAGGATGTTCTCCTGCGGCAGACCGGCCAGCGCACGCCGGCGCTCCAGATCGAGATCATGGGTCTTCTTGCCGGAGCCGGCCGGAACCGTGCGCCAGAGATCGTTGAAGATCTTCTCGTCATATTCGCGCCGCTCGCGCTCGCGTCTCTCCTCGTCGCGCAGGTCCGGCGTCTTCTTGCCCGCATAGCGATGCACGCCATGCGACATCAGCGCATGGGCGGCATCCAGCGTGCGCTCGACGGCAGCGTGTCCATAGCGCTCCTCGCAGCGTGCTACATAGCTCTTGGCGAAGTTGAGATAATCGAGAATGCCTTCGGCATCGGTCCAGAGCTTGAAGAGATAATTGTTCTTGAAGAAATGATTATGGCCGAAGGCGGCATGCGCGATGACGAGCGCCTGCATCGTCGCACTGTTTTCCTCCATCAAGTAGGAAATGCAGGGCGAGCTGTTGATGACGATCTCATAGGCAAGGCCGCGCAGGCCCTTGCGATAGAAAGCTTCGTGATGGGCGAAATGCTTGCCGAAGGACCAATGCTTGTAGAATAGCGGCATGCCGATCGAGGAATAGACGTCGAGCATCTGCTCGGCAGTGATGATCTCGATCTGGTTGGGATAGACATCGAGACCAAGCTCGCCAACGGCGATCTTCTCGCAGGCATCGTGAATTCGCTGGATGGTGGCGAAATCCCAGTCCGCGCCTTCGAAAAGCCGCTCCATCGATGCCTTCTTTGCCATCATCCGCTCCTTGTTTCCGCCGTCCGGCGCTGGAAGAGATCGTGGAAGACCGGATAGATCTGGCTGCGATCGCTGACACGCCGCATGGAAAGCACCGGCCAGCCTGCCTGCAGCCGTTCGTAGAGCGACCAGATCGCCGAGCCGGACGAGATTGCGACGCTGCGCGATTCTCCCACTTCGAGATAGGCGAAATATTGGCAGACGGGCAGGATCTCACTCGTCATCAGCGCGGCCGTCGTCGCATTGTCGGAATAGGCATTGTCGCCATCCGACGCCTGCGCGGCATAGATGTTCCAGTCGGAGGCCGGGAAGCGGTCCCGCACGATCTGCCGCATCTGCTCGAGCGCGCTCGAAACCTGAGTGCCGCCTGTTGCCGGGCTGCGGAAGAAGGTCTCCTCGTCCACCTCCTCGGCGACGTCAGTGTGGCGGATGAAGACGATCTCCACGCGGCGATACTGCCGGGTCAGGAAGATGTAGAGCAGCATGTAGAAGCGCTTGGCGAGATCCTTCATATGCTCGGTCATCGAACCGGAGACGTCCATCAGACAGAACATGACGGCCTGTGCCACCGGTTTCGGCTCGTTCTCGAAACGACGATAGCGGATGTCGATCGGATCGATATAGGGAATGCGCCGGACCTTCGATTCCAGCCTCTTGATCTCTTCTTCGAGCTGTGCGCGGCGCTTCTCATCCGTGCACTCCTCGGCCTCCTCGATGAGCTTTTCGACCGTTTCCGGCTTCGGGCGATGCAGCGCGACGCGGCGCATCATCGCAAGCCGCATCGTGCGGTTGATGGCGAGATTGGCGGGAGATCCCGTCACCGAGTAGCCTGAGCGCACCGGGTTGATCTGATCCGCCGACATTAGGCGGCGTTTGGCAAGATCGGGCAATTCGAGATCATCGAGGAAAAGATCGAGGAACTCATCCCGCGTCAGGATGAAGCGAAAGGCATCCTCACCCGAGCCGTCACCACCGGCGCGACCCTTGCCGCCGCCACCTTCTGGCCGCGGCAGAACATCGCCTTCGATGAAGTCCTTATTACCGGGAAGAATATGCTCCTTCAGGCCTTCGGGGCCACGATGGAACCGAGGTTCCTCGGTTCCATCCAGGGGAATGCTGACTTCGCCACCCTTCAGAATGTCCTGAATGTCGCGATTTTGAGAGGATTCATAGACCGCTCTCTGCACCAGCGCTTTTGCTCTTCGCAAAAATCGTTGACGATTTTCCAGACTTTTTCCGCCTGGGTTCAGGCGTCTGTCAACAATGTGCATTCCTTCTTCCTTGGTGGCTCATCCCGCCTGTTTCACACGCATGTACCATTCCACAAGGCGCCGGACCTGCCGTTCGGTGTAACCCCGCGCGACCATCCGCTCGACGAATTCGCCATGTTTCTTCTCCGTCTCGCCATCCTTCTTGGAACCGAACGAAATGACGGGCAGAAGGTCCTCGACCTGAGAGAACATCCGCTTCTCGATGACTTCACGGATCTTCTCGTAGCTGGTCCAAGACGGGTTCTTGCCGCCGTGGCTCGCTCGCGCCCGCAGGCAGAACTTGACGACCTCGTTGCGGAAGTCCTTCGGATTGGCGATGCCTGCCGGCTTTTCGATCTTGGTAAGCTCCTGGTTCAGAAGCTCGCGGTCGAGAAGCTGGCCGGTATCCGGATCCTTGAAGTCCACATCCTCGATCCAGGCGTCAGCATAGTCGACGTAGCGATCGAAGAGGTTCTGGCCGTAATCCGCATAGGATTCCAGATAAGCCTTCTGGATCTCGTTGCCGATGAACTCCGCATAACGTGGTCCGAGTTCGCTCTTGATAAACTCGATATAGAGCTTCTCGGTTTCAAGCGGCAGCTGTTCGCGGCGGATTGCCTGCTCCAGCATGTACATCAGATGCACCGGATCGGCACCGACTTCTGTCGTATCGTAGTTGAAGGTCGCCGCCAGCACTTTGAAGGCAAAACGTGTGGAGGCTCCATCCATGCCTTCGTCGACGCCTGCCGTATCGCGATATTCCTGCACGCTGCGCGCTCTCGGATCGGTCTCCTTCAGGCTCTCGCCGTCATAGACCCGAAGCTTGGAGAAGGCTGTCGAATTCTCGTGCTTGGAAAGCCGCGTCAGAACCGTGAAGCGGGCGAGCGTTTCCAGGGTCGACGGCGCGCAGGGCGCGTCGCTGAGCTCGGATTCCTCGATCAGCTTCTCATAGATCTTCTGCTCCTCGGTGACCCTGAGGCAATAAGGCACTTTCACCACGCAGATGCGGTCGATGAATGCCTCATTGTTCTTGTTGGCCTTGAATGTCTGCCATTCCGACTCGTTTGAGTGCGCGAGGATAATGCCGGAGAAGGGTATCGCACCGATATTTTCCGTACCGATGTAATTACCTTCCTGCGTCGCCGTCAGCAGCGGGTGCAGCATCTTGATCGGCGCCTTGAACATTTCGACGAATTCGAGAATGCCCTGGTTGGCACGGTTCAATGCCCCGGAGTAGCTATAGGCATCCGGATCATTCTGCGCGAGACTTTCGAGTTTGCGGATATCCACCTTGCCGACCAGCGAGGAGATGTCCTGGTTGTTCTCGTCGCCCGGTTCTGTCTTGGCGACGGCGATTTGCCGCAGCCTCGAGGGCTGTATCCTGACGACGCGAAAGCGGGAAATATCGCCTTCGAACTCTTCCAGCCGCTTGAGGCACCAGGGGCTCATGAGCCCGGTCAGACGCCGGCGCGGAATGCCATAGCGCTCCTCGATCATCGGCCCCATGGTGACGGGATCGAACAGGCTGAGCGGGCTTTCGAAGACCGGACTCAGCTCGTTTCCGGCCTTCAGCACATAGATGGGATGAACTTCCATCAATGATTTCAGCCGCTCGGCAAGTGATGACTTGCCGCCGCCGACAGGCCCGAGCAGATAGAGGATCTGCTTGCGCTCCTCCAGCCCCTGGGCCGCATGTCGGAAGAAGGCGACGATGCGTTCGATCGTCTCTTCCATGCCGAAAAAGCCCGAAAAAGCCGGATAGGTCCGGATGGTCCGGTTCATGAAGATACGCCCAAGCCTTGTATCCTTGGCCGTATCGATCAGCAGTGGTTCGCCCATGGCTGCCAGTAGCCGCTCTGCCGCATTTGCGTACATCAGCGGATCATCCCGGCAGGCTTCCAGGTATTCTGAGAATGACATCTCGACTTCGCGCCGTGCTTCAAAAGTACGGGCGAACGTGTTGAACAGAACATCGTTGTTTAACATGGCGCCTCGGTAGCTTGCTATTGCAATTAACGCCGGCTTTTACGAGATCACTTTATCCCGCTGTATCTAAAGTGCGGTATGACTCGTTTCGAATCAATAGGTGATCTGTCAATAATTCGTACGCTTGATTCCAAATGTCATCAATATCTTGATGGGGTCATGCACCGAATTAATGAAACGCAACCACGAAGTTGTTGCGGTGGCGCAGCACATCCAATGGTTACGCAACCTCAATCGACCTATTGCCGCATATTCTTGCAAATACACGATCTCGGCGAGGAATTGATCGAAGCCAGCGTCGAGCTTCATTGTCCGCATGATTGGGGAGAAAAGATGGTGCCCAGAGCCGGAATCGAACCAGCGACACGCGGATTTTCAATCCGCTGCTCTACCAACTGAGCTATCTGGGCATCCGTGCTTCGCGTCGAGAGAAGAGCCGTGAAAGGCGCTGGGCGGTTGGTTCACCCCGGAAGCGAGCGGGGTTATAGCATCTTGTTCGGCCATGTCCAGCCGCAAATGACTCTTTTTTGACAGGAAATCGAATTTTGCCAATTCGCGAACAAAATGAAGAGGTTCGCAATATCGAACCTCTTGGAAAACCTCATTCAGTCCTGATCGGAGCCGTCGGCCTTCGTCTCGTCCTCGGTCACGGGAATGGCATAGGAGCCGTTGAGCCACCGCGAGAGATCGACGGAGCGGCAGCGATCCGAGCAGAAGGGATAATGCTCACGCAGTGAAGGGCGGCCGCATTCCGGACAGGGACGCGCCTTTCGCAACGGCTCGACCTTCGAACCGACCTTGATCTCTTCAGCTTTCGTCATGACAACTATCCTTCCTGCCATCCGGCGTGGACATCGAAGCCCTCGCCTGCCAGCAGCAGCATGGTTTCATAAAGCGGCAATCCGACGACATTGGTGTAGGAACCGACAAGCTTCTGCACGAAGGAACCGGCAAGCCCCTGAATGCCATAGGCTCCAGCCTTGCCGCGCCACTGGCCAGAGGCGAGATACATGTCGATATCACGACGGGAGAGACGCTTGAAGCGAACCTTGGTCTCGACGACCTTTTGCCGCGCCTTGCGGTCCGGCGTAATCAGGCAGATGCCGGTATAGACGACATGGCCGCGGCCGGAGAGCAGATGCAGAGCAGCAGCAGCCTCGTCCACGAATTCCGCCTTCGGCAGGATGCGCCGCCCGACGGCGACGACCGTATCGGCCGAAAGGATATAGCTCCCCTGCCAGGCGGCATCGCTCTTGATGGCCGCAAAGGCGGCATCACCCTTCTCCGCCGACAGCCGCCGCGCCAGCGAGCGCGGATGCTCCGACTTCTTCGGCGCCTCATCGATATCCATCGGCATGAGACGCGCGGGCTCGATGCCTGACTGATGCAGGAGCTCGACGCGACGTGGCGATCCGGAGGCCAGTATCAGCTTGTGTTTCAACGCCATCAGATCTCGACCTGTCATGCGGGAATGAGAGCCGGCTCCGGAGCATGATGCCGAAAATATCGGCGGCATCCGGCTCCAGCGAGCGGCGGACTACTTGAAACGGTAGGTGATGCGGCCCTTGGTCAGGTCGTAAGGGGTCATTTCCACCAGCACCTTGTCGCCGGCCAGAACGCGGATGCGGTTCTTGCGCATGCGGCCCGCGGTGTGGGCGATGATCTCGTGCTCGTTTTCCAGCTTCACGCGAAAGGTCGCGTTCGGCAGGAGTTCGGTGACGACACCGGGAAATTCGAGGACTTCTTCTTTCGGCATTAAAGCTTCTTTTCCTGTCGGTTGGGGCCAGCGCCCATGCCAAAAAAGCGGGGGTCGCCGGAAATTTGCGCGGAAACTACACAATCGCCGCGGTTTTGTGAACCACGTTGATAAGGGTTTCTGCATTTGTTTCGCTTGCGGCTCTAAAGCGAGCCACGATGTTCCACAAGCCTGCTCTCGATGAGACCGAGAAGATAGTCCCTTACGCCGCGATAGGCATCGAGAATCTGCTCGCGCGTTCCGTCCGTGGCGGAGGGGTCTATCGTCGGCCAATAGATGACGTCGACGGCGTTGGCCCGTGTCAGCTCCAGCGCGGCGTGATGTGCCTCGGGAGAGAGCGTGATGATGACATCGAAGAAATCATCCTCCAGCTCTTCCATGGTCTGTGGCTGGCGCCGGCCGAGCGAAAGCCCCATCTCGGAAAGCACGACATCGACGAAGGGATTGCGCTCGCCGGCCCGCACGCCGGCCGAGGCGATATAGGTGCCCTGCGGCAGCATCTGCCGAGCGATCGCTTCGGCCATCGGCGAACGGATGGTATTCAGGCCGCACATGAAGAGGATGGCACCGGGGGATTTGCCCCCGGACGACCTGCCATTGTGCTCGATCGCCTGTGGCTCGTCCATGGCAGTCACCCGCGCCAGTAGAGCACGCAGACGAGCGTGAAGAGCCGGCGCGCCGTATCGAAATCCACGCTGATCTTGCCGTTCAGCCGGTCCATCAGCGTCTGCGAGCCTTCGTTGTGGATGCCGCGCCGGCCCATGTCGATCGCTTCGATGCGGCTTGGCGTGGCCGAGCGGATCGCCTCGTAATAGCTCTCGCAGATCATGAAATAGTCCTTCACGATCCGGCGAAACGGCGTCAGCGACAGAATATGGGTGGCGACAACGCCACCATCTTCCATGCGGATGTCGAAGACCAGCTTCTGCTCGACCAGCGAAAGGTTCAGCAGATAGGGCCCGCCCTCGTGTCCGACGGGCGCGAAGCTGTTTTCCTCGATCAGGTCGAAAATGGCGACGGCGCGTTCATGCTCGACATCCGGCGTCGAGCGGCCGATCGTGTCGTCCAGGACCACATCGCTCAGCCGGAAGACGCCCTTTGCCATGCCTTACCCCTCGAGATTGAGGCGGATCGCGACCGACCGCGCATGTGCATCCAGCCCTTCGGAATTGGCAAGCGCGATCGCCGCCGGCCCAAGCGCGCGAAGCTGCTCCGGCCCAAGCCGCAGGATCGAGGTGCGCTTGACGAAATCGAGCACCGAGAGCCCGGACGAGAAACGCGCCGAGCGGGCCGTCGGCAGCACATGGTTTGAGCCGCCGACATAATCGCCGATCACTTCGGGCGTATGACGGCCGACGAAGATCGCGCCGGCGTTACGAACACCGGCCAAAAGCGGCTCGGGATCATCGACCGCAAGTTCCAGATGCTCGGCCGCGATTCTGTTGGCAAGCGGTATCGCCTGCTTCAGATCGGAGACCAGGATAACGGCGCCGAAATCCCGCCAGCTCGCCGCCGCCGTCTGCGAGCGGCTCAGCCGCTTCAGCTGCCGCTCGACCGCCGCCTCCACCGCCCTGCCGAATTCGGCATCGTCGGTGATCAGGATCGATTGCGCGCTTTCGTCATGTTCAGCCTGAGCTAGCAGATCGGCGGCGATCCAATCCGGATCGTTATTCTTGTCGGCGATGACAAGCACTTCCGACGGGCCGGCGATCATGTCGATGCCGACGGTGCCGAACACCTGGCGCTTGGCTGCCGCCACATAGGCGTTGCCGGGCCCGGTGATCTTGTAGACCGGCTTGATCGTCTCGGTGCCATAGGCAAGGGCCGCGATCGCCTGCGCACCGCCGATACGGTAGATTTCCTCGACGCCGGCCATGCGGGCGGCGGCAAGCACGGCCGGATTGACGGCGCCGCCCATTGTGGGGACGGCGATGACGATACGCTCGACGCCGGCGACCTTGGCCGGCACGGCATTCATCAGCACCGAGCTCGGATAGCTCGCCGTGCCGCCCGGCACGTAGAGGCCGACGGCCTCGATCGCCGTCCAGCGCGACCCCAGGCCGACGCCGAGATCGTCCTCATAGATATCGTCCTTCGGCAGCTGCCGGCGGTGATGCGATTCGATGCGGGTAGCGGCAACCTTCAGCGCGCCAAGCACTTCAGCCGGAACGGCCGCGATCGCAGCGTCGATCTCGGCTTCGGTGACACGCATCGGCGTTACGGCAAAATCGACGCCATCGAATTTTTTGGAATAGTCCGCAAGGGCTGCATCGCCGCGCGCCCGCACATCATCGATGATGCCGCGCACGACCGCATTCACATCCTCGGACACTTCCCGCTTGGTCGTCAGGAATGCGGCGAACTGCTGCTCGAACCCTTCCGACGCCTGATCCAGCCAGATAGCCAAACTGATATTCCTCTTTCACTGCGGCCGCCTGCGGCGGCAAAAATCCAACCGTTGCTATCTATTCGCCCGCGTCGGGATGTCGAGGCTTATGGGCCGTTTCCCACGCGCCGCCAATATCCGCGAGCTGGGCCTCGATGCATTCGACATCGAGCGCAATCGTAGCGTTGGCGGCAAGGGCAAGCTCGATCGTGCCGTCCGGGCCCTCGCCCTTCTGCTCGAAGCGGATTGCGAGCAGCGACAGAACTTCGTCGCGGTTACGCCGGTCGAAGCCGTTGGAACGCACGGCCTGCACACGCTTGAACACCAGCGCGGAGCGATGGCGTTCGTAGGGCTTGCTGCGCTGGTCCGACTGCTCCCAGACGAAACGATTGGCCGCGAGCGAAAACTGCTCCTGCTTCGGCGCAAAGGACATGTCGCCGACCTTGAAGACGCTATCCTGCATATAGGCAGAAATGACATCCAGGTCCTCGGTGTCGAGTGCCATTAGCTTGAGATCGCTCATTCGTCCTTTTATCCCTAATCACGCCAGTCAAACGGCCGGCAAGTGCCATTGCCGAGAATTCCTTGTGATGGACATAAAATGCGAGCGCAAAAGACGCAACCGAAGAAAGCGGGCTTGCCGGCTCTCTTCGCGCCGACGGATGGAAATAAGCCCGATCATCCAAAATGCTGTCGCGCTTTTGCGACAGCGGAATGCTGAAAACCGGAGAACTGTCCGGCGAGAACGCGACGAACTTAGTCGCTGATGCGCTCGACGATGGCGCCGCAGCGCGTCAGCTTGTCTTCCAGCCGCTCGAAACCGCGATCCAGGTGATAGATGCGCGACACCAGCGTCTCGCCTTCGGCGGCAAGGCCGGCAATGACGAGCGAGACGGAGGCGCGAAGGTCGGTCGCCATCACGGGCGCGCCCTTCAGCTTCTGCACGCCTTCGACGCGGGCGGTCTGACCGGAAAGAGAGATCTTGGCGCCGAGGCGGGCGAGCTCCTGCACATGCATGAAGCGATTTTCGAAGATGGTCTCGGTGATGTTCGAGACGCCCGACGAGCGGGTCATCAGCGCCATGAACTGTGCCTGCAGGTCGGTCGGGAAGCCGGGGAATGGATCGGTGACCACGTCGACCGGCTGGATGCCACCGCCATTGCGCATGACGCGGATACCGTTGTTGGTCGGCGAAACCGTAGCACCGGCGCGGCGCAGGCTTTCGAGCGCCGTGTCGAGCAGCGCCACATCGGTATTTTCGAGTGTGACGTCGCCGCCGGCCATGGCGACGGCCATGGCATAGGTGCCGGTCTCGATACGGTCGGGCAGCACGCGGTGACGCGCGCCGGAGAGCGAGGTGACGCCCTCGATGGTGATCGTGCTCGTGCCGGCGCCGGAAATCTTGGCGCCCATGGCGATCAGGCAGTTGGCGAGATCGACGATCTCGGGCTCTCGAGCCGCATTGCCGATGATTGTGGTGCCGCGGGCAAGCGTGGCGGCCATCATCAGCACATGCGTCGCGCCGACGGAAACCTTCGGGAAGTCATAGCGGGCGCCGATGAGGCCGCCCTTCGGCGCCGTGGCATTGATATAACCGCCGTCGATTTCCATAGTGGCGCCGAGCGCCTGCAAGCCTTCGATGAAGAGATCGACCGGACGCGTGCCGATGGCGCAACCGCCGGGCAACGACACGCGCGCCTGACCTTCACGGGCGAGCAGCGGCCCGATGACCCAGAAGCTCGCGCGCATCTTGGCGACGAGCTCGTATGGTGCTGTCGTATCGACGATGGTGCGGCAGGTGAAATGGATCGTGCGGGAATAGCCGTCTTCCTGGCGCTCGCGCCGGCCGTTGACGGCGACATCGACGCCGTGATTGCCGAGAATGCGCATCAGGAGCTCGACATCGGCGAGATGCGGCACGTTTTCGAGCGTCAGTGTATCGCTTGTCAGCAGCGAGGCGATCATCAGCGGCAGGGCGGCATTCTTGGCGCCGGAGATCGGAATGATACCGTTGAGCTCATTGCCGCCGACAATCCTGATACGATCCATATAAGCAATACGGGCGAAGCCCGCCTTTCCTGATAGTTCCGAGCGCCCAGGTTGCGGGCGCCAAGTTTCGTGCACCTTGGTAAAAGGCGCTCTTTAGACGAAATAGATTAACGCATCAATTCGTTTGATGATGGGCGACATCAATCATTGCGATTCGTCCCTTTTTACGGCGGTTTCAGCACTATCCACAGGCTTTGCGGCCGACAAACCATCCGTCTCGTCCGCCTGGCCTGCGCGCCGCGCCCGCACCTGCTGCTTGCGCCGAGACAGATTCTCCCGCAGCTTCTGCGCCGCCCGCTCGCGCCGCCGATCCGCTTCCGTGACCTGCCTGCCGCCCACGGGCTCGCCCGCCTCGTCGCCGACCCCGCTTGGAGCAGAACCACCCTGCAAAGCCTGCCCGTCATCGATTTTCGTCTTGTCCGCACCCATGGCTTCCTCATAGCGGAAAACCTTAGGCGCCAAAAGACCGACACATTTTTTCCAACGATCTTTCAAAGAACTTTCAATTTGCGGCTTGCACTCGGCCCCGACCTATGGCAATAGCCGCCTCGCCCAATATGGCGCACCAAGCGGCGCCACGGATTGCTGCTATAGCTCAGGGGTAGAGCACTCCCTTGGTAAGGGAGAGGCCGAGAGTTCAAATCTCTCTAGCAGCACCAGTTTTTTCTCCGCTACTTTTCATCACTCAAGGCTCTTTGGCTTTTCAGACACCGGTTTGCTACAGCCGTTACCCGAGGCTCTAACGTTCCGCTTAACAACCGAGAACTTTAGGGCGGTACAAATTGCTGAGACGCTACCACCTTACGGTTAGTTTGGTATAACCTTGCGCAAGCGGACCAGCCGCTTGTAGCAGACAGGAGTGACCGGGCATGGCCTTGGAGATTGTGGTAACTACCAGCCGTTGGAAGAATGATCCGACATCCCGAGCGCTGGTCGGCTATCTTCAAGAAAATCAATCCGTATTAGGCCTCAACGATGCCGTTATTTATTACGATTTTCCAGCATATGTTGACTATGAGGCCTCTCTTTTTCGACCGGATGTGCTCATTCTTTCGCCCTCACATGGCTTTGTTGCAGTGCGGGCTTTGGACAACTCAATGTTCCAACGATCGAAGGAGACACTTAATGAGATCGATGCCGCACTCGATGACTTTTCAAGTAACTTGCATTCTCGCCTCATCCGTAGCCGCGAACTTCGTCGCAGCCGAACATCGTCCGTTGTCGAGATCCACACAATAATACTCCTTAGTCCTGACATTGGGGTATCAACCGCTGAAAGCGACAGTATAGAATCCACAGTCTGCGCGAGTTTGGAATCCCTTGCTGAGGTTCTCAAACGCGTCAGAGGAGAGCCGCTCGATGCTCCCATTGTTGCAGAGGTACGCTCTGTCGTAGAGGGAGCAAAGGCTCTAACGAAACCGTCAAAGCGGATCATCGAAGATGCAGTAAAGCAGCCGCTTGCAGCAGCGTTAGCTAGGCTGGAAAATGAGATAACGAACTTCGATGAGAAGCAACGGCGTATTGCGCTGGTGGACGTTGGCGGGCCTGCGCGCATAAGAGGGCTTGCGGGTTCAGGGAAGACGGTCATCCTAGCGATGAAAGCCGCTCACATCCATCTCACTAATCCCGACAGCTTAATCCTCATTACTTTTTATACGAAAAGCCTCCGAGCGACCATCAAGACGTTGGTCACCAAGTTTTATAGACTCTACTCTGACAGCGACCCGGATTGGAAAAAAGTTCAGATTCGTCACGGATGGGGTGGTGCTAGCGTACCCGGCGTTTATTCAGATGCCTGTATGCGGAGCGGGCGACCAGCTCTAACATTGCCCGAAGCGAAACGCCTAGCAAAACGTGGCGAGACCGCATTTGGAGCCGCTTGTGCGGACCTCTTGAACAGCAATGCGGTTCGCCCATACTACGACTACGTCTTGATCGATGAGGGACAAGATTTTCCCGACAGCTTCTATCGGCTCGCGTTTCACCTCGCGAAGGGAGAACGAGACAAAAAATCGGTTATTTGGGCTTATGATGAACTTCAGGACATCTTGAATGTGAAGATTCGCCAGCCGATCGATCTATTTGGGCGGGATGAGAATGGCATACCTCTAGTTGATCTAGACAGAACATCTAACCAGGTTCCGCCTGGCGCAACTAACGACGCCGTGCTTAGCAAAGCATATCGAAATCAACGGGACGTTCTGGTTTCGGCACACGCCTTGGGGTTTGGCGTTTACAGCAATAGCGTCGTACAAATGCTAGAAAGCGCTGAGCATTGGGAAGATGTCGGGTACGAAGTACTATCCGGTCCTCTCCAAACCGGTAAGCCCGTTGAAGTCCTCAGGCCCGATCGAAATAGCCCTCTCAACATCGCAGACATTCCTGGCTGGCCTACTATTGAAACCTTCGTTGCAAGAAACCTCGAAGAAGAAGTTGATTGGGTTCTTGCACAAATCGCTTCATTCATTGGCGGAGGCCTAGAGCCTGATGAGATTCTGGTGGTTGCCCTCGATGACCGTCATGCGCGAGGATACCTCACTCGGATCGCCGAGGGATTATCATTAGTCGGCGTGTCGTCAAACAACGTAATTGCAGACCCTTACAATGAACCACCCTTTACAATTTCAGGCAAAATCACGCTATCGACTGTTTATCGAGCGAAAGGCAACGAAGCTGCGGCTGTGATTGCGGTCGGTATTGACGCCGTCGAAACGAGATTAAGAGATGGGCGAAACAAAATCTTTACGGCCTTTACACGGTCAAAAGCGTGGCTACGTGTCAGCGGCGTGTTTCGGGCAGGGGCACCGATCATAACGGAGCTGCAAACCGCCATCGCGAACGCTCCGAAAATAAGCTTCGTTATGCCTGACTTGAACGAAATCGAAACAATTCAGAGAGGATTCAGTAAGAAGCAAACTGCTGCACGGGCAGCGAGAGAGCAATATCTCAAAAAGCTTAGAGATGCCGGATTCTCCGATGACGAGATAGAGGAGGAAATGCAGCAAGGGCTTATAAATGAATAAAGCAGAATGGATGGCGCAAATCCGCAAGGTCTGGGACTATACAAAAGCCTTGCATGTTGACGAGATTTTTTCTGGCCCCGTAGCTCTTGAAGTGTCTGAAGACTTCAAAAGGGTAGCCGTCGATCCAAACTCGACTTACGAAGACCTTTATCTGATCGGACTTCGCGAATCCCAGTATAATATTCTGCTCAGGGATTACTCCTTCTTTCAATTCGGAGTTGGTGGTAACGACGGGGTTCGATTTGCGTACTATCCTAATCCGTTTTTCGGCGCATCCAAGACTGCGGTAGCTGAACTAACGGAAATGCAAGAATTCGTAGCAGAAGGGATCATCGACGTTGATGAGTTTCTTCACCGTGCTTCAGAAGTTAGGCGCCCCCAACATCCTCCTTTGGTCCGGTATGATTATGCGTTGGATCAATATGTCGAAGCAACGCATCCTTGTTCACATCTCCATCTCGGATTTCACGGGGAAAACAGATGGGCGGTCCGGCGGTACCTCACGGTTACCGCCTTTGCGCTGCTCGTATTTCGGCTTTTCTATCTCGAGCACTGGATGACGGCCGAACTGGTGCGGAGCGGTGAACAGGAATTAACGATGGATAGGCTTCTTGAAATCGCTAAGACCGAATCCCGACTGCTTTATGCCAATGAATTTTCCGAAGCTGAGGGACGTCGTTTTCATCTAGCTTAACGTCTTCCAAAAGGTCGTTAACACGATCGCCGAGCCGTGTCTTATCTTCGTGGCAATTGAAGCGATATTCAGCGCAAACAAAGATGTTGTTGGCACTGGGCAGATTCTCCACCCCAATTCCGCTGCAATCCCCCGTTTACCCTTCTCCCATCACATCCATCCTGGCCCGGGAGAAAAGCCTCAATGTCGAAACTACGCGTCGCCGTTCTGTTTGGCGGTCAGTCCAGCGAGCATGAGGTTTCCGTCATGTCGGCCCGCAATGTCGTCAAGGCGATCGATCGCGCGAAATATGAGATCGTGCCGATCCTGATCGATCGCGCCGGGCGCTGGCTGCTGGTCCAGGAAAAGGGCGGCGTGCTGCCGGAGCCGATTGCCTATGAGGGCACAGAAGTCTGCCTGGTTCCGGGCGGCAAGGGCCGGCTGATGGCGCTGGAAGGTGCCGGGGCGCGCGAGCTGCCGGCGGTCGACGTGCTGTTTCCGGTGCTGCATGGGCTGAACGGCGAGGATGGCTCCATTCAGGGCCTTGCCCAGATCGTCGGCCTGCCCCTCGTCGGCTGCGGCATTCTGGGCTCGGCCAATGCGATCGACAAGGATATGGCAAAGCGCCTGCTGCGCGAGGCCGGCCTGCCTGTTGCCCTCTCGGTTACGCTGACGCGTGGCGAAAAGCCCGATTTCGATGAGATCGTGAGCGCGCTCGGCTCACCCGTCTTCGTCAAGCCCACGCGCCAGGGCTCGTCGGTCGGCGTCAGCAAGGTGCAGGATGCCGCAGCCTTCGAGAGCGCGCTGGCCGAGGCCTTCCGGCATGACTGCAAGGTGCTGGTGGAAGAATTCGTGCGCGCCCGCGAGATCGAATATGCGGTGCTGGAGCAGCCGGATGGCACGCTCTTCGTCTCCGTGCCGGGCGAGATTGCGACGGCCGCGACCCACGGCTTCTATTCCTACGAGGCGAAATATCTCGACCAGCATGGCGCCGTCGTCACCGTGCCGGCGGATATTCCGGCCGGGACGGCGGAGGCGATGAAGCGCATGGCGGCGGATGGTTTTCGCGCGCTCGGATGCGAAGGGCTGGCGCGCGTCGATTTCTTTTTGCGGCCGGATGGCAGCGCCGTCATCAACGAGATCAATACCATGCCCGGCTTCACCAATATCAGCATGTATCCCAAGGCCATGAGCGCCTCGGGCATTTCCTATCCGGAGCTCATCAGCCGCCTGATCGAGCACGGGCTTGCGCGGGCGCGGCAGGGCTAAATCAGGTAACACTGCCCGCCGTCAGACCTTTTCCGTCTTCTTCACCTTGACCTTCGGCTCCACCGGCGCATCCGGCGTCGGCGCCAGGAGCTTTCTGAGCGAGGCGATCTTATCCTTGACCAGCGGGCGGAAGCGGCTGGCGCGATAGGGCATGTCGGCGGCGCCATAGCCTTCCGGCCCGTCGTCATTGCCGCGATGGATTTCCTCCAGCTTCACGCCGATGAAGGTGCCGTCGACATAATGCGTGTACTCGCCGACCCAGCGGATGGTGTAGATCGTCCCCTTGCGGATCAGCTGATCGATGCTGACATGCTTGAATTTGTCGTCGATGCAGACGACCTTCTGGCCCACATGGAAATCGTAACTCACCCTGCCCTCCTTGAAGCGACCGAAGCGATCCGCCGCGCCGTTCACTTACAAGCATATCCGCATATGCGCCAGTGGGTAAACGCGGGCAGACGTCGCAGCCCGGGTGGATGAAATGGCAGGCAGTTGCATATGGACAGATGAGCCCCTCATCCGTCCTCTCACAGTTTCGCTTCGCTCAACTGCTCTAGTCCACCTTCTCCCCGCCCCTTCGACAGGCTCAGGACGGGGCGAAGGGGCTTGGCGGGATCGCCCCCTCTCCCTGTCAAAACGGGGAGAGGGTTGGGGTGAGGGGCATTTTTATATTTCATATCCGACGGCCCGACATGACTCGGTGACAAAGCAACCCGTTGACATCCTTCATGGAAGGCTGAAGATTGCGCTTCGTCCGAGCCGCCGCAAGGTCTCACGTCCATTTCCATATCCGATACCCGCAAGGCCCGCTGAAGGCTTTTCCGCCAATGCCCACTCTCCGCCTCATTGCCGACGATTTGACCGGCGCGCTCGATACCGCCGTCGAATTCGTCGGTGTCTACGGGCCAATCGCGGTCGAGCGCAGCGATGCTCTTTCCGCGAAGCTGCCGGATTGCCTGGCGATCGACAGCGGCACCCGAGAGAAAACAGCCGCCGAAGCAGCTGATATCGTCGCCGGCATTGCGCCGCTGCTGCAAGGCGCCGATCTTGCCTTCAAGAAGGTGGACAGCCTGTTTCGCGGCCCCTGGGCGGCGGAATTGGCCGCCTGCTTCCGGCTCGGCCACTGGCGGCATTGCATCCTCGCGCCGGCCTTTCCGCATCACGGGCGGCATACACGCGGCGGCCGGCAGGTGCTTTATGCCGGCAAGGACGCCTGGCGCGACATCAGCGGCGATCTCGTCACGCATTTGCGAGCCGAGGGATTGCCGGCCTTCAACACGACGCTCGATAACCTCGAAAACCAGCCCATTCCGGATGGCATCCATGTTTTCGATGCACATACGGATGACGATCTCGATGCCGTCATCGCATGGGTATCGTCGCAGATGGAAGGGCCGGTCCTCTGGAGCGGCACCGGCGGTCTCGCCCGCGCTCTGGCACGCAATATCGACCGGGCAATGCACCACCGCTCTCACGCCAGGAAGAACGAGAGCAAACGCTACCCAACGCTATCGGTCCCCATCTCGCGCAAGCTGCAAAGGCCGGTGCTTGGCCTGTTCGGCTCGGATCAGCCGATCACGTTGGCGCAGCTCCAGGCTTGTGGCCCCAATTGGTTGAAGCTCGGCGAAGGCGCTGATGCCGACGCCATCGACAATCAAATTCAGCAAAGTGGCGTCGCCATGGTAAGCCTCGATCTGCCGACAGGGCTTGAGCGCGATGATGCTGCAAGACGGATCGCGGCGAGCTTCGGCGGCATGGCCAAGACGCTGCCGGCCCCAGGCACATTGATCGTCGCCGGTGGCGAGACCCTGCGCAATCTCTGCTCGGCGCTCGATGTGGCAGCCCTCAGCATCACCGGCCAGGCCGCACCCGGCCTCCCCCGCTCGACGATTGTCGGCGGTGCCTGGGAAGGAACGACCGTCATCTCCAAATCGGGTGCCTTCGGCGGCCCGACCCTATGGCGCGACCTCCTGAATGAAAACGGGCTGATTGCCGGAGGAGAAGAACCATGACGCGGCATCTGGCGATCACCATGGGCGACCCCGCCGGCATTGGCCCGGAAATCATCGTCAAGGCAGCAGCCCGCTTGAAGGATCGGCTTGGACAAGGTAAGTTAAAACTTACAATTATCGGCAGCGGCCCGGCCCTGCGGCTCGCCGAGCAGCAGCTTGGCCTCGATATCGAGATTCCCGAGACTGAGATGCAGGGCGACTGGCCGAACCTCTGCTTCATCCAGGCCGATGCCGAAGGAGAGCCGATCCTGCCTGGCCGGCTTTCCAGCGATGGTGGCCGCATGGCGTTCAAGGCAATTGAGAAGGGCGTCCAACTCGCCATGTCAGGCAAGGTCGGCGGCATCGTCACGGCGCCGCTCAACAAGGAAGCGCTGAACAAGGCCGGCTTTCATTATGCCGGTCATACCGAGCTGTTGGCGGAACTGACCGGCGCGCGCGGCTCTGTCATGATGCTCGCCCATGGCAATATGCGCGTCAGCCACGTCACCACCCATGTCGCGCTGGAGGATGTGCCGAAGCGCCTGACGCCCGAGCGACTGCGGCTCGTCATCGATCTCACGCACAAGGCCCTCAAAAACCTCGGCATCGCCAGCCCGAAGATCGCCGTTGCCGCGCTTAATCCGCATGCCGGCGAAGGCGGTCTCTTCGGCCGGCAGGATATCGACATCTCCGCGCCGACCATCGCCAAGGCAGTCACCGACGGGCTCGATATTGTCGGTCCCGTCCCCGGCGACACCGTCTTCGTCAAGCTGCGTGCCGGCCAATATGACGCCGTCATCGCCATGTATCACGATCAGGGCCATATTCCGGTCAAGCTGCTGGGTTTCGAGATCGATCCCGCGACGGGCAAATGGATGGATCTTTCCGGCGTCAACATCACCCTCGGCCTGCCGATCGTGCGCACCTCGGTCGATCACGGCACCGCCTTCGACATCGCCGGCAAAGGCATCGCCAATGAACGCAGCCTGATCGAGGCGATCGAGTTCGCTGAGAGGTTGGCGATGAACGATTGAGCTTGGTGCCGCATCGGCCAAATACCTCTCTCGCCTATCGCACCCCTGATACCCCCCTCTGTCCCCTTCGGGACATCTCCCCCACATGGGGGGAGATCGTTCGGAGTATGTCGCCCCGTTTCAGCTAAAACAACAAGAACACAGCAATCAGCAAATTTAATGCTTGCTTGAGGCAGGAAAGTGCAGCGAGTTACCAATCTCCCCCCTTGTGGGGGAGATGTCCCGAAAGGGACAGAGGGGGGCAGCGCGCCCTCCGCGAGTTCACAATCGATATCTAAAAGACAATTCTGCCCGCCTGCATCGCGTTGAAAGGCATTTTTCAGAGCTCGGTGTCGGCATCCTGTTTCCTCAGACGTCCTCCGGCAGCTTAGCTGGAGAAGTCCATCCGAGAGAGGAGCACCCAATGTCCAAGATTGCCCCATGCCTGTGGTTTGCGCGGGAAGCCGAGGAGGCTGCGAATTTCTATGTCTCGCTCTTCCCCGATTCCCGGATCGACCACGTGCAAAAGAACATTGTCGACATGCCCTCCGGCAAGTCCGATGAGATTCTGGTCATTACTTTCACGCTCGCCGGCCAGCGCTTCATGGCATTGAACGGCGGCGACCGCATCGAATACAATCATGCGATCTCGCTGGAGGTGGATTGCGCCGACCAGGCTGAGGTCGACCGCCTTTGGGACGGTCTTGTCGATGGCGGCACTCCGGTGCATTGCGGTTGGGTGACGGATCGCTACGGTGTCTACTGGCAGATCGTGCCGGCGGTGCTCCGCAAGTATATCGCCGATCCGGATCCGGCAAAGGCCGCTCGCGTCATGCGGGCCTGGATGGGCATGGTCAAGCTCGACATTGCCGGGCTCGAAGCCGCCTATCGCGGCTGAGCATCTTCGCTGCCGGGAGGCTGCCCAAGTATGGCCTTCCGACAATACCGTGAAAATCCCTGCAATTTCAGCGGTTCAGACCAATGCCGACGCCCGTAAGACTTGCAGCAACTCGAAGCTTGGAATACCGTCCGTTATAGGCTCGTCCAAGGCGGGTTTCTCGACACCATTCAAGCGATTGGACTGCCGCGCCGTTGAGGCACGACCCGGCAGGAAACGGCGGATTCCATGCAGCAGCAAAGAGACCGCATCGATCTCACCGGACGCGACTATGCCGCGATCTATGCGCTGAGCGACATCCACGGCTCCTATGACGAAATGGTGGAGGCGGAAAGGCGCATCGTTTCGGACGCCCGCAATCTTCCCGGCCGAAAGCTCCTGATGTACCTCGGCGATTACGTCGATCGCGGCCCGCGCTCCGGCGATGTGCTCGCGCATCTCAGCGCGCCGCCGCCCGAGGGCTTCGACCGCTACGCGCTTTGCGGCAATCACGACGATGTCTTCCTGCGCTTTCTCGATGATCCCGAGACCAACAGCCACTGGCTCGAATTCGGCGCGCTGCCGACATTCGCATCCTACGGCATAGACGCCAGACATCTTCTCTTCGATCTAGGGTATAGTATCCGGCAATTGCGCGACATGACGCTGAACGCGATGCCGCCGGCGCATGTCGATCTGCTGCGTTCATTGGCTGTAGCCGTCATTTTAGACTCGACGCTCTTCGTGCATGCCGGCATCAAGCCCGGCATCCCCTTAAGCATTCAGACGGACGAGGATCTGATGTGGATCCGCGAACCCTTCCTGTCGGAAGGGCCGCAACTGCCGCTGCTGGTCATCCACGGCCACACACCGCATTCGCACGCCACCTTCGGCTTGGGCCGCATTGGCATCGACACCGCCGTTTCCATGGGCGGAAGCCTGACGATCCTCAAGATCGCCGACGGCAGGCCGACAATCCTGCAGTCGATCTGAACGGTTCAAACAAATATCCCGGCTCGAAGCCGGGATATTTGTTTCTTTCAGGCGCCCTACTCCGCCGCCACCGCCGGCGGCAGCTGAACCGTATTGCCCTCTTCCTCGTCGGCCTGCTCGCTGACAACCGGCTCCGCCGATTTGCTCTTGGGATCGCGGCCGAAGAACAGGGCATAGCCGGCGGGCAGCACGAAGATCGTCAGCACGGTCGCAACCAGGATACCGCCCATCATGGCGTAGGCGAGCGGCCCCCAGAAGACACCGCGCGAGATCGGGATCAGCGCCAGAACGGCCGTCAGCGCCGTCAGCATGATCGGCCGGAAACGACGCACGGCCGAGCCGATGATCGCTTCCTTCCTGTCCATGCCTGCCGCGATATCCTGGTCGATCTGGTCGACGAGGATGATCGAGTTGCGGATGATGATGCCGAGCAGTGCGATGACGCCGAGGATCGCAACGAAGCCGAAGGGCGCACCGCTGATGAGCAGAGCCCCTGCCGCGCCGATGATGCCGAGCGGGCCGGTGGCGAGCACCAGCATCGCCTTGCCGAAATGCTGCAGCTGCGCCATCAGGAGCACGACGATAATGACGAGCATGATCGGCGCCTTGGCGGCGATCGAGGCCTGGCTTTCGGCGCTATCTTCGGCACCGCCCTGGATTTCGATCTTGTAGCCGGCCGGCAGGCTGCTCCTCAGATCGGCCATGTCGTTGTAGAGCTTGGCTGTCACGTCGTTCGACTGCACGTTATCAGGCAAGGTTGCCCGCACTGAGATGGTCGGCAGGCGGTCACGGCGCCATTCGATGCTCTGCTCCATGACGGGCACGATCTTGGCGACCTGCGACAGCGGCACGAACCCGCCGCTATCGGTCGGAATGTAGACCGAGTTCACCGAGGTCAGCAGATGACGGCTCGCGTCCGGTTCGCGGGCAACAATGCCAACGGTTTCCTCGCCTTCGCGATAATTGTCGAGGGTGAAGCCGGACATCGAGGCCTGCAGCATCTGGCGGATGCGCTGTGAGGTGACGCCGAGAGCGCGGGCACGGTCCTGATCGATCACCAGTTTCATGGCCGGCACCGGCTCGAGCCAGTCGTCATGGATGGCGCCGAGCAGCGGGTTTTGGGTAAAGCGCTGCTTCACCTCGTCGGCAATACGGCGAACCTCCTGCCGGTCGGGACCCATCACGCGCAGCTGTACGGGCCAGCCGGTGGGCGGACCGAGGAACAGGCGGTCGACCTTGCCACGGACGGAGGGGAAATCCGCCGCCAGGATACCGCGCATCTTGGTGATCAGCCGCTCGCGGGCCGGCTCGTCCTTGGCCATGACCAGCATCTGGGCATAGTTCGGGTTGGTCAGCTGCTGATCGAGCGGCAGGAAGAAACGCGGCGCGCCCTGACCGACATAGGTGGCGATGAAGCGCTTGTCCGGATCATCGGCCATGCGTGCCTCGAGCGCCTGCGCCTGGCGCTCGACTTCCTTGATGCTGGTGCCTTCGGGCAGCCACAGGTCCACGAGGATTTCCGGCCGCGAGGACTGCGGGAAGAAGTTCTGCGGAATGAACTGGAAGGACCAGAGGCTGCCGACGAAGGCTGCAAGCGTCAGAAGCAGAACGATAACGCGGTGGCGTACGGCCCAGGCAACGGAAGAATGCAGACGGCGATAGAATCGCGTGTCGAACACATCATGATGCTCACCGGCATGATGCCGCTGCTTGAGGATCATGTAGCCGAGCCATGGCGTGAAATAGACGGCCACGAACCAGGAGACCACAAGCGCGATGCCGACAACGTAGAAAAGCGAACGGACATATTCGCCTGCTGTCGATGCCGCAAATCCCACCGGGATGAAGCCGGCGGTGGTGATCAGCGTACCCGTCAGCATCGGGAAGGCGGTCGAGGAATAGGCGAAGCTGGCGGCATCGAGCTTCACCAGCCCCTCCTCCAGCTTGCGCTCCATGAGCTCGACGACGATCATGGCGTCGTCGACGAGCAGGCCGAGCGCGATGATGAGGGCGCCGAGCGAAATGCGCTGCAGGTCGATGCCGAGCTCGTACATGATGGCGAAGGTCGCGGCCAGCACCAGCGGAATGGCGATGGCGATCACGAGGCCGGAACGCCAGCCGATCGACAGGAACGAGACGATCAGCACGATGACAAGAGCTTCGCCGAGCGCGTGCATGAATTCGCTGATCGCGTCGGTGACGACATCAGGCTGATTGGCGATCTGATCGACCTGAACGCCGACCGGCAGCGAGGCTTCGAAGCGCTTATAGGTTTCCTCGACAGACGTACCGACATCGGTCACCTTGAAGCCTGGAGCCATGACGACCCCGAGCTGCACGCTTGGATGGCCGTTGTAGAGAAACTTGGCCGTATAGGGGTCCTGCAGCCCGGCGGTGACGGTGGCGATATCGCCGAGACGGGTCACCTGGCCACCGGCGTTGAGCCGCAGGTTCTTGATATCCTCTATCTTGTTGACATCGCCCTCGACCGAGATGCGCACGGAGCGGGTGCTCGTATCGACATTACCGGCCGGATCGACGTTGTTCTGCCCGATAATAGCGTTCTTCAGGTCGTTGAGCGTCAGCCCACGCTCGGCCAAGACCTTGGACGAGACGTCGATATAGATCTGCTCCGCCTGGTCGCCGATGATGGTCGCCTTCTCGACACCGGGCGTCGAAAGCAGCATGTCGCGGGCCTGAATGGCGAATTTCTTCAGCTCGGGATAGGTATAGCCGTCGCCGCTGATCGAATGCAGCGTGATGAAGGTATCGCCGAATTCATCGTTGAAATAGGGACCAAGCAGGCCAGACGGCAGCTCGTTGCCGATATCGCCGACCTTCTTGCGGATCTGGTAGAAGGCGTCCTTCACCTCGGCCGTATTGGTATCGCCCTTGATCTGGATTGTCGTGATGGCAAAGCCGGCGCGGGTATAGGATTTGACCCAATCGAGATGCGGCGTTTCCTGCAGCTTGCGCTCGATCTTGTTGACCACCTGGTCTTCCATGTCCTGCAGCGAGGCACCGGGCCAGACGGTCTGCACGACCATGACGCGGAAGGTGAAATCCGGGTCTTCCTTCTGACCCATATGGGTCAGGCCGAGCGCGCCGGCGATGATGATGAGCCCGAACAGAAAACGAGCGATGCTTGGATGGGCGATCGCCCACCGCGACAGGTTGAAACGCTTCCTCTCACCGGAGGTGCTATTGATGGACATAATCTCGTCCCCCTCGATCCGGGTCAGCGTACAATATCCGCCGAGGCGGCGTTGATTTCTGCGGAAGCCTGCTGGGCTGATGCAGCCGGAAGCTTGACCTTCATGTTCTCGGTCATGAATTGCGTACCGGCAGCGACAACGACATCGCCGGCTTTCAGGCCATCGGCGACCCTCACGCCGTCATCGGCGAAATCGGCAACCTGGATGGCGCGGGAATGAACCGTGCCGGCACTGCGATCCACCAGCCAGACGATCTGCTTTCCGTCCTTCTGCGCGAGTGCGCTCAGCGGAATGGAAACATAGGACTGGGTATTATCGGCAAGCGCCTCGATCGTCGCAGTCATGCCGAGCAGCACCCGCGGATCGTTCGGAACGCTGACCCGTACGGCGAAGGTGCGCGATTGATCGGCACTGCCGGACACTTCCCGCACCTTTCCATTGAGCACGAGGGCGGCGTCGGACCAGAAGCGCGCCTTGACGTCCTTGCCGACCTTGAATTGGGCGATGTCCATTTCCGGGACAGCGACTTGCACTTCCTTCTCGCCATCGACGGCAACCGTGATGACGGGTGTGCCGGAACTGACCACCTGGCCGACATCGGCATTGATTGCGGTCACGATACCGTTCATGTCGGAGGTCAGATCGGCATAGGCGACCTGGTTTTTGGCTTCGGTCAGGGCCGAGACAGCAGAATCCCGGGTCGAGACGGCCTGTTCATAGGAAAGCTCCGCTTGCTCGAGCTGCGACTTGGAGGTGACATTCTTGCTGAAGAGCGTCTGCGCACGCGTGCGAGCAAGCTCGGTCGTCTGCACCTGCTTTTCGGCCGCATCCAGATCCGCCTGCGAGCGACGCACCGCGAGAATATAGTCGGTAGCATCCATGCGGGCGATCACATCGCCGGGTTTTACCCTCTGGCCGATATCCACCTTGCGCTCGACGATCTTACCGTTCACGCGAAAGCCGAGATTCATGTCCGTCCGCGCACGGACGGCTCCGGAATAATCAAGCTTGCGCGTCGTGTCGGCTTGAGCGATTTCAACGACCTTGACCGGCCGGACCACCTCCGCCGTCTCTTCTTTCTTCTCATTGCAGCCTGTGAGCCCAAGTCCGAAAGCGGCAAAGAGTGCCGCACCGGCAATGGTCCGTAAGGTGTTGGTCGTCAGCGAAACCATGTCGCTCTCCTAAAGTCGAACAAAAAGTGAGCGCACGCCGGGCATCCGGAGCGCGTTGTTATTTCTTCAAAGCCCTGATGACGAATTCGATGATATCTTCGGGATCGGCCTGGTAGGACTTGGCAAGGCATTGTGCTACCATCTGCGGATGGCAGAGATCGACGGTGGTCGCAGCGAAGCATTTGGCCGCGAGATGCGGGTCCTGCTCCGCAAATTCGCCGGCAGCAATTCCTTCGGCAATGATTTCGGCGACCAGCGCCTGCGTACGTTCGATATGCTTTTCAATGACATGCCAGTCGCGCTCGATGGCGACGATGACCATCTCGTGAACCTTCTGCTCATCGAGCATGGTCTCCACTATCATCTTGTACTGGGATAGCGCGTAGGTCCGCAGCCGCTCGGTCGCGCTGATCGGCTGATTGCGGATACCAAAGGCCATCTGATAGCTCAGCTCCAGCATGCGTCCGCAAAGAGCCTGGTGGATCTCCACCTTGGAGCCAAAGAAACGATAGATATTCGCCGTCGACATGCCGAGATCGCGCGCGATGTCGGCTACGTTCGTCTTGCTGTATCCGTAGTGGCGAAACAGCCTTTCAGCGGCATCGAGAATGCGCGTGATGTTTTCCTGACGGGCAGGATCGGCGTTGACATCGGAAAGCTCGAGCATAAAGGAAGCCTGATAGATTACGAGTGACGATTTTCAATTTTCGTCACTCGTAATCTATCAGAGTGCCGATGTCAAGAAGCCGCCCACAACCGTAGGCAGCTTCAGATGCTACTGAATAAACCGATGATGCGGCGAAGAACTTGAAACAACAGTTAAACCTTCAACAACGCTCCTTGCGGAACGGGCTGAAAGTGTCCGGCATTTTGTCGCAGGCGGATCGCGGTGCGATCAGGCACCCACCAGTGTCGGATGGAAACGACGAAGGCTCAAAAAGCCGACGAAGACAATGACCACCAAAAGCGCCACCTGCGCCGCAAGGATCGGCGGCTCGTTACCGGTAGGCGCCAGCGCATTGAGTGCCGGTATCTTCTGGAACGATTGGATGATGAGCACCAGGCAGTTGAAGAACAGCAGCACGAGCGCACCGATCACGAAGACGGCACGCCATAAGCCGGCAAGGTGGAATGTATAACGCGCCAGTGCCGTCGGAATGAAGATCAGCAGACAGATGATGCCGACGATGATCGCCGGCGTCACGCCATGAAACGGGAACAGAAAACCCGTCAAGCTGGTGAGAGCCGTCGTCAGCATATAGACGAGCGTCGAGCGGTTATGACGGTCGGCGGTGAGAAAGCCGTAGGCTACCACGATGCCGCTGATGATGGCGACCAAGCTGATGACGACGTGAATCAAGAGAATTCCAGACATTCGCCCCTCCAAGGGGCATTGCATTCCGATTGAAATGACAGCCCAACGCCCCGAATGCGGAATATATACGAAACGCGCCGCGCCAGCCAGCGCGACGCGAAGGCCTGAAAAGGCCACTTAGGCGGCGTGAACTTCCAGAGAAATCGGAACGGAGGCAAGCGCCTTGGAAACCGGGCAACCGGCTTTCGCCTTGTTGGCAAGCTCAGTGAATGTGGCCTCGTCGGCGCCGGGGATCTTGCCCGTCAGCGTCAGGTGGATGGCGGTGATGGCGAAGCCGCCTTCGACGCTTTCGAGCGTCACCTTGGCCGTCGTCTCCATGCTTTCGGCGGTGAAACCGGCCTCGTTGAGGATCAGCGACAAGGCCATGGTGAAGCAACCCGCATGAGCCGCGCCGATCAGCTCTTCCGGATTGGTGCCAGCAACGCCTTCGAAACGGCTGGCGAAGCCGTAAGGATAGTGATTGAGTGCGCCGCTTTGAGTCGAGATCTGACCCTTGCCGTCCTTCAGACCGCCCGACCATTGAGCCGAACCCGTACGATTGATCTGCATGTCGTTCTCCTTGTCGTTGAATGAACTTGGGGAGGCGGTCCCGCCTCCCGATAATGATCGACGGCAGGCGGAATGGCCGCCTGCATCGTCACCATAATCCTTCTATCTCTCGAAGACGACGCCGCAGTAACAGCAGGGGCGCCGACTTTGAAAAGCCTGGTGGCGGCGGCTTGTTCCCAAACGGCTGGAACGCAGTAGCCTAAATCATCATACAAGAATATTGCCAATGTATGATGATTAGCGTATCTTCACCTCAATGCGAAAAGGGAAGGGGCCAATACGCCCAGCTCCTTCGCAGCGAGAGGTTTCCGCAGAGAATGCGGATGATGCGGAGGAAAAAGCGTGGAATCGCTGCAACGGCAGGAGCATGGCGCGTCGGTCAAGCCCGAGCGTCGTCCGCGTGTGCGTAAGAATGTGACGGCGGCAATCGCCGAAGACATCTGCGCCGAACGCTATCCCTCCGGCTCGACCCTGCCGCGCGAAAACGATCTCTGCGAAATGTACGGCGTCAGCCGCACGGTCATCCGCGAATCCCTCAAGGTGCTGGAGTCCAAGGGCCTCGTGCGCGGCAAGCCACGCATCGGCACCACTGTCTGCGATAGGGATGACTGGAACATTCTCGACCAGGATGTGCTGGAGTGGATGGGCCCTTATATCGCCGATTTCGATATTCTCGGCTCGATCCTCGAAGCACGCCGCACCATCGAACCCGCTGCTGCCGAATATGCGGCGGAACGAGCGACAGCACGCGAGATTGCCGATCTGGAAAACGCCTGGGAGCGCATGCGCGACAGCGGCGATGATCCGGAAGGCTTTACCGAAGCCGACGTGACCTTTCACAAGCTGCTGCTCAGCGCCAGCCACAACCAGGTGTTCCGGCGCCTCTCCAGTGCCATGCACGCCGGCCTCAAATATGCGCTGCACGCTTCCAACGTCGCCGCCGACAGCCGCGACGAAGCAATCGCCGTGCACGGCGAACTCGTGGAAGCGCTGCGCCTTCGCGACCGCGATGCAGCGCGCGCCTGCGCTCACCGTATGCTCGATCTTGCCGCCCGTGATCTCGCCGTCGAACGACGGCTGGACAAAGGCCGGAAAACAAATCCCGAAACCCCGAGATCTGCGGTCTCACGCCGCTGACACAACCCAAAGCCAAACGGAATCATTCCCATGAAAATCACCAAGCTCACGACCTATATCGTTCCCCCGCGCTGGCTGTTCCTGAAGATCGAGACCGATGAAGGCATCGTCGGCTGGGGTGAGCCCGTGGTCGAGGGCCGTGCGCTGACCGTACAGGCGGCGGTGCACGAGCTGGAAGATTATCTGATCGGCAAGGATCCGTTCCTGATCGAAGATCACTGGAACGTCATGTACCGCGCCGGCTTCTATCGCGGCGGCGCCGTCCACATGTCGGCCCTGGCCGGCATCGACCAGGCGCTCTGGGACATCAAGGGCAAGGCGCTGGGACAGCCGATCCATTCGCTGCTCGGCGGCCAGGTGCGCGACAAGATCAAGGTCTATTCCTGGATCGGCGGCGACCGTCCCTCGGACGTTGCCAACAATGCCAAGGACGTCGTCGCCCGCGGCTTCAAGGCGATCAAGCTCAATGGCTGCGAGGAAATGCAGATCGTCGACACCTATGACAAGGTGGAGAAGGCTGTAGAAACCATCGCCATCATCCGCGAGGCGATCGGCCCCTGTATCGGCATCGGCGTCGATTTCCACGGCCGCGTCCATCGGCCGATGGCCAAGGTACTCGCCAAGGAACTCGAGCCCTACAAGCTGCTCTTCATCGAAGAGCCGGTGCTGTCGGAAAACCGCGAGGCGCTGAAGGAAATCGCCAATCATTGCTCGACGCCGATTGCGCTCGGCGAGCGCCTTTATTCTCGCTGGGACTTCAAGTCGGTCCTGTCGGACGGCTATGTCGACATTCTGCAGCCCGACCTGTCGCACGCCGGCGGTATCACCGAGTGCCGCAAGATCGCGGCCATGGCCGAAGCCTATGACGTGGCGCTTGCCCCGCATTGCCCGCTCGGCCCGATCGCGCTTGCCGCCTGCCTGCAGGTCGATGCCGTCAGCTACAATGCCTTCATCCAGGAGCAGAGCCTCGGCATCCACTACAACAAGGGCAATGACATCCTCGACTACATCTCCAACAAGGAAGTGTTCCAGTATGCCGACGGCTTCGTTTCGATCCCGCAGGGTCCCGGCCTCGGAATCGAGGTCGACGAAGCCTATGTCATCGAACGCGCCAAGGAAGGCCATCGCTGGCGCAATCCGGTCTGGCGCCACGAGGATGGCAGCGTCGCAGAGTGGTAAGACCACGCTCGTCCCGTGACGGACGAGAAACCGCATATCTCCAATGATGAAAGGCCCGATGGCAGCAGATCTGCGCTATCGGGCCTTTTCTTTAGATGGCGCTCTCTTAATCCGGCACCCTCCCCTTTGCCGCCAGGCGGCGAATAGCGCGGCACATCCGGTGTGCCGCTCTCCTCAAAAAAGTTGCGCCTGCAGTATCGGCGCAGATACTGCAGGCGCGTCATGCGTCTCAACAAGCCCCCAGGGAGACGCATTACCGGAGCATGATCACCAAAGGCGTGGAGTGCCCTTCAGCTCAGACCATGCTCAAGCGTAATTCCAACTACTCCCGCTCGCCGGTGAAGTTCAGCAGCAGCTGGAAGATGTTGACAAAGTTCAGGTAGAGCGACAGGGCACCGAAGACGGCAAGCTTCTGCTGCGATTCCTGATCATGGTTTTCGGCATACTGTTCCTTGATGTTCTGCGTATCCCAGGCGGTCAGGCCGACGAAGACCACGATACCGATGACCGAGATGGCGAACTGCAGCGCGCTCGAACCCAGGAAGATATTGACAATGCTGGCGATGATCACGCCGAAGAGGCCCATCATCAGGAACGAGCCGATGTTGGAAAGGTCACGCTTCGTCGTGTAGCCATAGAGGCTCGTCGCGCCGAACATGGTCGCGGCAATGAAGAAGGTGCGTGCAATGCTCGTGCCGGTGAAGACCAGGAAGACCGAGGCCAGCGACAGACCCATGACCGCGCAGAAGGCCCAGAACATCATCTGCGCCGTTCCCGCCGACATCGACTGGATGCGGAACGAGAAGAAGAATACGAAGGCAAGCGGCGCCAGCATGACGACCCACTTCAGCGGGCTCTGGAAGATCGGCACATAGAGCGCCGGCGTCGTACCGACGATCAGCGCGACGATTCCCGTCACGACAAGGCCGATACCCATGTAGTTGTAGACGCGCAGCATATGCCGGCGCAGCCCCTCGTCGAAGAGCGCCTGAGAGCCGGCGCCGGCTCCGTAGCCGTATCCCGGATTGGTCTGGTTCATGGTCGTTCTCCTTCAATCCAAACTAGTAGAGGCTGCGGGCAAGCTTTTCGGCATCGCCGTCAAGCTGACCCGCCTTGCCGTTGCCGATCAGCGCATAGGCGACTTCACCGATCTGCCAATAGGCAGCCTGGACATCGTCACGCTTGATGTGACTGACATCCTGGACGGCGAAATTGCCCGGGCGGACGGCAAACAGTGACAAATGTCCGTCTTCGCCGGCATCGACCATCATTTCGACGCTCGGACCGAATTCGGACGGATAGATTTGCGCATCGGTGACGCGCCAGCCACCCGGCAGCTCCGGCAATATGATTGCCGTGGATGCGCGGATTTCATCCGGATTGTAATTTGCAGCCGCCGACTGCGGCTTGAGCTCCTCGCGCACGGCCGTCGCCTTGTAGGCGCGTACCGCGTCATCGACGAAGGCCGGTGGCCGTGTCGACGCACTAACCTCGCTCGCCGTGAAGGCGCCGAAGGACGTATGCGCAACCCAGCCGGTGGTCACCAGCACGGCGATGGCGGCGGCACGCTGAAACGAGCCCAGCACCCGGCCATAGGCCAGCCCGCGCTCCAGCCGCCGTGCGGCCTCCCGCGTTTCGGCCCGGACTACATGGCCTTCTCCGGCCAGAGCCATGCGCAGCTCGCCGCGGATGCTCATGTCAGCCATTACTTTCGCGGCAATCTCCGGATGCTCCGAAAGATAGGATTCCACCTCGACACGGCGCGCAAGCGTGAGCTCGCCGTCGACATAGGCGTCGAGATCGGTATCGATGATCGGATCAACGATTTTCATTGCCGCCTCCCTCGATAAGCCTGAGATGCGAAACCTTGGAGGCGGTCTCCTCGAAACTACGCAACGTCGCGCGAGCCCGCGCGATGCGGGACATCAGCGTGCCGACGGGAATGCCAAGCGCTGATGCCGCCTCCTGATAGGAGAGGTCCTCGATCGCCACGAGATGCAGCGCCTCACGCTGCTCCTCGGGCAGACTGAAGAAAGCTTCGCGGACCTGGTTCAGGCGAACTGTGTGATCCTGCGATGCCGGCAACGCCGTTTCGAGGTCGGCCGCAGCCTCCTCGTGACGACGGCTCAGCGACTTTTTCTGGCGCAGGCGGTCAATATGCACATTGTGCAGGATCGATAGCAGCCAGGTGCGCAGATTGCCGTCGCGCCTGAAAGAGGCCTTACGCTCATACGCCTTGACCAGCGCGTCATGCACCAGATCCTCGGCCTCGTCCGCATTGCGCACAAGCGAGCGGGCATAGCGTCTCAGCGAACCGAGCTGCCCCAAAACATCGAATGTGCGTCCTTTGCGTTCCATACACCTATATACGGAAGCACTCCGGATTCTATTCCATCGCCCGGCGAATATTTTTTGCAGATTTTTTACATCAGCAGGAAATCCTTGGGCTGTGGCAGCGGCGGCAGATCGGTTTCCCCAAGCGCTTCGCGCAGATTGATCTCGATCGTATCGGCAAGCGCGCCGATGGCGAGCGCATTGGGGCGCTTGCCGAAAGGGTCTTCCAATTCGTCGCCCAGCGCATCGAGGCCAAAGAAGGTGTAGGCGATGAGCGCCGTAACAAAGGGCGAGCCCCAGCCGAGCGTATCGACATAGCCAAAGGGCAGCAGGAAACAGAAGAGATAGGCGGTGCGATGCAGAAGCAGCGTATAGCCGAAGGGCAGCGGCGTGTTGCGCAGCCGCTCGCAGGCCGCCTGCACCGCACCCATCTGGCCGATCGTGATATCCAGCATCTGATATTGGATATCCGAGATCGTGCCCGATGCCTTCAGTCGCGCGAAATCCGCGGACATGAGACGCAGAATGAGATCGGGCTTGTTGCGGGCCGCATGATAGAATTCCGCCTCGCTCGGGGTCAGCAGCCGTAGCACCTTGCTCTCGTCGCTGCCGGGTCGCAGAAGACAGACGAGCGCCTGTGTGAAGGCGATGGTCAGGCGCAGCAGGTTGTTGCGCGCCTCGATACCGGCCTCCCCTGCACTCTCCAGCACCAGCGTCTGCCGGGCGAAGCCGCGCGCGAGATGAACTAGCTGCCCCCAGTCACGCCTGCCCTCCCACCAGCGGTCGTAGCAGGCATTGTTGCGGAAGCCGAGGAAGATCGAAAGCGCGATGCCGAGCAGCGAAAGCGCCGAGCCGTTGAAGGAAACGATGAGGTTCGGCCGCGCCTCATGACCCCAGACGATCAGCGCCGACAACAAGAAGATCGCGATGATCTGCGGCAGGATACGCCGGATGATCGACCCGCGGACGATGAAGAAAAGCTGGAAGAGATTCGGCCGGTCGCGGACGATCATGACGAAGGACACTCTCGATGACTATCTGGTGAGGCAGCAATACACCAGACGCGCCGGGAGTAACGAGCATTTCTTGCAAGGCGGTCCTGACCGGCTGAATCGCTCGCCGGGCCAGGGCAGGCCATCATTTCACACTGGCGCTTGCCGTCACCAGAATCGGGTCGGCGCGATAATCGCCGGGAAAGAGATGTTGCAGGTTTTTGATCTTGGGCAGGTCGTTGATGACGATATAGGGGTAGTCCGGATGCGTCGTCAGGAAATCCTGATGATAGGCCTCGGCCGCATAGAATTGCCGCGCCGGCTCGATCTTGGTGACAACAGCCGCGTCGAAGACCTTGGCGTGGTTGAGCTGCTCGATATAGGCCTTGGCAATGTCGGCCTGCGACTGGCTGGTCGGGAAGATCGCCGAGCGATATTGCGTGCCTGTATCCGGCCCCTGATAGTTCAGCTCCGTCGGATCATGCGCCACCGCGAAATAGATCTGCAGCAGATGCCCATAGCTGATCTTATGGGGATCGAAGACGATACGTACGGATTCGGCATGGCCGGTATCGCCCGTACTCACTACTTCATAATGGGCCGCATCTTTGCTGCCACCGGTATAGCCCGAAGTCGCGCTGATCACGCCGTTAACGTGCTGGAATACGCCCTGCACGCCCCAGAAGCAGCCGCCAGCAAGCACCGCTGTCTCCGTGCCCGATGAACCTGCCTTTTCATCCATACCCGGCGGCGGGATGACACGCGCATCCTCGGCCGATGCGCGGCCGACAAATTGCAGTGCGATGGCGCCGACCAGCACTGCGGCCGCCGTGAGTCCGGCAAGGCGCGCAACCCGCGCTGAACCGATGCGGATCATATCTGTCGATGACGTCTTCATGACACTCTCCTCTCGACCGCCATTCTAAACTCTTCGGTCACAAGGAGATACGGGAAGGCGAGGCTCAATGTTACATACGGCCGCGTGTAACACCGAAACGTGAACGACGTGGCGACCTTATCAGTAGTGCGGCGGCTTGGTGATGGCCGGTGCGTCGAGCGACTGCTCCTCCAGCGTCAGAAACCGCTCGGTCAGCCGGTCGAGCTTCTGCCTGGTCTGCTCGACCACCTTCCATTGCTCGGCAAGCTGATCGGAAAGCTCCTCGATCGTCTTGGCCTGGTAGGCGACCGTTTCCTCAAGTTTGGTGATGCGGCTCTGTTCGTCTGACATGTCTGATCCCTTTCGCAACGATCTACAGCACCGGTACCGCCGCGTACAGCCCTTCCATTCCGCATGAGGCGAGCTGCAACGTCGTTTGACGGTAATGTGACAAAACTGAAAAACAGCTGAAAAGACCCGTTACCTAAATGACATGGCGGCCTTCTAAAGAGAGCGCAGAGACGCGCCGGTTTTGAAGGCCATTCCTTCCGCGGCGCACCCTTTCTGAAGACTGCGGAGAAGCGCCTTGAAGATCATCCAGATCACCGACACGCATTTGAGCCCCAACAAGCCGCATTTCAACGGCAATTGGGAGCCGTTGGCGAAATGGATCGAGGCAAGCGGCGCCGATCTCGTCGTTCACACCGGCGACCTCAGCGTCGATGGTGCCGACAAAGACGAAGATCTCCTCTTTTCCATGGATCTGATGCGACAGGTCTCCGTGCCGATGCTGATCGTTCCCGGCAACCATGATGTCGGCCACCTGCCCGGCTCCTATCAGCCCGTCAATCCCGAGCGGCTGGCGCGCTGGCGCCGCCTCGTCGGCCCCGATTATTGGGCGAAGGATATCGGTAACTGGCGACTGATCGGCCTCAACAGCCTGCTGATGGGCTTCGAGGATGCCGAGGAGCAGAGGCAATTCGACTGGCTGCAGGATATGCTCGAAAGCCGCGGCGACCGCCGTGTCGCCATTTTCGCGCATAAGCCGCTCTTCGTTGATGCGCCGGATGAGGGCGATACCGGTTACTGGAGCGTTCGTCCGGCACAGCGCCGCAGGCTCTATGATCTGATCGCGGCCCATGACGTGGCTCTCCTCGGCAGCGGCCACCTGCACTGGACCTGGGAAGGCCGCCTCAACGGCACCAGTCTCGTCTGGGCGCCACCCGCAGCCTTCATCCTCGGCGAGATGGAGCGCGAAATGCCGGGCGAACGCCTGATCGGCGCAGCAATTCACGAACTTGGCGAGACGGTATCGACCGAACTCGTCGCGGTACCCGGCATGACCGCCTACTTCCTCGATGACGTCGTACTGGAAGTCTATCCGCAGGCCGCCCCCAAGGCAAAGGAGCCGACAGAATGAGTGCGCTTTCGCTTCGCGGCATCGCCAAATCCTTCGGCGGCAACGCCATTCTCAAAGGCGTCGATCTTGATGTCCAGCCGGGCGAATTCATCGCCCTCGTCGGCCCGTCCGGCTGCGGCAAAAGCACGCTTCTGCGCATCCTCGCCGGCCTCGACCATGCCGACAGCGGCGAAATCATCCTCGGCGGCAGCGACGTATCGGGCGTCGCGGCGGCGGACCGCAACATCGCCATGGTCTTCCAGTCCTACGCGCTCTATCCGCATCTGACCGCCTCGGAAAACATTGCCGTGCCGCTCGCCATGCGCCGCCTGTCGCGTGTCCAGCGTCTGCCCTTCATCGGCTCGCTGATCCCCGGCCAGCGCGCCGCCCGTTCCGGCATCATCCGCGATGTCCGCGAAATGGCCGTCTCGCTGAAGATCGACCACCTGCTCGACCGCAAGCCCGGCCAGATGTCCGGCGGCCAGCGTCAGCGCGTGGCGCTTGCTCGCGCCATGGTGCGCCGCCCCGCGGTCTTCCTGATGGACGAGCCGCTCTCCAATCTCGATGCTAACCTGCGCGTCCATGCCCGTGGTGAGATCGTCGACCTGCACCGCCGAGCCGGCGTGCCAACGGTCTACGTCACTCACGATCAGGCCGAGGCGCTGTCGATGGCCGACCGCGTCGCCGTCATGATCGGCGGTCAGCTGCTGCAGCTTGCCTCTCCCCAGACGATCTATGACGACCCGGCCCATGTCGAAGTGGCCCGCTTCGTCGGTCAGCCGCGCATCAACCTTTTGCCGGCGCTCGCCGAAAACGGCATCGTCGCTTTCGGCGGTATCCGGCTTGCGCTGGAAGACGGCAGCTTTGCCGGCAACAACGTCACGCTCGGCATCCGTCCGGAATTCGTGACCCTCACGCAGAACCGGCAGGATGCGCTTGCCGCCCATATCGAGCGGATGGAGTTCCTCGGCTCCGAAGTCATCCTCTACGCTAAGCTCGACGCTATCGGCGAAACCATGGTCGTGAAGCTCTCGCCGGCCGAAGCTACCGGTCTCTCCGCCGGCATGCCCGTTGCGCTGACGCTCATGGCCCAACAGGCGATGGTCTTCGCTGAAGACGGTCGCCGTTTGCGCGCGAGCCCGACGACCGCAGACGCCACGCGGGAGAAGGCGCATGGCTAGTATCGCTGCCACCTCCCTGCCGATGCGGGCGGCCGCAGCCCGCGAACGCAGTGAAGCCCGCACGGCCCTGCTCTTCGCCCTGCCCGCCATCATCCTGATCGTGCTCTTCATCATCGTGCCGATCATCGCCGTCGTCGTGCTGGGTTTCACGGATTTCCAACTCGGCGACAAGAGCCTGCGCTTCGTCGCCTTCGAAAACTACGCGCATCTGCTGCGCGACCGCGCCTTCGTAAAATCGCTCTGGAACACGGCGACCTATACCGCCATCGTCGCACCCGTCTCGATCGCGCTCGGCCTCGGCGTCGCATTGCTGATCGAGAGCGAAGGAATCGGCCGCAGCTTTTTCCGCACGGCCTATTTCCTGCCCGTGGCCTCGCTGATCGTGGCGATGGCGACCGTCTGGCAGTATCTCTTCCATCCGACGATCGGCCCGATCAACGCCCTACTTGGCGAGATCGGCGTGCACGGTCCGAACTGGCTCGGCTCGTCGGCAACAGCGCTCTATAGCCTGTCTATCATCGGCGTCTGGCAATCCGTCGGCTTCAACATGGTGCTGTTTCTCGCCGGCCTTACCGCCATTCCGCGAGAACTCTACGCGGCGGCTGAAGTCGACGGCGCGAAATCGGCATGGGACCGCTTCTGGCTCGTCACCTGGCCGATGCTCGGGCCGACGACGCTCTTCGTGACCACGATCAGCATCATCAATGCGGTGAAAGTGTTCGACACGGTGAAGGCCCTGACCGACGGCGGCCCGAACCATGCGTCCGAGGTGCTGCTTTTCACCATCTACCAGGAAGGCTTCGTCTATCTCCGGGTCGGCTATGCCTCGGCGATGACGACGGTGTTCCTCGCCATCCTCGTGGTGCTGACCTTCCTGCAATATCGCGTCCAAGACCGGCAGGTGCATTACACATGACCCCGACAGGCTTCACTCCTGGCCGCATCCTGCGCCTCTCGCTGCTGATCCTGGGCTCACTCATCTTCCTCGCGCCCTACATCTTCATGATCTCAACCGCCGGCAAGGCGCAGGACGATATCTTCACCTCGGCCCTGAAGCTGATCCCGACGCATTTCTTCTACGTCGAGAACATCGCCAAGGCGCTTAGCAAGGTTTCGATGGGCACGCTGTTGTTCAACGGCGTCCTCGTCTGCGGCCTGATCTTCTTCTTCCAGGTGCTGATCGCCATTCCCTGCGCCTATGCCATGGCGAAGCTGAAGTTCCCGGCGGCGCGCACCATGATGGTGCTGGTGATGCTCGGCCTGCTGGTCCCGATCCATGCGACGGCGCTGCCGCTCTATGTCGGCTTCAACAGCCTGTCGCTCCTGAACAGCTATACGGCTCTCGTCGCACCCTTCTCGATCTCGGTCTTTGCGATCTTCATGTTCCTGCAGTTCTTCCGTTCCATGCCCGATGATCTGATCCATGCCGCGCGCCTCGACGGCATGTCGGAAATCGGCATCGTCGCCCGTGTCATCGTACCGAATGCTTGGCCGGCAGTCACCGCTTTTGCGATCTTCTCGGTCGTCGCGCACTGGAACGACCTCTACTGGCCGCTGATCGTCATCACCAAGCAGGAATATTTCACGCCGCCATTGGGCCTCATGTATTTCCGCGCCGCCGAAGCCGGCGACGACTACGGCGCGCTCATGGCGGCAACCCTGATCATCACCCTTCCCCTCGTCGCGGCGTTCCTTCTGGCACAGAAGCGCTTCGTCGAGGGCATCACCATGACCGGTCTCAAAGGCTGATCGGTTCCCTAGAACGGATGATTTTAGATCGAAGCGATCTAAAATCTAAATCCGCTCTAGAATCAAAGAAGTAGAGCATGATGTCGTCCGAAAACCGCGTACGCTTTTCGGCATCATGCACGACAACGGAGAACGAGCGATGAAGCATATCACCCAGATTCTCGCCGCTGCGGCCATTTCTATGGTCGTGACGGTCCCGGCCTATGCCGAAACCACCCTGACGGTTCACTATCCCATGCCGGGCTTCTTCAAGAACGTGATGGACACGATCTCGAAGAAGTTCATGGAAGAAAATCCCGACATCAAGATCCAGTTTGCCGCTCCTTCGGCCACCTATGAGGAAGGTATCCAGACCATCCTGCGCCAGGCCGGCACCAGCGAAATGCCCGATGTCACCTTCATCGGCCTCAACCGCCTGCGCATGATGGACGAGCGCAACGTCGCCGTCGACCTCGGCCCCCTCGTCAAGAAAGAGGGCAATATGGCCGAGAAAGGTTTCTCGGACACGATCCTGAAGCTCGCCCAGGTCAAGGGCAAGCAGGTCGGCCTCGCCTTCGCGACATCCAACCCGATCATGTACTACAACGCCGATCTGGTGAAGGCTGCCGGCGGCAACCCGGACAACCCGCCGAAGACCTGGGACGAAGTCATTGCGCTCGCCGGCAAGATCAAGGCGCTCGGCAACGGCGTCGATGGCATGGACTTCCGCTGGCAGGGCGACGACTGGATGTTCTCCGCCCTCCTCTTCGGCGCTGGCGGCAAGATGCTGAGCGACGACGAGACGAAGGTTGCCTTCAACGGTCCCGAGGGGCAGAAGGCGGTCGAACTGATCCAGCGCTTCGTCAAGGAAGGCGGCATGCCGGTCTTCACCAAGGCTGCCGGCGAGCAGGCCTTCGCTGCCGGCAAGGTCGGTTTCGAATTCCAGACGACCGGCGCTCTCGTCAACACCATCAAGAATGTCGGTGCGAAGTTCGATCTGCGCACCGCCAAGCTGCCGCTGATCGACCCGGTCAACGGCCGCCTGCCGACAGGCGGCAACGCCGTCGTCATCCTGACTCATGATCCGGTCAAGGAAGAAGCCGCCTGGAAATTCGCCAAGTTCGCCGCCGGCCCCTATGGCGCCTCGGTCGTCGTTCCCGGCACCGGCTATGTTCCGAACAACGAGCTTGCCGCCAAGTCGGCCGAATATCTCGGTGACTTCTACAAGAAGAACCCGCTGTTCCAGGCTGGCCTCAGCCAGATGTCGATCATGGTTCCCTGGTATGCCTTCCCGGGCGCGAATGGCGTCAAGGTCACGCAGACCATCGTCGATAATCTCTCGCGCATCGTCGACGGCTCGGCCGCTCCGAAGGAAGCGCTCGATGATGCCGCTTCGGACATAGAAGGCCTGCTGCCGCGCAGCTGATCTTTCGAACCGATCTGAACAATCCGCGCCGCCTCCCAACAAGAGGCGGCGTTTTCATTCGCAGGCAGAGTCAGCATTGAATGGCAAGGTCGCGCACTGTACCGCCCGCACGCATCCGATAGGGGACGGTCAGATGACGCGGCGGCGCGGCATTTTCAGCCATATCCAGCAGCAACGAGGCGGCAGCGGCCCCCATGGTTCCATCCGGAATTTCCACCGTCGTCAGGGACACTTCACCCAGAAAACCGAGGGAAATCCCGTCAAAGCCGGCGACCGAGATATCGCGCGGAATCGAAAGGCCCTGACGCCGAAGCGCGCCCATGACGCCGAGCGCCAGAAGATCGTTGGAAGCAATGATCGCCGTCGGGTCGAACCGCGAAATCGCATCCGAAAGATCGAGCTGTTCCAGGCTGTTTACAAAGGAAATTTCGAGCGCATCGAGAGGCTGTTGCCCCGCCGCTTCCATTGCCTTGAGATAGCCGAGATAGCGCAGTTTTGCCCGGTCGGATGCCGCGAAATGGCCGGATATGAACAGGATACGGCGGTGACCCTTGCATAGGAGATGCTCAGTCAGATCCCGGCCCGCGCCGAAATTGTCGGTCGCGACCGCGGCGGTAAAGCGGGCTGTTGGCAGGTTTCCGAGCAATACGGTCGGCGGCAGGGCAGAGGACAGAACAAGACTGCGCTCGGGATCGCAGAGCGTCAGGATCAACCCAGTCGGCTGCTGCTGGAGCAGCGAGGCGACGGCATCGACCTCCTGTGCCGGATCGTAGTTCGATTGGGCGATTAGCACGCTATGCCCCGCGTGAAGAGCTCGGTTCTGGATGCTGGAAAGCGAAGCCGCGAAAACCGGATTCGTGATGCTCGGAATGAGCACGCCGATCGCCGGCCGGCCGGTGCCGGTACGCCCACCTGCCCGATAGCCGAGCTCCGCCGCCGCCCGGCGCACGCGCCGCACCATCTCGTCGCTGACCGGACCGCTGCGATTCATCACCCGGCTGGCGGTCGCAACCGAACAGCCGGCGCGAAAGGCGATCTGCTGGAGCGTCGACATGATATCAATCACCTCCGGCTTCGGTTTCAGCCCTCGACTGGCGCAGTCTTATGGGAATGTCGGGGATTTATATCAGGCCGATGACACTTATTTGACAGCCCTCCCCGCACACCGCGACATTCCGGCCCTTGATCTTTGCTGCAGCGCAGCAGATGCTCGCTCCGATCGCAGCGGCGAATGATGCTGTCATCAACCGATGCCATGATTGCCGCGCTGTGATCCGCAGATCCGCCCCTCGAAAGGATGCTCTCATGTCAGAAGCACGGACGCCTGCCACCACCACCGACAAGACCGAAAGACTGTTTTTCCTCGATATCAACGACGGACGAATCCTCTCCTCCGCCATCGACGGCACCGATTTGAAGCTCATCGTCCAGCGGGCGGGCCGCAGCCCGGACGGCATTCTCGTCGATAGCGAGAACCGCTGGATCTACTGGACGGAGATGGGCAACGACTACAACGCCCATGACGGCTCCATCGAGCGTATGGACCTCGACGGCGGCAACCATATCACGCTGATCCCGCCGGGCAGCACGCTCGTCACGCCGAAGCAGATCCAGCTCGACCGCGACAACGGCAAGCTCTATTGGTGCGACCGCGAAGGCATGCGCGTCATGCGCGCCAATATCGATGGCAGCAACATCGAAACTCTGGTGCAGAACGGCGACAGCCCGGGAGACAGCGCCGATATCGAACGCTGGTGCGTCGGCATCGCCCTCGACCTGCCGCTCGGCCAGATCTACTGGACCCAGAAAGGGCCGCCGGATGCCGGCCTCGGCCGCATCTTCCGCGCCGGCATCAATATCCCGGCCGGCGAAACCGCAACAAACCGCAGCGATATCGAAATTCTGCTGGATAAGCTGCCGGAGCCGATCGATCTTGAGCTGGATCTCGCCACCCGCGCGATCTACTGGACCGACCGCGGCAATCTCCCCCGCGGAAATACCGTCAATCGCGCAGCGATGGACGATATCGCCGCAACGTCCGAAGTGGTCCTCGAAGGTCTCGATGAAGGCATCGGCCTCTCGCTCGACCTTCCGAACAACCGCATGTTCTTCACCGACATCGGCGGCAATCTCTATTCCGCAAGCCTCGATGGTTCAGGCGAGCGCGAACTGCTGCACCATGCCGGCTCCTTTACGGGGATTGTTTACGCGGAGGTTTGAGGTTTGAAAGGCGCTTTACGTGCCGGGATAGCCCCTCACCCTAGCCCTCTCCCCGCACGCGGGGCGAGGGAATGACCTCTGTTCTCTCGCATGAGAAGGCGAGTGGAAGGAAGGCTGCAGGTGCGGCTATCCCCTTCTCCCCGCAAGCGGGGAGAAGGTGGCCGAAAGGCCGGATGAGGGGCTCCTCAGTGATCAGTTACCCTTGCGCACGCCATCCAGCAGATGCGGCAGCGACTTGACGCCGTCATCGCGCAATTCCGCCGGCAGCAGCCCCTCCGGGAGATCCTGATAGGAGACCGGACGCAGGAAGCGGCGGATGGCAAGCGTGCCGACCGAGGTCGTACGGCTGTCCGAGGTTGCCGGGAAAGGCCCACCATGCACCATGGCGTGGGAAACTTCGACGCCGGTCGGCCAGCCATTGGCGAGGATGCGCCCGGCCTTACGTTCCAGCACCGGCACCAGCTTGGCGGCCGTGGCATAGTCATCCGCTTCGATCTGCAGAGTCGCGGTCAGCTGGCCCTCGAGCTTTTCCGCAACGGCAATCATCTGGTCGACATCCTTGCAGCGTACCAGAAGGCTTGCCGCACCGAAAACTTCGTGGCCCAAGCGCTCGTCCGCCAGGAACTCCTCCGCTTCTGTCTCGAAGAAGATGCCCGGGCTGCGATTGACGCCTTCGGCCGGAGCGCCATGAGCGACGGTCTTGACAGATTCATGTTCCGCCAATGCGGCAACGCCCTTGTCGAAGGCGGCGTGAATGCCGGGCGTCAGCATCGGCGCCGGCGCGCGGCCGGTCAGGGCACCGCTGGCCGCCTGAACGAAACGGTCGAGATCAGGGCTCTCGATCGCAAAAAGCAGGCCCGGATTGGTGCAGAACTGGCCGGCACCGAGCGTCAGGGAATCGATGAAGCCGGTCCCGATCGCCTCGGCGCGTGCTGCGAGAGCGGCGGGGAACAGGAAAACGGGGTTGACGCTGCTCATCTCGGCGTAGACCGGGATCGGCTCCGGACGAGCCGCGGCAATGGCGCCGAGCGCCAGGCCGCCGCCGCGCGAGCCGGTGAAGCCGACGGCCTTGATGCGGGGATCGCGCACCAGCGCGGCACCCGTCTCGTTGGCACCGGTCAGCAGCGAGAATGTGCCCTCCGGCAGGCCGCATTGGGCGACGGCGGCACGGATGGCGCGGCCGACAAGCTCGCCCGTGCCGGGATGGGCAAGGTGGCCCTTGACGACGACCGGGCAGCCGGCGGCAAGTGCCGAAGCCGTATCACCGCCTGCAACCGAGAAGGCGAGCGGGAAATTGCTGGCACCGAAGACGGCGACCGGGCCGAGCGGGATCTGGCGCAGGCGCAGGTCCGGCCGTGGCAGCGGCTTGCGCTCCGGCAAAGCCGGATCGACGCGCAGATCGAGCCACTCACCGGAGCGAACGACCTGTGCGAACAGCCGGAGCTGACCGACGGTACGGCCGCGCTCGCCCTGCAGGCGCGCCACCGGCAGGCCGGTCTCCTCCGTCGCGCGCTCGATCAGGACATCGCCAATCTCCATGATGTTGTCGGCAATCTTTTCGAGAAATGCTGCGCGCTGCTCGGGGCTGGTCGCACGGTAGACGTCGAACGCCTGAGCGGCCAGTTCGCACGCTTTGGCAACGTCGCTCTCGCCGGCGATCGCAAAGGCTGGTTCCAGATTTGCGCCGGTTGCCGGATTGATGGCACGCACGGTTCTGTTGCCGCCGGTAGAATCTGAGCCGATCAACAGATCGCCGCGAATCTCGAAAGACTGTGTCATGGGTATTCCTTAAGGATGTCGGAGCGCTAGGGCGTTGCGCTGCGAGAGCAGATAGCAGGGTGGGATGACAGATATAAGATGATAATCGTCATCTAATTATCAAGGTGCAGGTCCTGAGATCAAGGCGGCAACGTCAATTAATCATACTTTTTCTGCATATGGCGCTGCGGCCTCTTTCATGCCAATTTAGCACCTATCCGAAAGACCGAGTGCGACCGAGTCCCCATGTCCATTGCGCTTCTTGGCGATCCGATCGTCCAGTTCTTCATTCTGGTTGTCGTCGGCACATTCGTCAGCCGCGTCGTGCTGCGTCATCAGCGGGCCGGCCGTCTGATCGGTCAGATGGCCTTCTTCGTCTGCCTGACCGCACTTTTATTCTATCACGGCATCGTCCCCTATGAGCCGAGCCCGCCGCAGGACTCGGTAACGCTGCGCACCTTCACGGGTTTTGCCAAGATCGTCTGGTGGATCAACGGCGCCTGGGTGCTCATCGCCTGCGTGCGGCTGTTCCTGATTTTCGAGCGCAAGCCCCGCGAGGGCCGGCTGCTGCAGGATCTGATCGTCGGCGTCATCTATCTCGGCGCCATTCTCTCCATCGTCGGTAATGTCTTCAGCGTTCCGATCGGTACGCTGATCGCAACATCGGGCGTCTTCGCCATCATTCTCGGCCTTGCCTTGCAGAGCACTTTGAGCGACGTCTTCTCCGGCATAGCCCTTAATCTCGGCCGTCCCTACTCCGTCGGCGACTGGATCGTCCTCGAAAATGATGTCCAGGGCCGCGTCGTCGAAACCAATTGGCGCGCCACGCAACTGCTGAGCGGCACCAACGATCTGATCGTCATTCCGAACAGTATCCTTGCCAAGACGCGGCTGACCAATCTTTCCTCGCCTGACGAAAGCCACGGCGCAACCGTCACCGTACGCATTCAGCCCACCGCTCTGCCACGCATCATCGCGGATGTGATGCAAAACGTCTTGATCAGCTGCAACTCGATCCAGAAGAACCCGGAACCCAGTGTCACCATCACTTCCATCGATGGGCAGGCGATCGAACTGCAGCTGTCCTTTCGCGTGCGCGATATGTCGCTGACACAAGCCGCAAAGAACGAGATTTATGATCTGCTAGTTCGTCACACCAAGGCGGCAAACTTGAAACTCGCCGATCCGCCCGGCACGATCATGCTTCCGATGCAGCAAAAGACTGAGACGGCCGACGAGAAGCAACATGCCCCCGGAACGCCCTGGCGACTTGTCAGCAATATCCCTCTGTTCTCTTCGCTGACCGAGGATGAAAAGGAGCATTTGGCATCGCATATGCAGCGGCGGACCTATCGCAAGGATGCTGTCATCGCCGAGCAGGATGCCCGCATGCGGGCGCTCACGATCGTCCGCTCGGGCGTCGTCAGCATCACCCGCCGCGAAGGGCATCGCCAGATCGAGCTGACGCGCCTTGCGCCAGGCGATTATTTCGGCGAGAACGGGCTGCTGATGGGATCCGGTGAAGTCGGCACGGTTCGCGCCCTCACCTTCGTCGTCACCTACGAAATCGGCGATGAGTGTCTGGCGCCGCTGCTGCACGACCGGCCGACTCTTGCCGAAGAGCTCGGCGTCATCCTGGCAAAACGCATAGAGGAGGAGGAGCATCTCTTCGCCAATGCCGACATGCTGGCTCACGGCAATCCGGTCAGCACGCTGAGCTCGCGCATCAGGCATCTCTTTCAGCTATAGAGCAATTCCAGGAAGAGTGCCCAGCGGTTTTCCGTCCGGAATTGCGAGACAACAAAGAGATGGAGCGGTTCAGAGATTCCCTGAAAAACTGAACCGCTCCAGCAGCACCATTAGGCCGCATCCACCGCCTTCTCTGATCGTGAAGTGGCAAAGAGATTTTGCCCGATGGCGCGGGCGGTATCGAGATGGGAAGTCATATCCTGTGCTTCCGTCAACAGCAGTTCGGAGGTCGCGACGGGAGCGCCGCAATATCCGAAAATTCCATGATCGATCTGCATCTTCATGGCGCCGAAATAACCATGGCGCGCATAGGTGCGCATGGTCGCACCGCCGATAGCGACCAGATGGACGCGAAGATGGCGTAATCTCTTGATCGGCCTGTCACCGGGCATGTCGTCATAGGCCCAGCCATTGGTAAACACCCGATCGATCCACCCCTTGAGCAGGCCGGGCATGGACCACCAATAAACGGGATAGACCAGCACCAGCGCATCGGCACGATCGATTCGCGCTTGCTCGGCAACGACGTCATCAGGCGATGGGCCTTCTCTGAGATGAGCGGCGATATCGGCGACGCTGAACCTCGGATCAAAACCTTCCGCCGTAAGATCCGCGATTTCAAACGTGGCGCCCGAAGCCGTTACACCTTCGGCGACTTTGGTCGCAACGCTGTGGCTGAACGAATCAGGTTTTGGATGGGCGAGGACGATAAGCGCATGCATGTGAAAAACTCCTGCTGACATATTGTGAGCGGCGGCCCAGTCTTATATACTTTTAGTAAGTTACTTTTGGTATATAGCGATGTCAAGCGTGCAAACGAAGAAAACGGAACCCCGCAGCCGACTGACGCGGGAGGGGCGCTATCGGCAGCTCATCCACGTTGCCTGGCAAATCATCGGCGAAGAGGGAACGGAAGCCCTGACATTGGGACGGCTTTCGGAGCGTGCCGGCGTGACGAAACCCGTGGTCTACGACCACTTCACAACTCGTTCCGGCCTACTGGCTGCGCTCTATCGCGAATACGATATCAGACAGACAGCAGTGATGGACAAGGCGCTTGATGCAAGCAGCCCGACGCTGGCAGGCAGGGCTGAGGTGATAGCCGCCTCCTATGTCGATTGCGTGCTGCTGCAGGGGCGCGAAATACCCGGCATCATCGCCGCACTCGCGGGCTCGCCGGAGCTCGAAAAAATCAAACGCGAATACGACACGGCCTTCATCGAGAAGTGTCGCGCGCTGCTCGCTTCTTTCGCCGACGCAGGCTCCATCAAATCAGCAGGCCTCTGGGCGATGCTGGGTGCGGCCGAAGCGCTGTCCTATGCCGCCACGACGGGCGACATCAGCCCGCAGCAGGCAAAGGACGAGCTCTGCGAAACCATCAAGGCCATGGTTGCGAGAAACAAGTAAATACAGGTCTCGCACCGCGCCTTCCAGGTGGCGCATCGAGGCCAGCCAGTCAGTTCGATTGCGCTGCCGGCGCTGCCTTGATCTGCCCGGCATAAAACGCCTTGGCATCACCCGTGAACTGCTCGCGCGACATCGGTCGCGTGTAGAACATATGGCCGCCGCGATAGAGCTTAATCGCCACGCGATCAGCAAAGGCGGGGGGCATGTGGTCGAGCACATATTTGTTCACGCCGAAGGGGATGACGAGATCGCTGTAACCCTGCCCGATCATCACGCGGAAGGATGGCGAGAGCGATAGCAGCTCCTTGAGATCGTCGCCAACACCGGCGGTCCCGCGCGAGCCGCCATTGCGCCCGCCCCATTTCCACTCCCTGTTCACCGATGTCGACAGAAGCGTGTAGGTCATGTCGGTATGAAAGCCCAGCTCGTCACGGGCATAGCCTGAAAAGGCACCGCCATAAGCACGAACAAAGCCATCCAGGATCGGGTCGCCGCCATGCTCGGCCTCCGACTGCGGATAGGGGTCCGGCGCGAGGAACGAGGCGTCATAAGCACTCGCCACGTCCGCGCCGTCACCATCGGAATGTTTGCGGTAGACCCCGCCGAGAAAACCTTGGTTCTTGGCAACGACATCCTGCGGTATGCCGGTCAGCTTCGCGACGCGTCCGTAGAAGGCCTGGCCTGCATCTCCCGACGGCGGCCGTCTGGCAAGGGTCGGCAAATATTCGTTGAAGGCGAAGGCCTCGGCATCCTGCACCGCTTTCTCGCTGAAGGCGTTTTGACGCTCCAGTTCGGCCGCCGCCAGCGACGGCAGTTGCAAGGCTGCACCAAGAGCATCCTCACCGCCCCCGAAGACGAACCGGCCCTCCAGCAGCGGCGACAGCATGACGATGCCGGAAATCAGAATGCCCTGATCCTCACGCAGGCTGTTGGCAATCTTGACCGAACGAAACCCGCCATAGCTTTCTCCGAGAATGTACTTCGGCGACGACGTCCGGCTGTTATGGGCGATGTAGAGGGCGATCGCCTTGGCGAGGCTTTCGGCATCGCTGTCGACACTGTAGAAATCATTCTGGTCATCTGGCTTGGCCGCTCGGCTCCAGCCGGTGCCCGTCGGATCGATCAGCACGAGATCGGTAAATTCCAGCCAGCTTTGCGGATTGTCGACCAGCTCGGCGTGGGCGCCATCGCGGCCGTCTGCGCCGAAATCGACGATGCGCGGACCGACAAGCCCGAGATTGAGAAAGGCCGAAGCAGCACCCGGCCCACCATTGAACACGAAGGTCACAGGCCGGCTCGCATCCCGGTTCTTGGCAACATAGGCGGTGTAGAAGATCGCGGCGCTGCGCTGGCCATCCTGGCCGAAAAGATCGAGCGTACCCGCCGTCGCCGTATAGGGAATGGTCTTGCCATCCGTTGTCAACACATGCTCGCTCACCGCATCGGGCGGCAGGAGCGAGAGCACGCCGCTCGCACTGGCGGGCGCGCCATGGCCTTGCTCGGGCGGAGCGGCGGATGCCGTTGCCGATATCAGCGAAAGGGCCAGGGCCAGGCCAGGAACCATCTGGCGAAAAGACATGAAACGCATCCTCCAAAGGGATCATCGCATAGCTGTCGTTGCCGGCGATACTATGTCACAGACGACAAGCGCCGAAACTCAAGAGATGTTGATCGACGGATTATCGGGCACGGCACTTCTGGAGAATGGCGCGCTTGTGGGCGTGCTGGCCGGCGGGCTGCAGCAAATCAGAACTTGATCCTGTCTATGCTGGTCAGTGTCGTCTTCTGCGAAACGCCGGGCGCATTGACCATGTGCCAGGCCACATATTGCTCACCGTAAAGCTCTGTCGATGACATGCCGTCGACGGGCAGGACAATGTTCATGCCGTTGAGCGCCGCATCCGTCGCCGTATCGAGCACCGCGCCTTCCGAGGCCGTGCCTGTCACGATGATGGTCTTGATGCCCTTGTCCGAGAGAATGCTGCGCAGATTGGTGCCGATGAATTTGTCCGCCCCGGATTTGACAATCGGCTCGCTTTCCAGGGGCGCCAGAGCCGTTGCGATATCCTGCGGCTCGCCAACACCGGCCAGGCTGAAGACGACGAGCATCTCCTTGGCGCGCGCCTGATCGAGCAGAGTTCTCATCTTGGGGACGGACGCCAGGCAACGGGGCTTGGTCTTCACGTTGCACGGTCCCTTGGTCGGGTCCTGCGCGCCGTTGAAATCGAGGACCAGCAATGCCGTCGTCTTCGGATCGACGGTAACGGTCTTCAGCTCCGGCGCCGCCGGCGGCTTCACCTTCTGCCAATCATCGATGATGGTCTGCGCTGCTGCCGGCGAAGGCAGCGCGAGGCCAAAGGTCCCACAAAGAACCGAAAAGCCGAAGCCGAAAGCGAGGCCCGATTTCCGCCTCGCTCCATTTGTCTTCCTGATCAGGCTCCTCTCCCGCATCGGCACATCCCTTCGCTTGACGGTCGTGGAGGAGAGATAGGCCATAAACCAGGACGGAGTAACGAAACTCTTCGTGATAGCGCTCCAAAGTGCGGCCGACATATCTCTGGCAGATCACCCGAACTCCTATGTCGCCGCCTCGTCCATCGGCTCTGCGGAATCCCGGTCGCCGCGGAGCTTGCCGAGCACCCCCTGCAAAGCCTGCTTCAGCATATCGATTTCCTCAGAACCGGCGATATCGGACCAGCGCTGATCCACAAGCCGACCGGTTGCCGCTGCTATTGGCCGCACGCCTCTGCCACGCTCGGTCAGAAACACAAGTCTTGCACGTCGATCGTCAGGGTCCGGTCGGCGCTCGACATAACCCAGGCGCTCCAGCTCCTCCACCGCCTGCGTCATCGTCTGCTTGCGGACATGGGCAAGCCGAGTGAGCTCACTCACCTGAATTCCTTCCGGACGCATGAAGGTGAACACATTGGCGTGCGGTGGTCGGATATCGCCATAACCGGCCTCTTCCAGCGCGGCTTCGACGTCCTGTGTCCAATGTTGATGCACGAGCCGCAGCAGCAGGCCCAGGGACGGGCGAGTGGGAACACAATCTTTCATGGTGTAGACAGGCACCTGACTATTATGTTAAATAGACAGGTACCTTACCATTTTATTTCACGAGAGGATACCCACATGCCCTCCCTGAATGTGCTGGACTCGACGACCTTCTACGAGGATGCCGGAACAGGAACACCCTTCGTCTTCCTGCATGGCAATCCGACCTCATCCTATCTGTGGAGGCATATCAGCCCGGCCCTTGCCGTGCGTGCCCGCTGCCTGGCTCCCGACCTCATTGGCATGGGCCGCTCCGGCAAACCCGATGTTGCTTATTCATTTGACGACCATGCACGCTATCTCAAAGCTTGGTTCGACAAACTCGCGCTCGATGATGTCGTATTGATCGGCCATGATTGGGGCGGCGCACTCGCATTCGACTGGGCCGCCCGCCATCCGGAACGCGTGCGCGGCATCGCCTTCATGGAAACGATCATCAGGCCTTTGACCTGGAACGACCTGCCGAATGCACGGGCTCGCTATGAACTGCTGCGCTCACCGGGCACGGGCGAAGCGAAGGTTCTGGACGAGAATTTCTTCATCGAGCAGGCATTGAAAGCCACGGTCCTGAACGAATTGAGCGCCGAGGATCATGCCGTCTATCGCGCGCCCTACCCGACGCGCGAAAGCCGCCGTCCGCTGCTTGCCTGGCCGCGCGCGATGCCGATCGAAGGCGAACCGGCCGATGTCGTCGCGCGCATCGAAGCCTATGATGCCTGGCTTGCCCGCAGCGAAGATATCCCGAAACTGCTGCTGACTTTCGATGGTCCGGCGGAGACGCTGCTGGTCGGCGAAAGGATGATAGACTGGTGCCGCGAGAATATTGCCGGATTGGAGATCGAAAATTGCGGACCGGCAAGGCACATCGCGCCGGAAGATCAGCCTCAAGCGATTGCGGCCGCCATCTCCAGCTGGGCCGCGAGTCATAGTCTGTCTCGCTGAAAAGCCGATCTTCGAGACAGGAAAGGCCGCCACCTCTGCTCGACGGCAGGCGATCAAGGACAATCCATCGTTGACAAAAAGCCGTCAGGCCATAATCTGCGCCTAAGCCTTTGCGATTGCCCAATTTTCTTTTGGAGATCAGGATCATGCCGGCACATTGCATGAGACGACTGGTTCTGGCAGGCATTATCCTCGGCATATCCGCCTACACGGCTACGGCCGCGCAAACGCTGGATCTTATCGCCCAAAAGGGCACGATCCGGATCGGCTACATCAGCGACGAAGCACCCTTCTCCTTCAAGAAGAAGGATGGCAGCCCGGCGGGATATGCCATCGATCTCTGCGGCAAGGTCGCCGATGCCGTCGGGCGCAAGGTCACCGATCTCAAGCGCGACTATATCGAAACCACGCTTGCCGATGGCTTCGACGCAGTCAAAAGCGGCCAGGTCGACCTTCTCTGTGGCGCGCTGACCATCAGTCTCGGCCGACGCCAGAATGTCGATTTCTCCCAGCCGATCTTCATCACCGGTGCCAGCGCTCTACTGCGCAGGGATTCGCCCGATTATCTAATGGCTTTGTTCCTCGACAAGCGGCTGGCGCAGGTTTCGGCCAAGCCGGCCCCCGCGACGAACACGATCGGCGTTCGCGCCGACACGACGACGGGCGCGACGCTGCGCGAGGCACTAGGTTCCGACGTGCCGAAGACGCGGATCGCCGATTTCGCCACGCATCAGGACGGCTTGGCCGCGCTCGAAAACCATAAGATCGATGCCTATTTCGCCGATCGCGCCCTGCTCTTCGATCTCGCTTCCCATGCCCATACTCCGTCCACGCTCGCGATCGGCAACCGCCTCTTTACGCATGAGCCCTATGGTATAGCCCTCCGGCAGGATGACTCCACCTTCCGCCTGCTCGTCGATCAGACGCTGACCGAAACCTACCAGTCCGACGATTTCGCGAAGTTGCTGACGACCTATTTCGGCCAGGAAGGCCCGATCCTGCGCCGCGAGATCATGATGCAGTCGATCCCCCAATAAGCCGTCGCCTTTGCGACATCTCCGATTAGCATATGTCGCCGACAAACCCAGCCATTTCCTGATAGGACAGCGTGATGATCGTCGTGCAAGCATCTTGAATATGTCGTAGACAGGCTCTGGTCGCCGCCGCACACATCATAAAATCCGTTTTCAGTATCAATCAGGGTCGCACGCAATGGCAGTATTTCCTCAAAAGGCGAAGGTCGTCATCATCGGGCTTGGCGGTATCGTCGGCGCATCGATCGCCCACCATCTGATCGAACGCGGCTGGGACGATATTGTCGGCATCGACAAATCAGGCATCCCGACTGATATCGGCTCGACGGCGCATGCTTCCGATTTCTGCTACACGACCAGCCATGATTTCCTCTCCTGCTGGACGACCCTCTACTCCATCGATTTCTACGATAAGCTCGGCCACTATGCCCGCGTCGGCGGCCTGGAAGTCGCCCGCGTCGGCGATGACGACCGCATGGCCGAAATCAAGCGCAAGGTCACCTCGGGCAAGGCCTTTGGCACGCGCGTGAGCTTGATCGACCCCGCGGAGATCAAGGAAAAATTCCCGCTGATCGAAGAAAGCATGGTGCAGGGCGGCATGTGGGACCCGGATGCCGGCCTCGTCATTCCCCGTTCGCAGACGGTTGCCGGCAAGTTGATCGACCAGGGCGAGAAGAGCGGCAAGCTGCAGTCTTTTGCCAATACACCGGCTCAGTCGCTGATCGTTAAGGATGGCCGCATCTCCGGCGTCGTCACCCATCGCGGTACGATCGAAGCCGAATACGTGATCGTCTGCGCCGGTCTCTGGGGCCGCCTGATCGCCGAAATGGTCGGCGAAGACCTGCCGGTCATGCCGGTTGATCACCCTCTGACCTTCTTCGGCCCCTATAACGAGTTTGCCAATACCGGCAAGGAAATCGGCTTCCCGCTGATGCGCGACCAGGGCAATTCCGCCTATATGCGCGATACCGGTGATCCGAAGACGGCGGAAGGCGGCCAGATCGAATGGGGTTACTACGAAGAGAAGAACCCGCGCCTCTGCCATCCCCGCGATCTCCTCGAAAAGCACGAGGCTCGCCTTTCGCCTTCCCAGCGCGATCTCGACATGGAGCAGATAATCGAGCCGCTCGAACGCGCCATGGAATTGACGCCGATCCTCGGTGAACTCGGCTACAATGAAGGCCATTCCTTCAACGGTCTGTTGCAGGTCACCACCGATGGCGGTCCGTCCGTCGGCGAAAGCCAGAAGGTCCGCGGCCTCTGGTATTGCGTCGCCATCTGGGTGAAGGACGGCCCCGGCTTCGGCAAGCTCGTTGCCGACTGGATGACCGACGGCCGCACGCCGATCGATCATAATAGGATCGATTATTCCCGCTTCTATCCGCACATGCTGGAAGAAAAGTTCATCGAAGGACGCTGCACCGAGGCTGCGCAGAAGATCTATAATCCCGCTGTCCACCCGCGCGAACCCTATGCGACCGGCCGCAATGTCCGTCGCTCGCCTTTTTATGAGCGAGAAAAAGAGCTCGGCGGCTACTTCATGGAACTTGGCGGCTGGGAGCGTGCTCATGGCTATGCCGCCAACGAGCACCTGCTCGAGAAATACGGCGATCGCATACCGGTGCGCGAAAACGAATGGGACAACCGCCATTTCTGGCGCGTCTCCAATGCCGAGCACCTTGCGCTGAGCGAGGATTGCGGCATCATCAACCTCTCGCATTTTGCCATGTACGACATCGAAGGCCCTGACCATGTCGAACTGCTGGAATGGCTTTGCGCGGCCAAGATCGGTGGCGACGCCAATATCGGCAAGGGCATCTACACCCACTTCCTCGATGACGAAGGCATGGTGCGCGCCGACTTCACCGTCATCCGCATGGCCGATCGTTGCCGCCTGATCGACGGCGCCGATGCCGGCCCGCGCGATTTCCACTACATGCGCCGCGTTGCCGAGGACAAGGGCTTCGACGTCACCATCACCGACGTCACCGAACGCTATGTCACGATCGGCATCTGGGGGCCGAATGCCCGCACCAACCTGCAGAAGGTGGTCGAAAGCCCGGAAAGCCTCTCGCACGAGAACTTCCCCTTCGCCGCGATCAAGCAGATCCGCATCGCCGGCAAGAACGTCACGGCATTCCGCATTTCCTACGTCGGCGAACAGGGCTGGGAACTGCACATGGCCTATGGTGACGCGCTGGCCGTCTGGGATGCGCTGCGTTCGACGGGCGCCATCGCCGTCGGCGTCGAGACCTATGCCAATAGCCGCCGCATGGAAAAGAGCCTGCGCCTGCAGAATGCCGACCTGCTGACGGAATATAACCTGCTGGAAGCCGATCTCGCCCGCCCGAAGGTCAAGGAAGCCGATTTTCGCGGCAAGGCGAAGCACCTCGAATATCGCGCCCGCGAGCATCAGCCTGCGATGCTCTGCACGCTCGTCGTGACCGATAACATCGACTCCAACGGCGTTGCCCGCTACCCGGTCGGCATCTTGCCGGTCATGGACCCCGAAACCGGCGAAACCATGGTCGACGACCTCGGCCGCCGCTCCTTCACCACCTCGATCGCCTATGGCCCGACCATCGGCAAGAATATCGCACTCGCCTACCTCCCCTGGTCCTATGCTCAGGAAGGCCGGAAGCTGAAGGTCGAATATTTCGGCGAGACCTACCCGGTCGAAGTCGCCGGCGTCGGCTACAAGCCGCTATACGATCCAGAGAACCTGAAGCCGAGAAGCTGATTTCTAACGAACCGGAAAGCGAGGTCATGCCTGGCTTTCCGGTTGTCTGTCGGACCGGTCGTCTGTCAGGCTGTATGATCGATGATGGCCTGTGCGATCTCGTCAATGTCGCGCTCGTGGATTTCGTGCCCTCCACCTTCGACCCGGTGCAACCGCGCGTCTCGGACGACCTTTGTGAAGGCCTCCCCGTGCTCTATGGGAAACAGCGGATCGGCTGTGCCGTGGATCGCAAGGACCGGCAGCTTGATATCGGAGGCCTGAAGCCTCGCAGGCCTTTCCTCGCTCACGAGCGTGAAATGGTTCGTAGCACTGGCAAATGACGGCGCCCGTGCCATGTCGCGGGCGATCATGGCACTTGCAGCGTCAGGATCGTATGGATGCCTGGTGCCGGCAAGCATGGCCGTGTCGCGACGCAGGAAATCGGCAATAGCTTCGAGGTTCGACCAATCGATTGCTTCGGCCGACCTGGAATGCTCCTGATAGCCCTTTGTCGAGGAGGGCAAGCCCTCCGCGCCGAGCGGCGATGTGCTGATCAGCGTAAGCGTGCGCACACGCCGGGGATGGCGCAACGCGACTTCCTGTGCAACGGCGCCCCCCATCGACATGCCCGCCACATGCGCCGTTTCCAATCCGTAGCCGTCGAGAATTGCGATGGCATCGTCAGCCAGATCGGTGAACGAATAACGGGGTTCGCCCTGCGGATAATGTGTCGAGAGGCCTGTGTCGCGCTGGTCGTACCGGATCACATAGCGCTGGCGGGCGGCAAATGCCTCGCAGAACCTGTCCGGCCACCACAGCATCGAAGCCATCATTCCCATGATCAATATGATGGGCGGGCTGGAGGGATCACCGAAAGCTTGGGTCTGCAGTTTCGCTCCCTTGACTTCGATTGACGTCTCGGCAGCGGCGAATGATTCCGTTCGTTCCATGACAAATCCATCCGATTGCAAATTGCAACTGGAATCCATATTGCATAACCGATCTCATTATGCAATCAGTTTATGAGGAGGCCGCAACAAGTGGTATCGACTTCCGTCAAAGAAATTCCGAGATGAGGGAGGCTTGTAGTGCTGCAATGTGCTGATTTTTACGACGCTGAACTATCACGGCATAACCGGCATTTGCGAGCCACCGCCAGCGTCCGGACGCATGACCGGATACTCGACATTGGCTGCGGCGCCGGGCAAACCACCCGGCAAGCAGCTCTTGCCGCAACACAAGGCGGCGCGGTCGGCGTGGATATTTCCACCGAGATGCTTGAGATTGCGCGCCAACGTAGCGCTCAAGCGGGATTACGCAACGTCAGCTTCGAGTTGGGCGACGCGCAAACCTACGCCTTTCCAGCTGCTGCCTTTGATCTATGCATCAGCCGTTTTGGCGTCATGTTCTTCGCCGATCCGCCGGCGGCATTTGCCAATATCGCCCGCACGATGCGTCCGGGTGGACGCATTGCCTGGATGGTATGGCAAAGCGAAGAGCACAACAAATGGTCCGGCGCTATCAGGCAGGCGCTGGCGCCAGGAAGCACAATCTCTGAAAAAGCCGGCAAGGCGTTTTCACTCGCAGATCCCGCCATTGCCACGAAGCTACTGAGCAATGCCGGCTTCACCGCGATCGACTTCATCGATGTGCGCGAACCGGTCTTCTATGGACCTGACGTCGATTCCGCCGTCGATGCCTTGAGCCACCTGTATATGGTAAAGGACGCGCTCTCGCATACAGACGGGACAGCCGACCAATCACTGCAGCGTCTGCATGATCTGCTGGAGGCGCATATGACCTCCGAAGGTGTGCTCTTCCACTCCCGCGCATGGATCATTACCGCCGATCGGGCCGAAGGATAAGTGGCTCCCACCTCTCTCCGCGAATGCGCTACGGCACGGATCCACGAGCGCCCGCTTTTAGGTTTGCGCCCGAGATTTTGGCATGAGTTCTGTATCGGTCTGTAGGGAAGTTTTGGAAAGTTTGGTTGCGGGGGCAGGATTTGAACCTGCGGCCTTCAGGTTATGAGCCTGACGAGCTACCGGGCTGCTCCACCCCGCGTCACCAGCGTAAACCGCAGAGCGGTTTATCGCGCGTGAGCAAACTCGCAGAGTTTGTCTCACCACAGCAAGTTGGTTTACCAACTTGCGTCATCCGAGCAAATCCGCAGGATTTGTCTCGTGTTAGGCGGGTACCTTTTCGGGGTTAACCCACCTTGAACATCTGTTTTCAGAAGCGACAAAGGCCGCGTTAGCGGCCTATTGTAACACGGCTTGGCCGTATTTCAGAGTGTGACGAGAAGATTTTGTGACGCATAAACCGCTGAAGCGGTTTAGCGTGGAGGCATAAATTGCTTGGCAATTTAGCCCGGAGGCATAAATCGATTTCATCGATTTAGCCTGAGTTGCGTTTGGCAGACCTGGCAGCGACCTACTCTCCCGCGTCTTAAGACGAAGTACCATGGGCGCAGGGGCGTTTCACGGCCGTGTTCGGAAAGGGAACGGGTGCAGCCACCCCGCCATAACCACCAGGTCGGCAAAGCGCAACTTGTTAGTCCATGCGGAACGCATGGACTAACAAGTTGCTCTTTCTGGGCTGATATGCCTTTCCTTCTCGCTCGTCGCTCGAAGGGGACATCAGCCGCCCATACGGAGGCCTGTTGTTCATGCTTATGCATGGACATTTTGAGAAGCTGGATTTTTTTATTTGAACACGTCTTGGATGCTACGCAGAGGCGACTATTGCCTACTGCCTACATCCTATTGCCTCATCAAACTTGTTTGATGAGCACTGGCAATGGGAACGATCAAGCCAATCGAGCTATTAGTACCGGTAAGCTTCATGCGTTGCCGCACTTCCACACCCGGCCTATCAACGTGGTCGTCTTCCACGGCTCTGATAGGGAACACTCGTTTCCAGGTTGGTTTCCCGCTTAGATGCCTTCAGCGGTTATCCATTCCATATATAGCTACCCTGCTATGCCCTTGGCAGGACAACAGGTCCACCAGAGATATGTCCATCCCGGTCCTCTCGTACTAGGGACAGATCCTGTCAATATTCCTACACCCACGGCAGATAGGGACCGAACTGTCTCACGACGTTCTGAACCCAGCTCACGTACCGCTTTAATTGGCGAACAGCCAAACCCTTGGGACCTGCTCCAGCCCCAGGATGCGATGAGCCGACATCGAGGTGCCAAACAACCCCGTCGATATGGACTCTTGGGGGTCATCAGCCTGTTATCCCCGGCGTACCTTTTATCCGTTGAGCGATGGCCCTTCCACACGGGACCACCGGATCACTATGACCGACTTTCGTCTCTGCTCGACTTGTCAGTCTCGCAGTCAGGCGGGCTTATGCCATTGCACTCGACGACCGATTTCCGACCGGTCTGAGCCCACCATCGCGCGCCTCCGTTACTCTTTCGGAGGCGACCGCCCCAGTCAAACTACCCACCATACACTGTCCCGGATCCGGATAACGGACCGCGGTTAGACATCCATGACGATAAGGGTGGTATTTCAAGGATGGCTCCACAAGAACTGGCGTCCCTGCTTCAAAGCCTACCACCTATCCTACACATGCCGACACGAATGCCAGTGTAAAGCTATAGTAAAGGTGCACGGGGTCTTTCCGTCTGACCGCAGGAACCCCGCATCTTCACGGGGAATTCAATTTCACTGAGTCTATGTTGGAGACAGCGGGGAAGTCGTTACGCCATTCGTGCAGGTCGGAACTTACCCGACAAGGAATTTCGCTACCTTAGGACCGTTATAGTTACGGCCGCCGTTTACTGGGGCTTCGATTCAGAGCTTGCACCCCTCCTCTTAACCTTCCAGCACCGGGCAGGCGTCAGACCCTATACGTCGTCTTGCGACTTCGCAGAGCCCTGTGTTTTTGGTAAACAGTCGCTACCCCCTGGTCTGTGCCACCCTCACATGCTTGCGCATATAAGGGTCACGCTTCTTCCGAAGTTACGCGTGCAATTTGCCGAGTTCCTTCAACATAGTTCTCTCAAGCGCCTTGGTATACTCTACCTGACCACCTGTGTCGGTTTCGGGTACGGTCTATACGGTGGAGCTATTTCCTGGAACCGCGTCCCCGCCCACACAATCCAATAAGTGTGAACAAGTTAAGCAATCCGTCACTACCACCAGGCCCACGAATATTAACGTGGTTCCCATCGACTACGCGTGTCCGCCTCGTCTTAGGGGCCGGCTAACCCTGCTCAGATTAACTTTAAGCAGGAACCCTTGGTCTTTCGGCGAGAGGGTCTCTCACCCTCTTTATCGTTACTCATGTCAACATTCGCACTTCCGATACCTCCAGGGCCCCTCACGGGTACCCCTTCATCAGCTTACGGAACGCTCCGCTACCACTCCTCAAAGAGGAATCCTCAGCTTCGGTGCATGGCTTCAGCCCCGTTACATTTTCGGCGCAAAGACCCTTGACTAGACCAGTGAGCTGTTACGCTTTCTTTAAATGATGGCTGCTTCTAAGCCAACATCCTGGTTGTTTTGGGATCCTCACATCCTTTCCCACTTAGCCATGACTTGGGGACCTTAGCTGGAGGTTAGGGTTGTTGCCCTTTTCACGACGGACGTTAGCACCCGCCGTGTGTCTGCCTGATAGTACTCCCCGGTATTCGGAGTTTGGTTAGGATCAGTAAGACGGTGAGTCCCCATAGCCCATCCAGTGCTCTACCCCCGGGGGTATTCGTCAGACGCTCTACCTAAATAGATTTCGCGGAGAACCAGCTATTTCCGAGTTTGATTGGCCTTTCACCCCTAGCCACAAGTCATCCCAATCTATTGCAACAGA